>JAGQLF010000052.1 GCA_020429545.1 Candidatus Dojkabacteria bacterium
TTTCAATATATTCATGCACGTTACAACCCAGAAAATTTTGATGAGTTTTGGGAAGAATGGGGAAACAAGCAAAATGATGCTGTAGGTGCAATTTTATATCAAGTTGGTCAATTAGAAAAAAATAGAAAAGGAAGGCTTTTTGAAAATAAAGATAGAGTAAGAATTGTTCAAAAATTAGTTTACTACCTACAGTCAATTGAATACTGGCATGATAAAGACAGCGGAATGTGGGAAGAAGATGAAGAAATTCATGCATCATCAGTTGGAGCATGTGTTGCAGGCTTAAAAGTAGTCGATGCTCTAGATGAAATTGAAGTTCCAGACGATATGATTTTAAAGGGAGAAGAAAGCCTTAATCAATTATTACCAAGAGAATCTGCAAGAAAGTTTACTGATTTAGCTCTTCTTTCTCTTATTTACCCATACAGAGTAGTTACAAAAGAACAACAAGATCAAATATTAGAAAATATTGAATACCATTTATTAAAAGAAAGAGGTGTAATTAGATATAAAGGAGACATGTATTACAATGGTAATCCTGATGGATACAGCGAAGAAGCAGAATGGACTTTTGGATTAGCTTGGCTTTCAATAATTTATAAAAGTATGGGTAATGAGCAAAAAGCACAAATGTTTTTAGATAGATTGATCCATGTTGATACAGCAAAAGGAATGCCTGAACTATACTTTTCTAATATGGATAGATTTAATGAAAATACACCTCTTGGTTGGAGCGAATCCTTGTTCATAGTAGCTTTATATGAAATGAACGAGAAAAGAAAAAATAGTACTTAATTTGAAAAAAATCTTTCCGAGATATAATCCCGAATTAAGATATTTTTATGAATTTTGAAGGATATAGATCTGATTTAATTGATGCTTTAGGAGTAGACCATTCTATTTCTGACATAGAGATTTTTCATAACATTTGCGAAGCGATAGGTTTGACTGATGATATAACACCTAGTGAATTGTTATTTCAATTAGAGGAGTGCTATTTAGCAGAACTAATAGAACTATTTAAATTACCCAATACTTCTGAGTGGAAGGATATAAAAACATACTATAATCAACACTTTAAAACAGATCCTGACAGATTTGACAGTGCAAAACTAGTTCAGTTAAATAAGTTCTCCACTTCTTGGAAAGAGTTGTATGAATTTCTAGATTATGTTTCTAAGACAAAAGAGCGAGAGTTATAATCCACATGCAGACTTACCATACCTTTTGGCAAAATTTGCAAAATCAATAAGGCCAACTTCTCCATCATTATTAGTATCTAGCTTGCCACAACCTGTAAATGTTGCATTTGGATCTAGACATGTTTTTCCATATTTTTTAACAAAATTTGCAAAATCAACTAAATCTAACTTTCCAGATTCGCCACCAATATCTATTGCACCACATACAGTCTCGGTTGCTGTTTCAGTTTGTGAACTACTTCCTCCACCCGAACCTCCTGATGGCGGATGCGGATCAGTACTAGTCAGTGTTAATACTACAGATGTTATTGTATTTGGTGCTACAGAAACAGTTACAGTGTCATCAGATGCATCTACAGTTGAACTGCCAGCAACTGCTGTTACATAGTTATCTGTATCTATATATTCCACTGAGCTAGTTGATATATACTTTGTAGCTCCAGTAATGTCGTAACTCAAATTATATGTTCTTTCACCTTTGTTAGATATTAATATGTTTAATGCATTCACATCAGTTGAATCTTGAGTAACCAAGAAGTTGATATCCGGGTTATTATCCCCCGAATATGCAAGTACATTATCTTCTATTTGCTCTAACATGAACTTTGTTGCATAACCAACCTTCTTTATTGATCCACCTGATGTCACCCACCCCCTTATATTATGGATTGTTCCATTATCAACAAAAGGATAGTATGCGATTGCTTCTACTCTATCTCCATGCTTCATTAATGTGAACAATGCCGATGCCCACCAAACAGCATGATCCATAGAAGCAATATTTATAGAATCTTGAAATGATGTACTTCCATAATGTGCATTTAACTCAGAAATATTTAATTTCATTTCAACTGGTAAATACTGAGTATCTAAATCCGCAATTATGTCTGTAATTCTTTTATCCATTAGTTCAGTTGAATGGGTTGTTCCTCCATCTGGAGAATGACCAAATAGCCATGGGTGAATTCCTAATCCTCGCATACTGTCAGAGTCAATATTTGCAATCAAATCATCAATATATGTAAGTGCTGTATCATTTAAGACTGTAACACTTCCCGTATATGGCAAGAAAGTGTTAATGGCTGAATCTACATTTGCTTGAAGTCTATCTGCAACTGTATTCATCATTGCTGCATACCCAGTTGCTGTAATTACATCATTGTTTGGCTCATCAATAAGATTAAGCATTGATACTGGATACCCTTGAGTATTTATATAGTAATCAAGCAAAACTTCTACAAATTCTCTAAATTCTGCATGTGTTTCGGTATAAGATAAACATGAATCTAAATTTCCAGAACAAGTTCCACCTGGTGCTAAATCATCTCTATACCAGGCTGGCAATCCATTAATTTCAACAATTGGTTGATTTGTTACTGTAAATGCTTCATCAATACTTTGATTTGTGAAGTTAATTCCACTGGTATATGTGTTAGGATCACCATTGTCATTAGTAGGTTCTCTTAAAGCAATATTTAATGGTGCCTCAGTAGTTTCTAAATGTAATGTATTAAATGTGGTTTCTTCTACAGCAGATAAAGTACCCTGTTCGGCAATTCTTCCACCACCAATTCGTGCTCTTGTTCCTAAATTATCACTTAAATCAATTGTCATAGTCTCAGATTCTGTACTAAAGTTTGGTGTAAATAAATTTGCTGCACTATCAGAAAAATAGCTATCAACGCCATCCAACCACAAGCTTACTGATGTGTCTGCACCACCTACAGTATTAATATTTACTCTCCAAGCTCCATTTACAGGAGTTACAGCAGAAATCGTTTGATAAGTTGTTCCATCATTTGTGGCACTATATGTAAGAGTCTGCTGACCAAATTGCACATCGCTTGGATTATATAGAGTCATTGTTGTAGTTCCTGCTACATTCTCTGTTAATAATCCATTTAAAGAGAAATTTGTATTATTCTCAACGTTAAAGTAAACGTTAAAACCTGAATCTGCATAATCCCATGTTCTTAATCTTTCTCTAGGTTTAAGCATTAATTTGTTAGTTGAGTCAACAGTTAAAGGTCTGTATCCCATTGCAATATGAATCTTATATGTTCCTACTTGAGTCAAATTAAAGGATGTGTTTCCAGCTGGATTTGCAATCGGAATTACAATTTCTTGCTTAAGTGTTCCATCTGGATTCTGTACGTAAAAAACAGTTTCCATTGTTGTAATTTGATCTCCATAGTTAATTGTTATTTCATCAGTTCCATCTGAGAGTGCATAGATTGTTCCCCATCTTATCTCATCAAGTGTGCTAACTGGATCTGATACAAGTGCAACTGAGACTTCCAATAATGGTTTTGTGAATTGAATAAAACCAAAATATGTTAGTACTGAAAATAGAATAATTGTTACTGCAAGCTTTCGCTTTATTAACGATTGAATTATGTTCATTATATTATATACGCACCAAAGAAAATAATTTAATATTACTTGTTAAAAAATGAAAAAAATGAAAAGTACTCTACTTACATTCTTGTCCGTATAACAATGATAGATTAACAAAATCTAAAACATCAATTTTTAGGTTTTCATCATGATCTAATCTACCACAACCATCAAATGTTGCCGAAATATCAGAACAAGACTTACCATATTTTCCAATTAGGTTTTTATAGTCAACATCATCAACGAAATTTGATTTACCACCTACATCCAACCTTCCACATGCAATTTGATTGGCCTTTTCTTCTTCAGTCAATATATCTGATCCAAAAACAGGTTTACTTATTTTCACCTGATTTACTGCAGTTTTTACGCTCTCTTGATTACCAAATTCATCAACTGAAAAATATTTGATTGTATAAAATCCATCATAAGTTAAGGTAAAGCTGGTTCCTTGTGAGGAGCTTAATGTTGGAGTTGATCCATCAGTTGTATAATAAGTATTAGCACACTGTGCCACTCCACTTGGTGTGCAGGTTAAATTTACAGTTACATCTTCATAATGGAAATCTGCATCCACATTATCGCTGGTGCTCGGAGCATTTGAATAAATGAATGGACCTAAATCCCACTCTTCACCAAAATTGGACTGCGAAATTTTATTTAACGGCCATCCTGTAGAAGATAAATCAAATGCATTTGAATTGTTAGCTCCTAAATTTTCACCATTATTAACCAATAAAGTTACATCCGCTCCGTTTAAATCAATCTTGAAATCTTCTGGTTCTGAATATGGTTCTGTTCCTTCAAAGTCAGGACCTGTGTCTCCAATTATATCTGATGTATATATTGAAGCACCTATGTAATAAGGCAGTACTCCTGTTCCAGTTTCTCTTTTTGCCCAACCAGATATTACGTAATCACCTGAAAATGAATCTATGTACTGTTCAAGTCTTCCACCACATCCAGTACCTAAATTTAGTTTTAGTGAAGAATTCCCAGAATGAACAATTTCTGTCTCTTGTTGCCCAGTTAATGCACCACCGTAAGCCCAGCCTACTGGTGTGTTTCCACTAAATGATTCCATTCCTCCATTTGTTACAAGCTCAGCACCACCACCTAAAGGAGTAATACTTAAATCATCTAAATACCAAGTTCCAAATGTGGGTGTATCACCAGCAGAACAAAAAGAAAAGAACCTAAAATGCGCACCGCTAAGGGCATTGAAATTATAGGTAAAGTGTGTCCAAGGTGATGAACTTAATATATTTTGTGGTTCATCGTCTACTAATGTATAGTTTGGGCCACCAGTACCTGTATAGTCAGAACAACCAGTACATTTTACTTCACTGCCCAAATAATTATTTGAAAAATCATTACCTGATGCTGAAGTTAATTTTAGATCCGCTACTGTACTGTCTTTAATTATATTATTTTTTATTTCGTTATTCTGAGAAGTAGTATCATCAATTGCAATGCCTCTACCTGCACCATAAATAGTATTGTTAAAAACTTTCAAATTTGACCCAGATAATAAAACACCATATTCGCTATTACTTGATCCACTCTCCATATTAAAAATGTTGTTTCTGACAATTGCATATTCAGGCTGATCATAAAGTAAAACTCCAGATCCTGGTGAAAAACCAAAGTAGTTATTTTCAAATATCATTTCATTACCGCTGGTTTGAATACCTGATGCAAATATATGGTGATCGCTGGTATCTGTACCATTATTATAAAATCTAGAATCAAATACGTGCCATTTAAAATCTCCTTTAATAGCCGCATGTCCAAAGTCTTCAAATACACAATTATCAATAGAAATTAGGTTTCCAGGAATACCGTCCACATCTCCTAACGCAAAACCTGTTGTATTGCTAGCAAAATTAACTCCTGGATTAGTATATGTTACAGCTGGATCTCCAACTGAGTAAACATATAGTGTTGTACCTGCAATATGATACTCGTTAGGTGTATTTACATCCAAAATTGTATATGCATAGCTACCATTTGTAGAATTAAATCTAAACTGAGAAGTAGTATAGGGAATTGTTGTTGACCATATATTTCCAGAGTAATTAGTCCATCCATCAGGTACATAATAAGGTACACCAGTAAAATGAAGATCTTTGAATAATATGTTTTTACCAGTTGAAATATTTAAAGTTGTTCGGTCTACAACAGTGTTGTCAATTGTTACGCTTTCAGAGTTATATGCCTGTATAGTTGTTGTTAAACTATCTGAATTAAAATTTACATCTATTGTATCTGATATTGTATATGTACCTGCTCTAATATTAATAGTATCGCCAGCGCTTGCTGCCGCTAATCCAGCCTCTAGAGTATTGTAAGCATTTCCATTAGACCCAGTACACCTACGATTAGCAACTGAATAGTTATTTACACAATTGGTACTCAATGAACCATCAATATATATAACATCATCGCTGGCCGAAACTGAGTTAACATCCAAACCACTATCAGAAACAACAAGAAAAAATTGCCCAAGTATAATTCCAACTAACAAT
>JAGQLF010000053.1 GCA_020429545.1 Candidatus Dojkabacteria bacterium
AAGGAAGAAACTAATTTAGAATCTAAAAATATAAAATCCATAGAATGCGTTGGTTTAATTTTATCTACAAAAACTAATTTCATATTTATTTTTAATATAAGTCTAAAATTAAATAAAGAAGAGCTAATATCAATTTTTAAAACTAGAAGTGATGATGAAATGAAAGACTTAATCTTTGTTCCAAAGGAGGAATTAAAAGGGTATCTAAGCGATAAAGGAGGTTACAGACCGTTAGTTCCTGAGCTACTATAATACGAAACTAGTCCTAAATTAAAAATTCAATTTTCATAAATAACTGCTATTATTACTAGCTACACATTTAGATATTCCCCTAGAAAATGAATCTTATGGGTGATCGTCTAGAAAATTTCAAACTAAAACAAAACTCTGCCAGAAAATATTATGAGAATTGGAGAAAAGAAAAGACTTATTCAAAAGCTTTAAGCTCTGAAATAAAAATAACCCGAAGTGGTTGGGATCACATTTCAAAAGGGAGTAAAACTAAAAGAAGAAGAATTCAAGATAAAATTAATAGATATAATCTACTCAAATGTGCAAAATTTGTTATTAAGAATGCAAAAACATTTAGTACTGAAACAAGAAGAGAAGTAAAATATTTCATTTTGAGAGAAAATTGCAAAGTTAATGGAAAAGTAAGATCAGTTAAAGTGTTAATTAAAAAAGACCTAAAAGGAAACTATATTTTCTATTCAGTAATGAAGAAATAAAAAAAGTAGATTGTCTCAGGCTTATGCAGTTTATTGCTAATGGCCTCATCAGATGTAAAAACATCTTCAACCTACTTAGATAATTCTATCATTTGAGGATATAATTGTCTATGAACATAACTAAAATCTACACCGACCTAAAAATAATGCCAACCCTTCAAATACACCACAGATTAGTTGCTGCAATTGCATGGAAAATCTGTGATTCACTTTCTACTAAAGTAGACACAAAAACAATTATCAGCACTTGTTTATTGCACGATTTAGGAAATATTGTAAAAGGAAGTTCAGACCAGTTTGCACCAAAGGGAGAAGAACAGTATTGGGAAGAAGTTGCTAATGAAACAAGAGAAAAATATGGAGATAGAGCAAGTATGGCAACAGTTGCAATGATTAAATCCCTGAATTTAAAAAATGAACAAAAGATTTTAGAATATTTAAGTTGGGTTGGGGCAAAAAGTCTTTCTACAAGAAGTGAAGAAGAGCTTAAAAACTTAGAATTTGTGATCGCTCCATATGCAGATTCTAGAGTAGAACCAAACGGGATTGTGAGTATTGAAGGTAGGATTGCAGAAGCAAAAGAAAGGTATCATTTTCTTGAAGATAAAAGTGGTCCCATATTAAATGCTATGAAGCGAATGGAAGTAACAATATTTTCAAGAAGCTGGATGACTGCTGAAGAAATCAAATTTGAGACAGTCGAACCTTATCTAAGAAAATTGGATGATTTTGATATAGCTTGATTCAAGACTTGCATAACAAAATACTGGTGGTAAAATCCATCATGGGAACTGAAGAATCATTTGACAATAATGCATTCGCATGTGAACGAGTTAACAACTTGTTAAATAGTGTTACTAATATTGTTAGTATACTAAGAGAAACTAATATTCCATTTCCTTTTATTAAAGGAGAAAGTGAAATCCAACTAAAAAATCACTCTGACAACTCTATGCTACCCATAACAGTATCAATAAAAGTAAAGTTAATGGGAGGTATGACCCTACTTGAGATAGAAAATTTATTGAGCGAAAAGATTCCACCAGAACTATATGATGAACTTAGAAATAACTCTCGTGTTCAACTTATAGAAAATCCTTATAATAGATCAAAAGAATATCACACTATAATAGATATAGACTGTACAGTTAACTGTTGAATTTGCGAGAAATGTACTAAAGTCAATATTGTGAGGTATACTAATTTATGACAATTTCGGACGCTCTAAAAAGTTCATTATTAAAATACAAAGAGAATGAACCACTTGCAAAATACTCAACAATGCGAGTTGGTGATGAAGCTGACTTTTTAGTTGAAATTCATTCTGAAGAAGATTTAAAGACTTTCTTAAACTTATATAAAGATTATGCTGACCTCCCATTATTAATTTTGGGAGAAGGAAGTAATACACTTTTTAGTGATGGCTACAGAGGTATTGTTTTGCATATGATGAATGCTGGCATTGAGCAAATCTCAGAAGATGACAACTTTGTAACAATTAGAGTTACAGCAGGGCAGAACTGGCATAAATTTGTTGAATATACGGTTAATAACAATCTCTCCGGTGTTGAAAATTTAGCTTTTATTCCAGGAACAGTTGGTGCAGCTCCAGTTCAGAACATTGCTGCCTATGGACAGGTTCAAGAGGATTCTTTCTTATCTCTAGAAGCATATGAGATCTCTACTGGAGAGAAACAAGTTTTCGATGAACCAGAATGCGAATTCGGATATCGTTCAAGTGTATTTAAAACTACACTAAAAGACAAATTTGTTATATCCTCAGTAACATATAAACTAAAGAAAGCTAGTGAATATATTCCAGAAACTTCATATCACTCAAGGTACGAATCTTTAAGCGGAATTTTAGAAGAAATAGCAACAGCTCCATATACACTCAAAGATGTATTTAACGCAGTTGTTGAAATAAGAAAAAGAAAATTACCACAAGTAGAGGATTATGGAACGCTAGGTAGTTTTTTTGTTAACCCTTTTATCACAACAGAAAAATTAAAAGAGATACAGATTAAATTTCCAGATATTCAATATTATCCAGTAGATAAAATGCAATATCCCGCTCTCGAAGATTCAAAACTAAAAGATGCAGAACTTGTGAAAATTCCAGTCGGTTGGCTTTTAGAAGAGCTAGGATGGAAAGGTAAGATGATAGGTAATGTTGGAACATACCAAAAACACGCACTTTGTGTAATCACAAATGGACCTGCAACTGGAAAGGAAGTAATAGAATATATGAATCAAATGAAGAAGAGTGTAATGGATGCTACCGGTATCGAGATCCAGTCAGAAGTAAATATTGTCTAAAATCGTCTCTCAGAGCTTACTAATTCACCCAACATAAGTTACATCATTCTTTTTTCAATTAATAAAATTCTATACTTAGAAAATCGCTGACTCTATTATAAATACCTCTCATATATTTTCTTAGTTTACTAATTTATTTTTCACTCTAAGTCCTAAGTATTCTTTAAATAGAGAACTATCTCGAAATCTATCTATCCAAACCAGAAGGTTAGTTAAAAGAGAGTGCTAAATTATAAACATAATAGCTCTAAAAATAATTTTTAAAATCACGATGTGGATAACTACAAATTCTCGGTCTTAAAAAGCTTCATAAAAATTTGTTAACTTTGTACTAGAATATTTAAACATGATTCTAAAAGGAAATTTATTTCTTTGTCAGCAAACACTTCTAGCCAGAATAAATTTGTACATTCATTAGGTTGTGTTGTGTATAAATATGCATTCAAAAACATAACTTCCAATTTTTTGGTCCAGATCATTTTTCTCATCATTTGATACCTATTTTTAGGTATTTATGATTATCTTAATTCATGATATTTTTAAATAAGTATCAAAGAATTGAATAAATGTCTAAAATAAATCTACTTCCCAAAGATTTGATTAATAAAATCGCTGCAGGTGAGGTGGTAGAAAGACCATCTTCTGTTATTAAAGAACTTTTAGAGAATTCAATCGATGCTGGAAGTAAAAATATAAAAATATATATCGAAGAAGCAGGCACCAAGCTTATTAAAGTTGTAGATGATGGTGAAGGTATTGAACCTGAAGATCTATCTTTCACTTTAGAGCAGCACGCAACATCAAAAATTAAAGTCCTTGATGATCTTTTCTCAATTAAAACTCTTGGCTTCAGAGGAGAGGCTCTTGCAAGTATTTCTGCAGTGTCTGAAACAGTAATTATACATTCAAAAACAAAAGAGAAGGATGGGTCAACCTTAGAGCATTCTGAAGAAACAAATATCGCTCAGAATAAGCAACTGGTTACAAATGGCACTGTAGTTGAAGTTCATAACTTATTTAAGAACATTCCTGCTAGAAAAAAATTTCTAAAATCTCTTTCAACAGAAAAAAGACATATATACGACATGTTTATTTCGCTGGTACTACCATTCTTAGACATACATTTTGAGCTATATAGTGATGGAAACCAGATTTATAAATTTACAGCTACAAACGATTTAAAAAATAGATTATTTGAAGTTTTTGGAAAAGAATTTGCCAAACATATAACTATAGATGCTGCAGAAGCCAACAATATGAAAATAACAGGCGTTTTGGGAGATACACACATTGGACAGAAAAAAAACAAAAATCAATTTATTTATATTAATAATCGAAGTATAAAGAGCGCGTTGATTAATCAAGCTGTGGTGCAAGGTTACACAGGCCATATGCACAGAGATCTAAAACCTTCCTATGTACTTTTTATAGAAATTGATCCTAAAAGTGTAGATATAAACATACATCCAAGAAAACTAGAAGTTAAGTTTGAAGATGAACGAACAGTATTCGGAACCATATATAATTTTGTTAATAAAAATTTAGAGAAATACAGCAAAGAAGAAATCAAAGATGACTTTAATTTTACAAGTAACTTTAATAGTATTGATACTCCTGTTAGAAATAAACTAAACCCAATCAAGAAGAAACAGAGCTCTAGTTTTAAAGTTTCAGATGCTATTAACTTTTCAAAAGAACTATATCAGGGTACCTCTAAAAGTAGAAACATCTTTAATAACAGCAATAGAGAAGAGGAACAATATTATGAAGATAGAGTATTGATCAATGATCAAAACGTAATACAGCTGTTTAACACTTACATCGCTTTTGAAAAAAATAATGAGTTTTTCTTGATTGATCAACATGCAGCAGCAGAGAAAATCATGTTCGAAAAATTATTAAAACAGAATAATTCAATTAAAACAAAACCTTTATTAGTGCCTGAGGTAGTGTCTCTAAATACTATACACCAAAAAGAGAACATTTTAGAACAACGTGATGAACTAAAAAAACTTGGTTTTTTGATTGAAGATTTTGGTAAAGAGAGTATCCAAATCATTGAAATACCTGAACTCACAAACATTGATAGTTTCAAAGACTTAATTAATGAATTGTTATCATCTCCGCAAGATTTGGGAATTGAATTCTCTAGTGAGATAATAAATAAATTCAACATTACAAAGGACATTTATTTAAAATTAGCAACTATCTCTTGCCATGGATCAATAAGAGCAGGGCAGAGGTTGCACAGAGAAGAAATGACACAAATTGCTAACGATGTTCTAAACTTAGAGACTGGAAATACATGTCCTCATGGCAGGCCAATTATCTGGAAGCTAAAAAAAACTGAGATTGAAAATATATTTAATAGAGATATTTAATTATAAAGTATGAAAAACAAATGTATCCTTTTAACAGTTATTGTAGTGATATTTTTTCTAATATTTATTGCATTCACAGGCAGATCCAAAGTTAACAATAACAATGTTGAATCAAATAAAGACAATAGTTTCACGCTTTCAAGTCTATCTAACTACGACATAGTCGAACTTGAAACTTCTACAGGTAAAATCTTAGAATTAGAAGTTGTAAATACTCCAGGAAAAAGAGCATATGGCTTAATGTTTAGAGAAGAAATGGAACCTGATCACGGAATGCTTTTTGTATTTGATGATGAAGACTATAGAACTTTTCACATGGCCAATACATTCTTAAGTTTGGATATGATTTTTCTAGATAAAGATTTCAATATTGTTACTATTCATGAAAATACAAAAACTAATCAGATAGAGGAGAAGTATCCTTCAACTGAACCTGTAATGTATGTAATAGAGATGAATAGTGGTTGGGTAGAAAATAACAGTATTAGTGTTGGTGATAAATTGAATCTTCTATAATAAAAACCTACCATCCTTAAATATGATAAATTCTTTTTTTTTATGTATTTTCATATTACTTTTGCTCAATATCACATTTATA
>JAGQLF010000054.1 GCA_020429545.1 Candidatus Dojkabacteria bacterium
AACTTATGTTACAGAAGCTAAGGAAAGTGTAATACAAGATGAGATAGAAAGAGAAATCGCTAGGGATGGTCAAGTATTTTTTGTATATAATAGAGTTGAAAGAATAGATGAAATGGCCAGTATGATTCAAAAATTAGTTCCAGATGCTAAAATAGCTGTTGCTCATGGAAGGATGACTGGTAAAGAGTTAGAAAATATTATATTAGGATTTTTAAATAAAGAATACAATGTTCTTGTATGTACAACTATAATAGAAACTGGGATGGATATATCTAACGCTAATACCATGATAGTTTATGATGCTGATAAAATGGGATTAGCTCAACTATATCAGCTAAGGGGTAGAGTTGGAAGAAGTAATAGGCAAGGATATGCTTACTTTATGTATGAAAAGGATAAAGTTTTAAGTGAAATTGCAGAAAAAAGATTAAAAGCCATCAAAGAGTTTACTGAGTTTGGATCAGGGTTTAAAATTGCTATGAGAGACTTAGAAATTAGAGGAGCAGGAAATATTTTAGGTGAACAACAACATGGACATATAAATACAATTGGTTATGCGCTTTATATTGAAATGCTTGCAGATTCTATTGAGCAGGCTAAAAGTAGTGAAGAAATTGTTAAGCCTCTGCTTTGAATCGTCAATTATTAATTAAGCAATAGCTTCATTAATTTCAGACAAATCATCAGGATTTTCTAGTTTAGAATGAATTTTGTAGGCTCTAATAAATTGTTCTGTAATTTCTTTTCTGTTTTTTTGTTCTTCAATTTCATCATCAAATCCATTACTTCCAAATGCTATTTGCCTCTCTAGTAGTAAATACTCTAACCTGCCTAATGAAGACTTAGCAGTTTTAATTTCAGAAAGATTAAGTTTTTTAATATTGTCTCGATTTCTTAGTTCGTGAAAAATGTAGGCATTTTTTAATATAAAATCTACTAAAGAATCTGTATATACATTTGTAAGCTCATTCATCGTGTGAAATTATAAAATGAAGTCGGCAAAATTACTATTAATGATCTTGAATCACTAAAGGACCGCTCTTATCTGCTTCTAATTGTAAGTTTAAAGAACTATTTGAATCTTTTTGAAATTTGGTGACAATCTCTTTAAATATTAGAACCAATTTCATTCCGCAAATTGATATTTCATCATGATCTTTAAGATCTTCTTTTGCTAGCTGATAATTCATGAACGCAGTTTGAAGTTTAGAAAATTCAGGACTTTCATGCAACTCATTCATAATATAGAAATTCTGAATATCTCTAATTACGTTAATATTATTTATCACATCTACAGGCGTTATTCTTCTTTTATAAGATACTCCATCCACTATTTTTTCTAGTGAGTTCATAGCTAATAATCTTTTTTAAAAAGTATAAAAACTTGTACTATCCATTATGCTTAAACAAAACCACATCACCATCTCTCATTACATACTCTTTACCTTGCAAACCAACTTTACCTGCATCTCTTGCTTTTAACCAACCACCATATTCAATAAAGTCTTCGCTAGACACAACATCTGCTGCAATAAAGTGATCTTGAATATCTGAGTGGATTACACCTGCAGCAGCTGGAGCTTTTGTTCCTTTGTAAATTGTCCAAGCTCTTGACTCTGTCTCCCCTGATGTAAAGTAAGAAATTAAACCAAGCATTTCGTATGCTGATTTTGTAAGCAATTCAAATCCAGTCATCTCTAATCCTAGTGCTTGCATAAATTCTATTCTATCTTGATCTGTCATTGTAGATAAATCTGCTTCTGTTTTAATATCAATTGGTAGTACCATATGTTCCCCAACAATTTCTTTGATTACTGCAGCATCTTTTTCATAGTTACCTTCACTTGAATTTACAACATACATAACAGGTTTATCTGTAAGTAAATACAGTTCTCTTCTTAAAATCTTTATTTCATCATTATTTGGAGTAGCTACAGCGTTTGCCAGTTTTCCAGAATCTAGTGCATTTTCAAGCTCTATAACAAAATCCATTAAAGGTTTATCTTTTGGGTTTGCTCTAACTTTTCCTTCTAGTTGACCTTTTCTCTGTTTTAGTGTTTCTAAATCTTTTAGAATAAGTTCAGTATTTATAAGTTCAATATCACGAGCAGGATCCACTGAGTTTTCTACATGAGTAATGTTATCGTTATGAAAAGCTCTAACTACATGAATAATTGCAGAAACTTCTCTAATATTTGCTAAGAATTTATTACCTAAACCTTCCCCTTCACTTGCACCTTTTACAATTCCTGCAATATCAACAAATTCAACAACAGCTGGAGTTACTTTTGCTGGTTTTTCAATCTCTACAATTTTATTTAATCTCTCGTCTGCAACTGTAACAATTCCATGATTTGGATCAATTGTACAGAAAGGATAGTTTTCTGCAGGAATATCATTTTTTGTTAGTGCATTAAAAAGTGTAGATTTCCCAACATTTGGAAGTCCAACAATTCCTAAAGATAAGTTCATATTTATTAATAAATCGGGATAATTATATCATTAAATGGGTATGGGCTGTGAGGTTTGCGTATGACCGCATACCACATACCTCATTGCTGACTATTTTGCTCTGAAACTTCTATATTATCGCTTACACTAAAAAAATTAGAATCTACGTTACTCTTATACAGCAAATAGCTAACCACCACAAAAAACACGATCGAAATTGCAGATAGAAAGATGATTAATTTTTGTGTAGTGCTATAATACGACATAATTTAGTATACTTATAGAATAAACTAGTAGCAAGCGAGTGTACAGACTTGATACTAATCTACTAATTACCTAATTTACTAATTAACTAAATAAAATGGCAAATATTGATGTAACACCAAGCAAAGTTATGGCAAATCTTTTGCACGTACTTCCAACTTATGCAGATGAGTCAGAAAATCTTATTAACTGTATTGTAGAAATTAACTCTCATACAATAAATAAGTATGAATTAGTAACGGAAACTGGACACTTAAAATTAGATAGAGTTGGATATTCATCTCTAGCGTATCCATTTGTATATGGAGCACTTCCACAAACTTGGGACGATGATGGTGACCCACTTGATGTTGAAGTTGTAAATGTTACAGAACCACTAGTCCCAGGTTCTTTTGCAGAGGTTAGAATTATTGGAATAATGACTTTTGAAGATGGAGGTGAAAGAGACGATAAAGTAATAGCTGTTTTGAATGATGATAAAAGAATGGATCATATAAACTCAATTGAGGATTTAGGAGAACATTTTGAAAAAGAAACAACTTACTACTGGGAACACTATAAAGATTTAAAGAAACCCGGAACATGTAAAGTTCTAGGATTTTATGGAGTAGATAAAGCAAATGAAATCATTAAAGAATGTATGGAAAGATACGATAAAGAATATAGAGATAAAGTTAAATAAAATGGAACTAGGTGATTTCCATTTACCCTCACCCGAAGAAGAAAATCTTTATACATCTGGCTCTAATGTTGATCACATTACTGAGCCAGATTTTTTATTTCAACCAGAAGACTATAGATCTAACCGTAGTCTATTTCTTTTAAGTGCATCAATAGTTGCAGGTATAATAAATCTTCATGAAATAACATCTGCAGAGATAGATCCAGTTGTATTCGGAGTCTTTCTTGGTTTAACCCTTTCCTTTATTATTTCTGATTCAGTTGATCGAAATAAACTAGAAATGTAGCTAGAAAAATTAGCAATCCATGGTTATAATCCGGTGGATTTATAAATAATAAACAATGGCTAGTGAAAATTCACCTGAAGATAACAACGAAGATGATAGTGAGAATAATCTGTCAGCATTTTCAAGTTTTATCAATAATCTAGATATAGATGAATTACCAAAAACTAAAGACGAGCTCAGAACACAGATATTTGATGTTGCGTGTCAATATTATCAAGCCATATTCCCAAAAGAGCCTAATGATGAATTTATATTTGCACTTACATATCTTTTAGATAATTTTCCAGAAGATGAGGATTTGGATGATGAATACTTTTTGCCTAGACTAGAAACATTAAAATCTAGACAAAGAGCAATTATTGATGACTATAATGATGCTTATAAGTTTTTAGATTCTACAATAATCAAGTTATTTTGGCTTTTCGAAGGATCATTAATTATAAATGCAGTATGGGATTTAAAAAACACTGACATTATTGGTTTTGGCACTAACCTGTTGTTGGGATATTTCATTTTCTTAGGAGCACTTGCATATAAAAATAATATTTCTGTATACAAGCCTCCTAAAAACAAAAATCCTAATGAATTTTAATTATTTTCTCTTCAGGAAACTCTAAGTTTCTAATATGTATCATCACATCTTTTATAACTTCTTTTAGTTTTGAAACATCTTCTTCAGTTACACTAAAAGTTCTTTTTATAAACTTTCCTTTATCGTCTTTTAAATAGTCAATCTGTACTTCATCACAAATATACTTTATTGAATTAAATTTATCTTTTGGTCTAAAGTTTTGATCTGCTTCACAAAGAATTTTATAGAAAACTAACTGCCTCCAATATCTTCCATCTGATTGTTTTGTATTTCCTTTTATATGATTTTCAGAATGAGGTTTAGAAGTCTTATAGTCTACAATTCTTACACTATTAGTTTGTTTATCTAGAAGTTCAGCTTTATCTATCTTTCCACTTAGTTTTATTTCATCTCCTTCAGCAAGTTGCAGCATAACGTTATGAAAACCAAAATTATATTCAGCCTCAACTGGTATTTCGTATTTATTAGTTGCAATATAGTTATCAAAATATTTTCTTAAAATATTTGAGCCCTCAGCTAAAGTTTCATCGTATTCTTCATCTCCTTCAAATTCTCTTTTTAATGTTGCTCTATAAATATTATCTAAACTTTCAAAGGTAATTTTAGATAAATCAGAATCTTTAATTAGAGCTCGATTCAAAAATTCCATTGCTGCATGGACTGCTGTTCCCATAACAACATTCTTTTGTTTTGCTTGTGGAATTCTAATTAAGTGTCTCTCTTTAAATAAAAGAGGAGATTCAATATAGTCATTTAAAGCAGTTGCACTAAGTGCAAAGTTCTTTATTCGATCGTTCAAAAACTTTTCTTCTTCAATACTATAAGATTCAATCTCTGGCTTTTTAAGAAGAGTTAATAAATCTGAATCTTTTATATCATGATCTTCTGGGCTAAATTTTTCTAGACTATTTTGATCAAGCTCTTCAATAAACTGACTAGTAGATAGATTGGTAACTGAACCTTCATTTATTTCTGTTTTTGCTTTTGTAAAGTAAAGCTTTTCTTTTGCTCTTGTTATTGCTACAAAGAATAACCTTCGCTCATCTTCTAATCTTGAAGCTGCGTCTTCCTCAGCATCATAATATTCATTATAGATTTCTGGAACTAAAAGGGACGGCATCTTTCTTGTTGAACCCCAATTGTTTTCTGTTGCGTGGATAATAAAAACGTATTTAAATTCCAATCCTTTAGAACTATGTGCTGTTAGCAGATTAACTCCATTTTCGTTTTCAATTTTACTGCTTGTAACTACATAATTATTCTCACTCATTAGCTCAATATCTTTTAAAAACTCCTCAAGTGTAATTTTTCTATTTACACGTTCGACAGATTTTATAAATTCGTGAAATGAAATTAGGGAGAGGAGATCGTTGAATTCTGTATCTTCTGTTGAGACGCGATTAATCGCGTCTCTTCCGGATGTATAATTTGTTGCGGGAGCAGGGCTCTGACCTGCTCCTTTATCATTTCGTCCAGAAACATAATCTAACAAACCAGAATCATTAATAATGCTTAAAAATAATTCTGATAATGTTTTGCTAACTGACTCCTTATGCCATTTTTTTAACAGTTCTGAAAAATTATATATATTTC
>JAGQLF010000055.1 GCA_020429545.1 Candidatus Dojkabacteria bacterium
AAATAATCCTGTAAAGAAAAATTATGTTGAGCTTCCAGAGCATTGGTATTGGAGCTCTGCAAATGAAAATAATCCATTGAGTACGTTGATTGTTAATAATTTGTAGAGATTATCTAGTTCATACCAGAGGTATGAACTAACATAGGAATTAAGGTTGTAGGCGAGGATCGCGATCCTCGCCTACAACTTGAAGTAAGAAGCTTTTAAGTTGTAATCATTTTTCACAATATATACAATGTAATAATGGCTGAATTAGACGTACTTGAGTGGATAAAAAAATATCATAGGTTAACTAATTATCTTGGAGCATCTATGCTCTATCTAAAAGATAACTTTTTCTTAGAAGAAGATTTAAAGCCTGAACATATTAAAGATAGAATTTTAGGGCATTGGGGAACAGTTCCAGGTTTAAATTTAATGTATGCAGGTGTTAACTATTTGGTTTCTAAAACTGGGCAAGAAACAATGTTTATTGCAGGTCCTGGTCATGGGGCTCCTGCAGTTTTGGCAAACTTATTTGTTGAAGGAACTTTAGGAGAATACTATCCAAATGCAGTTGCAAATAAAGAAGGTTTTGAATATTTATTAAAACAGTTTAGCTGGCCAAAAGGATTTCCAAGCCATACATACCCTGGTGTACCTGGAACAATTATGGAAGGTGGAGAACTTGGTTACTCACTAGGTACTGCTTTTGGAGCGGCTCTAGATAACCCGGATTTATTGGTTGTTTGTGTAGTAGGAGATGGAGAAGCTGAGACAGGTCCACTAGCTGCATCTTGGCATAGTAATAAGTTTATGGATCCTACAAGTTCTGGAGCAGTTTTGCCAATTCTTCATCTGAATGGGTATAGAATTTCTGGACCAACAATAATGGGAACAATGTCAAATGATGAAATATATAAATACTTTGAAGGACTAGGATATCACCCACACATTTTGGACCAATATACATCTCATGATATTTACGATGACTATTTAAATACAATTGACTATGCACATAAACAAATTCTAGAAATTAAAGGAAATTGGAAATTAAGCAGAACAAAACCTAGATGGCCATTAATCGTAATGAGAACAATGAAAGGATGGACAGCTCCCGACTTTGTTAAAGAAAGAAAGATAGAAGATCATAACAATTCGCATGGAATTCCGTTAGAGCATCCTAAAAAAGATACTGAAGAGTTAGTTGCAATTCAAAATTGGCTAAGAAGTTATAATGTGAACGAACTTTTAAATGAAGATAAAACAATAAGAACTAATCTATTAAAATTTGTTCCAAAGGATGAAAAGCGTGTTGGTAAAGTTAAACATGCATATGGTGGTGACTTAAGAAAAGATTTAGTTCTTCCAGATCTAGATGTGATGGCTATGCAGTTTGATGTACGCGGATTTAAGCCAGAAAGCAGTATGATGCACATGGGCGAATATTTTAAGCAGCTCTTATCGAATAATGCGAATGATAATAATTTCAGAATATTTTCACCTGACGAATCAGAATCAAACAAATTAGGAAAGATTTTTGAAGAAACTACAAGACAATATGTTTGGCCAGTTAGAAACTGTGATGAGTGTATTGCTCCAGAAGGCAGAGTTATGGAAATTTTAAGTGAGCACGTACTTCAAGAATGGATGCAAGGTTATATATTAACTGGAAGACATGGAATTTTAATCTCATACGAAGCATTCTTAGGTATTATTACAACCATGATTGATCAATTTATAAAGTATTTAAAAACATCTCAAGAAATTCCTTGGAGGAATCCACTACCTAGTCTCAACTACGTTGCAACAAGTACTGGATGGAGACAAGATCATAATGGTTTTTCACATCAGAATCCATCACTAATAAATACTCTACTTAGCAAGCATGCTGACTTTGTAAGTGTTTATTTTCCTTCAGACGTGAATACACTTTTAGTATCTATGGAGGATTGTTTAAATAGAGTAGATAATGTTAATTTGATTGTATCAGGAAAACGAGAACTACCTCAATGGTTATCTATAGGTGAAGCAAGAGAACATGTTGAGCGAGGAATTAGTATCTGGGATTGGGCAGGTAATAAACCCAAAGATACAGTTGATGTTGTACTTGCATCTTGTGGTGATTATCAAACAGTAGAGACTCTTGCTGCAGCGGTTATTTTGAAGCAAGATTTACCTGAACTATCATTCCAATATGTAAATGTTAACGAGCTAACAAGGCTTGGTTTAGGAGATGAAAATAATCCAATTTTATCAAGCATTGACTACAAACAGTATTTTACAGATGACAAAGATGTAATCTTTAATTTTCATGGCTATCCAGAAGCAATAAAACAACTCACTTGGGGAAGAAGAATTTCTGAACAAATGGTTCTACTAGGTTATATTGAAGAAGGTACAACAACTACTCCATTTGACATGCAAGTTTTAAATAAAGCTAGCAGATATCATGTGTGCATTCAGGCAATACTATCTGCGTCAAGATTCAATCCTGCTGTTAAAGAAAAAGAAGAAGCGTTAATTAGAAAATATTCTGATATATTAAACAAACATTCAAAATATATCGTTGAACATGGAGACGATATGCCAGAAGTTAAGAATTTTAAGTT
Source organism: Candidatus Dojkabacteria bacterium (assembly GCA_020429545.1). Classification (GTDB taxonomy): domain Bacteria; phylum Patescibacteriota; class Dojkabacteria; order J137; family J137; genus JAGQLF01. Next base: position 2,592 of record JAGQLF010000055.1, read on the forward strand.
TAATTTCTAAAAAACATATCAATTCGAGTGCCATGAAAAGAGCAAAGCGATATTTCATGGTGTACCGAGAATTGACAAAACAAAGCAGGAGCAGATATCTTACACGATCCAACATACACTCTATCAAATTATCATATAAACAGGCACGCAAGAGTTTGATCCAGTCTTTCCACTAATCCTCATATCTTCATATTCATTAAAATCTACCCAAACAAAACCATCGTGATTATCTTCTGGCTTACTATCATCTCCTATTTGTAAACCAATTTTTACAGTAGGATCATTTTTTAAAATCAGTTTATAAAATCTATAATCTCTACAAAAGATCTTGCTATTGTATTGAAAAGAGTGGAGATACTTCATATTTATTTCGGTTAAATCTTTCAAATTGCAGATAATTCTTGTTTCTTCTTGCAATTCACGTACTGCTGCTTCTATAATTGCGGTATCAGATGGTATCGAGCCTATAGAATCAACCTTTCCACCAGGAAATTCATAAATACCTGGATTTTTTGAATTAGGGGATTTTCTTAATAGAAGAATTTGATTCTTCGAGTTAATGACTATAGTTCGTACTACCAAGATTGGAACCACAAAATATAAAAGTAATATGAATGAGTTTAGCATATCGGAGGTCAATTCTTTTGAAAACTTATTAGAAATAATTAACAAAAATCAAATAGAATATAACCTCGATTTAATAAAACAAGCCTATCATTATGCCGAAAAAATGCATTTTGGGCAGAAGAGAAAATCAGGTGATGATTATACTGTTCACTGTTTGACTGTTGCTGCTTATATTGCAAGATTACGATTAGACACTGTATCGATTTGTGCAGCACTTATCCATGATACAGTTGAAAAAGCAGATGCAGATATTGATGAGATAGATCATCTATTTGGTACGGAAATTGCTTTTATAGTTGAAGGATTAACTAAAATTAGAAATTTTTCTAAGAAGATTGATCACGAAAGTAAACAACAAGAGTTCACAAATTTAATTTTCAATTCATCTGAAGATATTCGTATAGTTATGATCAGGTTAGCCGAAAAATTGCACAACTTAACTACTATTAATCAAATGGATGTAGATAGTCAAAATAATACTGCAAAAAAGGCATTATATATGTATGCACCTTTAGCTGAATACTTAGGACTTGGTGTAATTCAAAAATATCTTGAAGATTATTCATTTAAAATTCTGCATCCGAAAGAATATACTCAACTAGACGAATTAGTAGATAATTATTTCTTTTCAAATAAGAATTTAATCCTAGATTTTGAAAGTGAACTTAGTGATTTGTTAAGTGAATATAAAGTTAAACCTAAGTCTATAGAGTCCAGAAAAAAAGGACTATACAGTGCATACAAAAAGCTTAAAAATAAATATAAATATCAAGAAAAAGGTTTAAATATTGTTGATGTAGCAAAACAAAATTTAAAGGATATTTATGCAGCTCGTATTATTGTTGATACTATTGAAGAGTGTTACGTGGTTCTTGGCTTAATTCAAGCTAATTTTGAGACTTTGCAAGACGAGTTTTCAGACTATATTGCTCATCCAAAAGATAATGGATATAAATCTATTCACGTATTATTTAAGTTTGCAGGTATTATACTAGAGGTTCAAATTAGAACAATAGAAATGCATGAATATAATGAGTTTGGTCCAGCGTCTCACATTATTTATAAAATGCAAAGAGAAAGTAGAACAGCAAGTAACCAGCCGATTACTTGGACTAAAGATTTAGTAAATTGGAAATCCAATGAATCAAACAAAAAAGATAACTTCAAAGTAGCCGCATTTCAAAATAGTATTTTTTGCTTTACACCAAAAGGTCTAGTTATATCGTTACCAAAAGATGCATCACCAATTGATTTTGCATACAGGGTTCACACCGATATAGGAGATAAATACAGAGGTGCTCTTGTAAATGGGAAAATGGTTAGTATGGATTATAAATTAAAGACAGGAGATGTTGTAGAAATAATAATGGATAAGGAAATAAACGTTAGAAGGGATTGGTTAAAATTTGCAAAAAGTACATCTGTTAGAGCGAGAATAAGAAGAAGATTGAGGGCAAAATAAAAAGGGCGTGATATGCACGCCCTTTTTATTATCTAAGAGAAATTTTTATTCTTTCATTGCCATATACTTATTGTATACAATTGCTCCCATACCCCACATTGTTAAGAAGAACGTGATCATTCCTGTAAAGGCAGCTAGAATTGGAATTAATCCTAGAATAAAAATACTTAAGTCAACAACTAATGTACCAACTAATAATACAATAAATCTACCTGTATTCTTTTTATCAAATTTTTCTAAAATCATTCTACCAACCATATATCTTGAATATATCCCACCTGCCATTAATGCAAGAATACCTAAAATTAGTAGTAAGAATAATAATCTTATACCAATTACAGATATAAATAGTACAAATATTAAAACAAATCCTATAACCAAGGTTAGGCAACCATATCCAACAGACTGCCATGGGCTTTTTTTCATTGTTGCTAATGTTTTTTCTGTGAATGTTGGGAATATTCTAATAAAGACATAGCCAGCAAATACAGAACCTATTAGCATTAGGAATGAAAGTATTAGCGCAAATATAGTTATACCTTCTATAAAACCACTTACCATAGATCTTAGTGAATTATTATTGAATGGTAAGTCCATATTCTCTGCAGCTGCCAGCGTACTTGGATTATCAGTTGCGTTCATTTCAGTATTAAACCCATTAGATTCAACTTCTCCCATAATCTGTGTTTCTGAGGATATTCCAATTTGTCCTGCTGAAAGTAAAACATCACCTCCAACTAATGATGAATTAATAAAAATTGATCCACCAAAAGCTCTTACGTCACCTGTTATTTCACCATTTAAAATTAGCACCCCACCCGCAAATAAAACATCCCCATAAACATTTCCATTTATCTCAACAGCTCCACCTGCAACAATTACGTTATCTAAAACGTTACCATTGATAATTACTTTGCTTCCTGCAAAAACAACATCGTTAGTAATATCGTTTTCTATTACTTCTTCATCTCCTGCTAAATAAAGAGAACCTGAATCTGTCACAGTTGCGTTTTCATAATCTGAAGCATCTAACCCTGATTTGTTTTCAATAGGATCATTTGTTGTGTAAAGTATTTCAGGATTTTCGACAAAATCCGTATCGGAGTTTGTCACATTAGGATCTACAATGGCCAATACTGGCGAACTTAAGAACAGCGTGAAGACACTGA
>JAGQLF010000056.1 GCA_020429545.1 Candidatus Dojkabacteria bacterium
GTGAACTTTATAATAATAAAATTACTAAAGATAATATTACTAAAGATGGTATCAGTCTATCTTATAACTATAACGAAGAAAATGAAATATATGAATATAGTGTATATGGAGAAACACCAACTCCATGTTACTCAGTAGAAGTTACAAACAATTATAATTCTGAATTAGATAGTGTAACTGTTACTGTATTTATACATTCTGAGCAACAAGAAGATAACCTTTGCGCGCAAGTGCTTACACCATTTAAAAAAAGTGGTGCTGTAAATGGCACTAGGCAAACAATATTTGACCTAGTAATTAAAAACGAAACGATTATTAATAATAATATTGACTCTACAAACGAATTAAAAGAAACATCTGTATCAGATGGGAGTGCCAATGGATTATTCAAATATGAGGGAAATAATGTCTGGAAATACAGTATCGAAGGATATGTTCCAAATGGATGTGCATCAGCTGCTGAAGATATTCAAGTAGACAATGAATCCATCAATTATACGATAACTATAACAACCCCAAACAATACCGATATTTTCTGTACACAAGCTCTAGAACCGTATAAATTTAGTGGACAGGTAAACGCCGGAGCGTCTGCAAGCATTTCTTTTAAAGAAGTTACTGCAGATTCTCCAGCGTATTGACTTAATTAACTGCATCCCGCCTTATATTTTCAACAGCGTCTACAAATCCTTTGCTTGTAAGTGATGACCCTGTAATTATAGTTTGATCACCTACTTCGGTGATTGGTTTTCCTACAACCATATCTTTTATTTTGTCTTCAAACTTTTGCATATATTCATTAACGACTTTTTCTCCATTTTCTATTTGATCGGTTTCTAAGCCTGTGATTTTGCCATCTCTTATTGTTACAGTCACTCCTATTGTTTCAGTTTTACTTACAGCGTCTACATAAAAAGATCCTTCAGCATAATAACTACCATCTTTAAAATCTTTTAATGAGTAAGATTGGTTTTCATTGTTTGAATCCTTTTGTGACTCAGTATAAATAACGATGCCACCTATTGTTAATGTAACTAAAATAACACCTCCCCCAATAACCATTGATTGAGGCATTTTTGTAAGTGATTTTGAACTTATCATAGAAACAAAAGTAATATTTATATGCAAATATTACTACTAAAGTTGAAGGGATTCTAGATAAATACTATTTTAGATTTATAGAAAGGCTTGATATTTATCTATTTCTTGTACTTTGCATGTTGTAGGATTCTTAAATAGTTCAACAAAAGCCGCAAAGTCTTTCAAATTTACATTTTGATCTAATGGAAATATCTTATTACCACTCCCAATTATATCTACATACCCGCATGTGCTGGATTCAGGGGTTGAATATGTCCTAAATGTGCCTGTTATTGGAAAGATTGAAGTACCTTCAGAATAACCTGCATTTGGTCCAAAACTAACTGTTACCGGCAACTTTTTATCTATTGGATCAATAACCACTAAACCAAATAGCTCATCTCCATTTAAATTACCTGTTTTAGCAAAACTAGCACACAATCCGTTTCCACCCACCAACATGGTATTTGAGTTGTTTGTATCACATGGTAATGGAGTTAATGTCCAACTTGGGCTGTCTGGGATAAATGATAGAACATTAGCATTTTCAAATTTCAGATCCAAGTTAACTGCATTTCCACTAACCATTGTTTTATCATTTGCATAAATTGGTACGGCAAATTTCCTTGTATCTAACGAATTTTCAGATGTTGGCTCAATCAAAACATTTTCAATCTCTTCGCTCAATACCTCTCCATCAGAATAAATTAATGATACAGATGAAGGTGAAATTGTTGCTGATATATTATCCTTTAAATATACTCGACCTAGGGTTTCTTGTGATGAAAAAGGATCTGAAAATGATGCTACTGCGAAACATATTGCTCCATCTTTTGAGTATATTCCTGCATTGTTACCATCACACGTTCCAATAGGGCTAAGCCATCCAGACTTTGTACCTGGTGATACGGCAAGTAATTCATAATCTGAAAAATCTACATTTATCTCAAAACCTCTATACTGAGTAATATTTACATCAGTTGGATTATTTTTTATTATAAACTCACTCACTGATTCATATTTGTTTTCTCCTATTGGATTACAACTCTTACCGTAAGATTTAGCAAACGCTGCAAAGTCAAGAAGTAATATTTGTCCATCACCATCATAGTCAAGAGGCAAACATAGTGGTAAAGATTCAGAAACTGAAACATCGGGTTCCTTTTGAAGTTCAAGTATTTTACTAAGACCAAAAGCAGCAGCTATAAATGCGATAAAAACCCATAGCAAAAAGAACTTCTTTCTAAAATTCATAAATTTTTTATTAATCTATGGGTATAGATTATTCTAAAAAGGTATCAGTGTCAATTGAATTTAAAGCGGTAGAAGATTAATGTTAAGCGTATCTCTCGTAGCTTCTAGATACTCTCATTGAGTTGAATTGTCTTACTGTATCAAGAATTACACTAACTATAATCAAGATACTCGTACCACCTACTCCTGAAAGAATGAATAAGTTTACACCTGAGGAATACTCTATATAATTTCTTGCAATAAGTGGCAATAGTGCTATGAAAGCTAAAAACATCGCTCCCCAGAAACCAATTCTGCCAAGTACTCTTGCAATATATTTTTCTGTCGATTTTCCTGGTCTTACACCTGGAATAAATGCTGAACTTTTTTGTAAGTTCTCAGCTGTATCGGCTGGTTTTAATGCGATGAATGCATAAAAAATACCAAACAAAACAATTACCACAAAATAAAATATTGCATAAACTAGATCTTTGCTATTTACTACATTGTCTTGCGTTGCAAATAAGAAACTCTGCTCTATATCTCCCAAAATACCGTATATAGAAGATCCATTGTCAAAGGCCTGTCTTGCGAATGGTATGATCAACTGTGGAACAGATACTAATGCTGAAGCAAAAATTATTGGTAGAACTCCAGTTATTGTTAATTTGATTGGTAGATTAGAATCTTGTGACACTGGTGTTGTTGCAGCTCTTCTTGCGTAATGAATCTTAATTTTTCTTACTGACTCATTTATATAAACTATCAAGATAATTAATATAATAAATCCTAGTAATACTCCTATCAAAGACATTATAGAAGCGTTTGTAAGTACACTAAAGTTTCCTTCAAACAATTGTGTAAAGAAATTAGGAAAACTAATTTGTGAAAAATCTTGTTTTAAAAGTGATGGCAAAGATGCCAAAATTCCAGTTGAGATCATTATGGAAGAACCATTTCCAATTCCATTTTCAGTTATTACTTCTGCCAGCCACATTAGAAACATTGATCCTGCAGTTAAAATCAGAGCCATAAAAATAATTTTTGTAACTGATGGCCAGTCTGATCCTACTGCGTGTGGAATCAAGAAATCTGGTGTTTCTGTAATTGTACCAATGTCAGTACTTGATAAATCTCTTCTTGAGAGGAAAAGTAAATATACAACTGAATATAAAACTGATAGTGGTAAAGTCAAATATCTTGTATATTGATTAATTATCTGTTGTCCTCTGGCCCCCTCTTTTGAAATTTCTGTTAAGTAAGGGATAACTGGAGTTATTAGCTGAATAATAATTGAAGCATTAATGTATGCAACAATTCCTAACCCTACTATACTCGGTGTATCTAAAGTATTACCAGTAAATATTAGAAACAGATAGTTAGCCTCAGATGCTGTAGCATTTTGAAAATACTGTTCATAAACGCCCATATCAACTCCAGGTAGCGGTATTGAAGCCAATCCTCTATAAATCAACACTATTAATAGCGTCATCAGAATTTTGGTTAGCAATGCCTTATTCGTCAATAGCTCTCTTACCGTAGTTGGTAATCCAGAGATTTTTGGAAATCGAAACTTTCGTTTTGTTGTTTTCTTTTCACTTCTGCCAAAACGTCTTGTTCTGGGTGCGTTGCTTTCAGCATCCTCCTTAAACTTATCATAATCTATTTTGTTTTGAATCATAGTGATAGAAAACGATTAATTAATTACAAATGGTTGTGTAAACTAGAAGAAATTATTCTTTACTTGCAACAACCTTTCCTCCAGCTTTTTCAATTGCTTTTTGAGCAGTTTTTGAAACTGGTACGTTTATGAATGTTAGAGCTTTGTCTATATCTTTGTCAAACAAAACTTTAACTTTAATAGTTTTATGACTTACAGGATTGATTAATCCAAGTTCAGCAAGTTTTTCAAAACTTATGTCATCACCTTTAGTTGCAAGGTTTGCAACTTCACTTAACTTTAAAGGTACTCTTTTTTCTTTATTGATTTTAAACAATCTTGTTCTTGTTCTACTTCCTGAAACATTTTTCAATTTAGGCAATCTTTTTGATAATGGATTTTGTCCTCCCTCAAATCCTGGCCTAGGTTTTCTATAACCAGTTCTGGATTTTTGACCTTTAGTTCCTTTTCCAGTTGTATGGCCACCTTTTCCTGTTCCAATTCCTCTACCCACACGTAGTGACTTTTTTGTTGTTTTTGGTGATGGTAAGTTATGTATCATTTTAATTTCTTGTTTGTCTTAAATTTGCAAATGCTTCAACAGTTGCATATGCGTTTGTAATTTGATTATTAGTTCCCATTATTTTTCCAAGCATGTCCTTAATTCCTGCTACTTCTGCTACTGCTCTCATTGAAGATCCTGCAACAATTCCTGTTCCTGGTGCAGCTGGTTTAATAATAATTCTTGCAGCTCCATGCTTTAGAACAATATCATGAGGAATGGTATTTCCTTTAATTGGAACTTGAATCAAATTTTTCTTAGCATTAGATACTGCTTTATTTTGTGCTGATCGTACATCTGGACCTTTACCAATTCCTACACCCACTTTTCCTTCTCTATCTCCGATTACAACAAATACACTAAGTCTCATTCTTCTACCTCCTTTAAACATTCTAGTTACTCTTCTGATGTTAATAATTTTTGTATCAAAACCATCATCGTCATTTCGTTTTCTCTTGTCATCATTTTTTCTTTTTGATCTTACTTTTGATGTATTTCTCTTTAGTGTTGACTTTGAATCAACAGTAGCGTCAGAATTATTTCCCGGCTTTTCTTCTTTTTTTATGAATTTTTTTCCTATTAGTTTATCTGCCATATATTTATTATAAGTTTAGTCCTGCTTTTCTTAATCCATCTGCAAGAGCTTTAACTCTTCCATGATAAAGATAACCAGATCTATCAAAAACTACTTTATCTATCTTTTTTGCTTTAGCTAGTTTTCCTAGCTCTTCTCCAACCATTGCTGCTAGTTCTACAGGATTTCCCTTAGTAGATTTTAGATTTTTGTCTGAAACAGATGCAAGAGTCTTCATTGATTCATCATCAATAATTTGAGCATAAATATGCTTATGTGATCTGTACACTGATACTCGTGGTCTTTCTGCATTACCTCTAACTCTCTTTTTCACAGAAAGTTTTCTTTTAATGAATTGTTTTCTTTTTAGTTTAATGCTTGTATTCATTTTCTTATGCTACTGTTTTTGCTGATTTTCTCTTAATTTGTTCATCAGCATATTTAATACCCTTACCCTTGTAAGGTTCTGGTTTTCTGAACGCTCTAATCTTAGCTGCAATTTCTCCAACCTTTTGTTTGCTAGCACCAGCTACTTTTACTTTTGTTTGTTCATCAACTGTAACTATAATACCCTCTGGAGGAGTAAGTGTTATTTTGTGTGATAACCCTACAGAAAATACTACATTATTTCCTTGTTGCTCAGCTCTGTAACCGATTCCAACAATTTCTAAATCTCTAGAAAAACCTTCAGTTACACCTTTTATCATGTTATTA
>JAGQLF010000057.1 GCA_020429545.1 Candidatus Dojkabacteria bacterium
GTATACAAAGATTTATTATTGCACATTAGGATGTATACTATATAAGTCATCTCTTTCTCAATCTCTAAGTAATTCATAATAAAATTGTATCAGATAAAGTTGATATTCAAAATTAAATAAGTATATAATCAATTAGATATTTATTATACAAAATTGAAAAAATTAAGAACACTTCTACCTTTAGCATCTACCTCGAATGTTTTCCAATTAGCAGTAAAGAGCGCATTTAATCATATTATTATTACAGATGACGAAGGTACAATTGTCTTCGCAAATTCAGCTGCCGAGAAAATAACAGGATATTCTCATGAAGAGCTAATTGGTAGTAAGCCAAGTCTTTGGGGCAGTCAGATGCCAAAAGAGTTTTATAAAAAGCTTTGGGATACAATAAAGGTAAAAAAGCAACATTTTGTAGGTGAGTTTAACAACAGAAGAAAAAACGGAGAGTTATATGTAGCAAAAGCTATTATATCTCCTATTTTAGATGCAAGAAACACATTGGTAGGTTTCATTGGAACAGAAGATGATATTACTATAGAAAAAGAGGCGGAGAAAATGAAGACCGAATTTGTATCTATAACTGCTCACCAACTAAAAACACCACTCACAACAGTAAAATGGAACTTAGATATACTTAAAGATTTAATGAAAGATCCCTCGAAAGAGATTCTACAACAGATTGAGCATATAAATAAAGCTAATGAAGATTTAATTTCATTAATAGACGTTCTTCTAAATATCTCCAGATTAGAAATGGGTCGAGTTTCAGTAACTCCAGAAAGTGTAAGCATAAATGAAGCATTAAATAATGTGGTTAATATTGTTCAAATACTTTGTCAAAAATATAAGGTTGCGATCCAAGTCGAAGATTTTGAAGACTTCACTGTTAATTTAGATTCAAGGCTTTTCAACCAAGTAATATTGAATTTACTAACAAATGCAATTAAGTACTCACAAGAAAATAGTGTGGTTAATGTAAGTATTCGAAATAATGATGATTTTTTTGAAATTCATGTAGTTGACAGTGGTTACGGTATTCCACAAAAAGATCAAAGTAAGATATTTAGTAAACATTTTAGGTCTGCCAACGTAATTGATAAAGAAATTGAGGGCACAGGACTTGGGTTGTATTGTACTCAATTAATCGTAAAATTATTTAAAGGTAAAATTGAATTTACCTCAACGGAAGGACAAGGTTCAAATTTTTGGGTTTCTATACCCAAATCTGGAATGGTTAAGCAAGAAGGAGAGCTTAGCCTAAGTACAGAAAGAGTACTATAAATTTCTAATTCTGTTTAGTTGTACCAATTAATGGAATTTCTATAAAAAAAGTCGTTCCTTTATTTTCTTTTGACTCAAACCAGATCTTTCCTCCAGAACTTTCAATAATAGATTTTACAATGTACAAGCCTAATCCCGTTCCTTGTGTGTCTTTTAGCCTCACATTGTCCGCTCTAAAAAGTTTTTCAAACACGTTTTTTTGTTGTGCTTCTGGGATTCCATACCCATTGTCTTTTATCCTGATTGTGAGTTTATTATTCTCTATTTTATGGTCAATGGATATTTTGCCATTACTAGGTGTGTACTTTACAGAGTTTGTTATTAAGTTCTGATAAACCATTCTGAAAAGTTTAGGATCAACAGAAATCTTTTTTGAAATTATTCCATTAATTTCAACCGTTAATTTTTTCTTTTTAATAATAGGCTTTAATTCTTCAAGTACGTTTAACACAAGCTTTTGTAAGTCAGTGGGTTTTGGATTTATAGCAAAAGTACCAAGTTCTATTCTTGAAACATTTAATAAAGCACCTACTAACTCTGTCATTTGTTTTGTTGCCATTTTTATCTCACTTAGATAACCACTTTGTTCTTTTGTTAGTTTCTTTTTTATATCATCAGTTAAAAGCTCTGTATACCAGTTGATACTGGTTAAGGGTGTTCTTAGTTGGTGAGATGCCAGTGATACAAATTCTGTTTTTGCTGTGTCAATTTGTTTTTCTTTTGTTATATCTCTAAAGACCTCGACAGCTCCAATTGCTTCATTTTGAATGATGATAGGAGATACAGTTATGGAAACAGGAAACTCTTTTCCATATTTAGTTCTGTATTTAACATTTGACTGACTTTCACTCTCTTTTTTCTCAGAATGTAATGCCTTTGTAATAGTTCTCTCTTCAGGTGGTACAAGCTCACCAGATTCATTTAACATTGGAATAATTTCTGTTAAAGGTTTACCTATAACTTCTTCTTCAGTCCAACCTAACAGTTCTGTAAATTTTTTATTAATAAGTATAATTTTGCCAAGGTTGTCAGTAGCAACTAATCCATCCCCTATTCCCAGCAGAATTGCCTCATCTTTTGCTTGCGATTGTTTTAAATCCTTAGTTACTCTATTTGCATATAAAACAGCTCTTTGCCTGGAAGAAATAACAGTATAGACAATAAGTGTAAATAATATACTGACTCCTATGCCCATGCCTAAAATGATTAAAGGTGCAATTCGTGAATATATGGTATAGGCATAATCTTCTGAGCTAAAGAAAGAAATCGTCCATGGTCTTCCTGCTACATATATAGTTTCTGTTTTTGAAAAACGACTATTTTCATTATTATCAAGTTTTTGATCAATATCACTATAAAGTTGTGTTGATTCGTCAATTGTTACTCCATCATTAATTTTTACACCAATATTGTTAATACCTTCCACTCCAATGACACCTTGGACAAAATCTCGTGCTCTGAACGGACTGTAGGTATATCCTAGAATTGATGACCTTCTCTCATCGATATTATTTGGTGTAATTCCATTTTTATAGTATGGTGCATAGATTAAGAATCCTGGCTGTACATCATTATCAATCTCTTGAACTAAAGTGATCTTTCCTGACATATGGGGTGTACCTGCATCTCTTGCTTTCTCCATTGCAGCTCTCCTTACTGGTTCTTGAAACATATCATAACCAAATGCTTGAATATTTCTACTATCAAAAGGTTCGATATATATTATTGAGGAGTAGAGATTTCTTAATCCCTCTGGTTTTATTGTATAGTTGTCAAATCCTTCATCCTGTATAGATTTTACATGTGCTTCAAGTTCTTCAGGTTTAACAAAAACAGCATATCCAATTCCCTGAATTCCAGGATAGTTTTCTTGAATATGTAGTGTATCAATATATAATTTCCACTCTTCTCTACTTACATTTTCTGATGCTGATAATAAACCTTTAGCACCATCTAATGCATTAATATAGATATATAATCTTTCTTCTATTTTTGCCTTTGCTCTAACTACTTCACTTTGGAAGGCATTTCTTGCATCATCAGCAGCAGTTTGGTCAATTAGTCCAGCAAACAAAATAGTTAACGTTATAGATGTAAGTAAAATACCGAAAATAAATGTATTGCTTAACGTAGAGAGTATCACACCTTGTTTAAGTCTAAAATTAAAGAAGATTAGGATGCTTGCTATAATCATTAGAAGAGCTGTGCTTGAAGATGTATATATAAAAAATGGTATAACAGCTACTGCATATATATTAAAAATAAAGCCTACTAAACCGAGTGTAGAAAGCAATAAACTGGTAATGCTTGTAATTGCAACCATATGTAACTTTCTAAGTGGCTTTATAGAAATAATTATTAATGCAAATGATAATAGAAAGAAGTTAACTGCAGTAAAAACCGACATCCTACTTCCAAGTTGACTTACAAAGTCTGAGTAAAGTGCCTGATCAATATGAAAATTTGTCAATCCAAATAATCCTAAGAATTTGAAGATAGAAAGAGAGAATATAGGTATTGCTAAAACAGACAAGTAGTCTTTTCTTACTAGATCTTTAATGCAGACTATACTTCCGATAAGAACAAATGATAATGCTGTAATTGGGTTCATAGTTGAATTTCCAATAAATCCTAATCTAATAAGATCTTCATTTTGAGTATGCCATCCAAAAAGAATAATTAAACCAGTTGAGATTATGAGTATTCCCCAAACAGTTGTAACAAACTTTTTTAGACTATATTTATTGAAATATTTAGCAATGCTACTTACTTTTGATAAACTCAAGAATGCAAAAACTATAAGAGTCAGTGGAATCACAAAACTTACAATACTTAGGCTTACTTTCTTTTGAACTACTTCTTCAATATTTTTATCTACACTTTCATCGCTCATTCTATTTGAGAATTTGTTCCAAGGTGAAATAATTTCTCCTGACTTTAAATCATAAAAAAAGGCAGTTGTTGTATCTTTGTAATTTATAAGTGAACCAGTTTCAGGTTCAATCCATATCTCAAGATGAGGCTCAAGTACCACTCCTTTTGTTATACCAACATCAGGTAGATAGCTGAGATTCTCAGTTTGATCAATTCTGGTATCTTCATAATAAGTTTCATAATGAAAAACTTTTATCCCTTCAATGTATTCTTGCCCAACATAGTTCATTTGAGCTGGACCATCATAGTTTACGTGCCAATACACAAATGATTCTCCTTCACTTATGCCTTTAGGAGCAAATAAATAACCTTCTCTATCTTGATCTCCATAACCTGGAACATGTTCTCCAGTTTTTTTGTTTATTCCATAGTTTCTTATCACAGAGAATATTGGATTATCATCAGGAGTTTTAACCTCAAAACTGTTCTCAATTATTAATATATCTCTTGTTTCTTCAACAACGTTATAGTTATAGTCAGTTTTGGAGTATTGCGCACCAGTATAGTCATTTCTTTCTTCATCAAAAAAATTATCAATAGAAATAACCTCTGCCCTGAAGCTGAAGTCATTAGGTAGGTAGTTGAAAGATTGAACTATAAATCGATGCCAAAAAGGTATTGCAAGTGTAAAAAAAAATGCAAGAAATAAAAACAAATAATCTTTTTTCTTAGTGTTCAAAAGGCGCATAATACACTTTATAGGATTTCAAATCACTAAACAACATATTTCAAATGCTAGATTAACCAGAACAGAAAGAAGACAAGTATTACTGGTAAAAATGGCAGAGTTACTAAGGTAACAGGCATTATTAAAGGTGCTGATTGAACTATCTTGTCAGCAAACGTTTTATCTACTTTAGGTACTTCATTAACAACAGGTTGGTTAGGATTAATGTAAACGTAATCTTCGTCAATTACAATATCTCCATTATTATCTTCTGTGTCATTAGGGTTGGTTTCATTTATATAATTGTATCCTGAATTATTATTGTTACTTGTATTGTTGTCATTATTTGATCCAGTATTGGTAACAGGTGGATTAGAAGTTTCATTATTTGTAGGTACTTCTATAACTGGAGGTTTTTCAGTTTGCTCATCAATTATCGTACCTGTTCCATCTTGTGCTATTTCATATCTTACTTCTCTTGTTAGATTTGATGAATCTGTTGCAATAACCCTAAAGTCTCCTTTTCCTGACACTTCTAGAATACAGTATATTGTGTAGTTACTTGGCTTTGTACATGTTTTCGATATTACAGTTATATTGTCAGTAACAATTACAACATTGCTAATTACTAATGGAAAATTATCGCTAACTGTTATTAGGTATAAATTAGGATTATTTATATCTTTCGCAATCTTGATTTCAGGAATAGAATCATCAGGATTCTCTATAACTGAAGTTTGCCCTCCACTACTAGAGCTATTTGAAGTTGGGTTAACTTGAACATTGAATGCAATAGAAAATACAGAAGAGTTATCAGTTGTAACATTATTAGAGTCTGTAGCTCTAAAGTATGCGGTATGCTGACCATTGCTTAAAATTGTATCTACTATACATACAAAACTCTCTTGA
>JAGQLF010000058.1 GCA_020429545.1 Candidatus Dojkabacteria bacterium
CTAAAAACAGAACTAGTGAGACTATTAAGAAATTTATTACTGCATCTATAAATGATCCATATCTAATTATATTCGCCCCAGCTTCCATTGCCTTATCTGCAGATTCATACTCACCACCAGAGAGATTGATATATAAATTGGTAAAATCTACGTTTCCAGTTAACTGCTCAATTACAGGTGTAATTACATCTTTTACTAAAGAGTTAACAATTGAGGTAAATGCAGCTCCAACTATAATACCAACAGCAAGGTCCATTACATTTCCCTTTATTGCAAATTCTTTAAATTCTTTTGCGAAGCTTCTTGATCTAGATCTACCAAAATCTATTCTATCTTCTATTTGATCTGGCAAAGCATGTTTTGCTCTTGATATGGTTTTTCGAATACTACTCATGCTGATATAATTGCTCATGTTAAATATAAATAATCTTAGCGTACTAAACGCTGATTCACAAATTAAAATACTTGATGATATTAGCCTAAAAGCAGGCACTGGAGAAGTAATATATATCTTTGGATCTAACGGGTCAGGCAAAAGCACGCTGCTTTCTACATTGATGGGAGACCCTCAATTTGAAATCTCAGCTGGAAATATTGTTTTTGAAAATAACGATATTACAGAATCTTCTCCTACAGATAGATCAATAGCTGGTATGTTTTTAGCAAGCCAGCATCCAATTGAACTACCTGGAGTTTCTATGAAGCAATATTTAAGATTAATCTATAACATTCACCATAAAGAAAAACTACCTGTATTTAAGTTTAGAGAAGTTTTAAAAGATACAGCTGAAAAGATTAATTATCCAAAAGAGCTGTTAGATAGAAATGTAAACGAAGGATTTTCGGGAGGAGAAAAAAAGAAAACAGAGATTTTACAAATGCTTTTGCTTGAGCCTAAAATTATTATGCTAGATGAGATTGATTCAGGATTAGATACAAAATCTAGGAAATCTATCTTTGAAGCACTAAAGGTTTTCAGAACTGAAAACAAAAAAACTATTTGGTTAATAGTTTCGCATTATGATGAAATTAAGGAATATCTAAAGCCTACTAAAGAATTTGAGATAGTTAAAGGAAAACTTCACTAAATAAAAAAATCAACTAGTACGTGGGGTTTGGGGTAAAAGATGTTCCAATAGCTGAGCGAATGTGGTTAAGCGTGCCGAAGAACTTTCTTTTACCCCAAGGCTTTTTGCAGTACTTTTGTGCCTACAAAAGTACGAATAAGAATTTTCAAATTATTAAAGAAACTGAAGTAAATATCTTAGTTAAATTCATTAGGAATACTAGCTATTACTTCAAACTCTTTTTCACCATTATAAATATCTAAAATCAATCTATACGCATGTAGCATTAGTCTATTGTATTTATGTCCATCATATAATCCATCACCTAAAATTGGAAATCCAAGCTCGCTTAAATGAACTCTAATTTGATGAGTTCTACCAGTTTTAATTGAAACTAAAACCTTAGAAAACTTCTTATCTCCAAATTCATTAAAATAATCTAAAAACTGAATCTTGCTTTGAGCAAGTCTTCCGTTTTCAGGTGTTGTTGAATAGTATTTATTATTATCATCCGATCTGGAGCTAATGTAATCTGTTATTTCTAAAATATCATCATCAGTGTTTTCTAAAAATCTAAAGAAATCTCCTTGAACTATAGCTAAATATTCTTTGATTATTGTATGATCTTCAAATTGTTTTGAATAAAAATCGTGTGCTTCTAAACTTTTGGAAATTAATACTATTCCTGAAGTTTCTTTATCTATTCTATTTACTAATCTTAGTCTGACTGATGAATCAAAATTAGAATTATGCGACATGTAATAATAAACTCCATTTAGTAAAGATTTCGTATCTGTTTTAGTTACTGGGTGAACATGAATTCCAATTGGTTTGAAAATAATTAGAGTATGCTCATCTTCAAATAAAACTTCTAAATCCATTTTAGTTTCAGTTAGTTTTAAAGATCCTTCAGATTTTAAATATTTGCCAATTTTTACTTTATCGTATGTAAGTTTATCTCCCTCATGTGGTTTATAATTTGGCATCTTTTGCTCGTTATTGACTTTAATAATTCCTTCAATTATTAATTTTTTAATAGACGTTCGCGTAAGCTCTGGAAAAACTTCCATTACTTGCAAATCTACTCTTTGTTTTGGTTTTAGTTCGTGATTCATATTATTTTCTTAATGTCAGTTCGAGTGATCTCGATTTATCGGGATTGTATCGAGAACCTTGTCAGTTCGAGTAGTCCTACGTAGCTTAGCGTAGTAGGATGTATCGAGAACTTATTTAACACATTGCTATTATACCAATTTATATGTGTATACGGCCATTTAATGTTAAAATCGCCTAAGTTAAAAATAAATTTATGAAACTATCAGTATCAGGATGGCCAGGTGGAGGAAGCTCAGCACTTTCTTTAATTTTATGCAAAATGCTTGGTGTCAAATATATTTATGGAAGTAATACTTTTAGATACTTATATAAGACACTTTCGTTTGGTGATTCAGGTGAAGGTAGAGTTGATGCACATAACTATATAGAGCCATATTTTGGTCCTGTCTATGATAAGTACATTGATCTAGTAATTACAAAAGAAGATAATTTTTTGATTGAAAGTGATATTGCAGCTTTTAGAGTTGGAAAACAAAAAGGATTCTTCTCAATATTTCTAATTACTGATCAAGAAGTAAGAAAAGAAAGAATGGGTAAAGATAATAGATCTGACGATGCAGAAACAATTGAATCTGTTGATGAAAGTCATAAAGAAATGTATAGCAAACTTCATGGAATTAGATGGTTTGATTTAGATCAAATCAAAGAAACACATGCCTTTGTTTTAGACAATAACAAGCTGTCAATAGCAGAAGAACTACAGGCAATATTCCAAGAAATGCATGCACAAGGACTAATTGATCAAGAGCAAATGACAGATTTAGTTCAAAGATCCGAAGCTGAGGAAAAAGAATTCTGGGAGAATGGGAAAAAATACTATCAAGAATATCTAAAGGAACATGGGCAAGTAATGAGTGTAGATGAAATTCTACACGAGATTTCATCTAAATTTTCTGATGAAGTTAACGAAATGCCAGAAGAACTAAAATCCCTTATTAAATAACCATTTCTACTAATTTAACTTGTACGTTGGGTTTGGGGTGAAAAGTGTCCTAATGACTGAATATACGAAAATAAAAGCAAGAAGGACTTTTTCACCCCAAGACTTTTTGCAGTACTTTTTGGTCACAAAAAGTACGAACAAGAACCTTTCAGTAGATAATCTGAACTGAAGTTAATAAGTTATAGTAGTAAAAAAATTTAAGGAATAACAAAAGAAAACAATCTTTTGAAGAACTCAAAAGGATATTCATAAACGGTATACGCTAAATCATTTTGCAGACTCTCTGCTCTAGCCTGCTCAACTTCATCTAAATCTAATAAATCCGCAGAAACCTCAAATGCTTCTTCTAGTATTTCTTGATAATTTATAAACCCAAATATGCTCAATAAAATATTAATAACCTGAAGTGCAATTGCACCAATTATTAATACATTGCTCCAATTTATTTGAAGAATTAGAGATAAGACAAATAAAACAAGCTGCAAAAAGAATAAAAAATTCTGAATTAAAAAAACCTTTCTAGCAAAACCGTTTTCTTTTTTTGATAAAACTAATTGGAAAAGCGTAAAGAAGTTAGTATACAAAGTACTATCATAAATTTTATCTCTATTGATTATTACAAATTCTTCTTCGGCAATTGCGGGGCTAGGCATAACATTATGTACTTTAATGTTTACTTGTCTGTAAATTTTTACATAGTTCTCTAGTGCTTCTGATGAGCTTGTCATTGAACCTAGTGGATAATCGTATCTTTCTGCAATTTTATATCGAGTGATTCTTGCGAAGATTGCAAGCATTATCTGAATAATGAAGATTATATTAAAAACGAGTACGTAAATTACCATAAGATTAGGATACAAGAGATATCCACAAGCTACAAGCTGTGAGCTTATTTTATAAATATGTCACTTCGAGTGATTTCGGCGCAGACGAAATTGTATCGAGAAGAAAGTTACCGTAATGTGTGTGTTCTCGATACAAAAATTCTGATAAACCAGAATTTTCACTCGAACTGACATAGTTTATATTTTGGATTGGTTCATACCAGAGGCATGAACTAACTTAAATCTTCTCCCTTTGGGATGAGTGTCTGAATTACTATTTATTGTGATGAAATACCGAGTTAAAGACCTCACCTTTCTTCCAACTTCGTTGGAATTCATCCTCTCCTATAAGGAGAGGAAAAACAGTCTGTTCCATAAGCCGGATTCTGTGTTTAAGAGAATAATTTATCTTTGCTCCCGATCTATCGGGATTGCTCCAAGTAGGGGTTACCAGCATTGTATTGTTACCAATACAACCGGTGGGCTCTTACCCGCACCGTTTCAGCTTTACCTGTGCGTGAAGTTTGCGTTAGCTATACTTCATGCCATCGGCAGTCTATTTTCTGTTGCCCTCTTTGTCCTCGTCGTAGCGTATGCGTAGACGGGTTACCCTAAGCTCACGCCCAGCCTCTTTTTAGTACAGAATACTACTTTAAGGTACTTGTCCCGTTACTTAAGTATACGGGATCGAATTGGAGTCCAGACTTTCCTCTGATTATTTATTCTATAGATACAAACAATCAGCTATTCTCTGGAACAGACCTACAACATTATACCATTTTTGAGAAGGAAATACTGTTATTAAGCAAGTAGGATAATTAAATGGGACTGCCACGTCGTTCGCTTCGCACACTTCTCGCCTGTCTGCCGCTAGGCAGGCAGATCGTCTCAAGGCTATTTTGAGAGAATTATATACAGTTCTCTATTTGACTTTAACCTTACTGTTTTTGTCTTTAAATCCAGCATCTTTGCCATAGATCGAATTTCAGATAGACTCCACCATCTCTGTTTAATTAAAGCTTTTTCATCAAAAATCTTTTTATCTTTATTGTAAACTCTTATCCATTCGATAGACTTTGTTGTATTTGTTTTTCTTACAAAGCTCTTAACTTTCCAATCGGATCTATATTGCATATTTTTCTCATGAACAATTAAAGTTCCATTTATATTTGGTAGATGAAGATTATTTACATTGTCTATATTAATAAGTATTTTTCCATTTTTATTAAGCATTGATTTAGATTTGCTTAATAATTTTGTAGCATCTTTTTTAGTGAGAGCAATTTCATTAAAAGCATTCCACATTAGATAAATAACATCAAACTTTTCTGATTTCTTAAATTTATAGAAGTTCTGATTAACTATACTAGCTGTGGGATTTGCGGTATGTGCTTTGAGCTTTTTATTGAGTACTTGTATCATCCCTCGAGATGAATCTATTCCTGTAACTTGGTATCCAAGCTTTACTAGTGGAATAAGATGTCTACCAGTACCACACGCTACATCTAATAATTTAGCTTTTTTATTAACAATGGATTTGATTAATTTAAGCTCTTCTAAAGTAACATCCGTACCTTTTATGTCTTTATAAACCTTGTCGTAATATTCAACTGTTTTATAATTAAGATTCATTATAGATAATTAGTTTATTAGTAAATTAGTAGATTAGTAGATTAGAATTAAGTTATGATATTAGGTACTAATCTACTAATTACCTAATTTACTATTAG
>JAGQLF010000059.1 GCA_020429545.1 Candidatus Dojkabacteria bacterium
AGCGAAACCTTTTGCACTTAAAGAAAAGTATAAAAGAGGGAGAAGTTAAAGAAGTAGAGATAGAAAGCTTTTTTTCGGACAATGTATCTGCATATTTAGAAGAAGGATACAAAAACCATAATGAAGAATTCATTTATTTTCTAAGCAAAGTTTTGTTAGCACAGCCAGAGGTAAAAGAAATTGTAAAAAATAGACTACCAATCGATTTAAAAAGATTAGAAAAAGATTTAATAACAGAAACTACAGATCTAACTTTTGATAATAGCTTTCAAAATTGCTTTCTAGAACTATTCCATGCAGGAATGAGAGTTGATGCCGAATATATTGATGAATACGTAATGTTTGCAGCATTTGCAGAGACTTATTGGAAGCATGCACTAATTAGCCAAGATATTTCTTCAGAATCTGTAAATGCAGTTGTGGCTTGGATTAGAAATAATCAAAAAGTAGAAACTTTTCATAGAAAATGGTTCTGGATTTCTAAGCTTAAGCCAACAGGATCAATCAACAGAGCATATACATCAAAAGCAACTCCTACTATTGATAAATACGCAGTAGATTATGTAAAGAATGTAATAGATTTTGGATTTGTTTTTAGCCAAGGAAAAGATGCGGCACTTCAAAAGATTCTTGAATTATTAACAAAAAAGAGTAAACCAAATGTTTTAATTACTGGTGAATCTGGCGTTGGTAAAACTCATTTGGTCAAAAATATTGCAACATTATTGGTTGCAGAAGATGTGCCAAAAGAGCTTTACGATAAGCGAATGGTGGTAATAGACATTAATAGAATTTTGACTCAAGTTACAACAATTAATGAACTTGAAAATATTTTTTCTAAAATGCTAGATGAATCTAATGAAGCAGGGAACTGCTTGCTAGTATTTGAAAATATTGAATACGCTTTTGAAGTTAGAGAAGAGAATAGAAAAGAAATATTAAACAGATTAAGAACTTATTTAGAAGAAAGTAATAAACCAGTTATTGCAACAGCTAATACTGCAATTTTAAAAAAGATAATAAAGCAAAATAAATCTTTTAGTTCTTTGTTTGAAACGGTTGATTTATCTGAACCAACAAAAGAAAACACAATTCAAATTGTTCTAGAACATGTAGAAATATTAGAAGAATTAAACAATGTAAGAGTAGAGGAATCAGCAGTTAGAAGAGCAGTAGAATCTGCTGAAAAAATAGATAGTAGTAAAGTTATGCCAGATAAAGCAATTGAACTTTTAGAAGAGACTTTAAACTATGCAAAAGCTCACGATTTAGACTTTATAGACTCAAGTGTAGTTGACCAAATGGTTAGTGGAAAGCTTGGTGTGAATATTGGTGATATTAATAAAAAAGAAAGGCAGATTTTAAATAATCTAGAAGATCTGCTACATAAAAGAATTGTTGGTCAAAATGCAGCCGTTGAAGCAGTTTCAGCAGCTTTAAAAAGAGCTAGAACTGGCTTAAACAGAAAAGATAAACCTGTAGCATCATTTTTATTCTTTGGACCAACTGGTGTAGGTAAAACTGAAATTGCAAAAGCACTTGCTGAAGTATATTTTGGACATGAAAATAAAATGGTTAGGGTTGATATGTCCGAATACAGCGAAGATAAAAACCTAGATAGACTTATAGGTTCAGAGAACGAAGCAGGAGAGTTTATAGGAGGATATTTAACAGATGCAGTAAAAAAGAATCCATTTACAATTGTTTTATTTGATGAAATAGAAAAAGCAAACGCAAAAGTTCTAGATCTATTTTTACAAATTTTAGATGAAGGCGAAATTACTGATGGAGCTGGTAAAAAAGTAGACTTTACTCAAGCAATAATTATTATGACATCAAATGCAGGTGGAAAGCAGATTGCATCAGCACTAGCTGCTGGTAGAGCATATAGAGAAGTTGTAAAAGAAGCATACTATAATCTTCAAAACGATTTTAGAGTGGAACTACTAAATAGATTCGATAAGATTATTATGTTTAAGCCTCTAAATCTTTCAGAAATACATCAAATTACTGTGCAATTCTTAGAAAAAATTAATGAAAATCTATCCGAACAAGGAATAACAATCGACTGGGATAAAGACACAATTGATGAGCTATCAAGAGCTGGATTTAGCCCAGTGTATGGTGCTAGATCTCTATATAGAACTATTCAAGAAAAGATAAATGATACTGTTGCAGACCTTATTGCAGATGAAAAAATCAAAAATGGTCAAACAATCCACTTCAAAGGATTGCAAATATCAGATATAGTGTAGTAATGAAAAAATTTAAGACTAAAGTACTATTTACTTTTTTAATTGCATTAGAAATAGCAATGACTTTACCTGTAAAGGTTTCGGCTCAAGATATAAATTATAAAATTCCAAATCCATCTAGATACAATAGTCTTGAAGATATAATAAGCGCACTTGGATCTTTAATTAGACCGATATTTCTTTTAACTTTTGGTGCAATGCTTTTAGTTGGGGCATTTTTAGTTTTAACTTCCCAAGGAAACGAAGAAAAAATTGAAAACGGTAAGAAAACAATTATTGCTGCAATTATTGGTTTTGCAATAGCAGCTCTTGCTCCAACATTAGTTAACTTTGTAACAAGCTTCTTATTAGTAGAAGGGTTATGAAAAAAACAATATTTGTTTCACAAATAATTTTAATAATTTTTGTATTTTCTTTAATTTTTTTTCGTGGAACATTTAAGGTAGATGCACAAGCAGGGTGCTTGCCGGAATCTTGCAAAGTTAAAGGTGGTTATTTGCCTAACTTTACATGTATTAATGAAAAAATAGTTAACCCACAGTCCGATTGTTGTATAGATAAATGTGCAGGAGAAGGTGAAAGTGAAGTACCAGAAGAATATGCACCACTATTTTCATTTTTTGGTGCAACATTTGCAGTTACAAAAGATCAACAAATACCTACTTTAATTAACTTAGCTATAACCACTGCTTTGGGTTTTGCATCAGTATATGCTCTGGTTATGGGAATTTATCAAGGGGCGTATGTACGGTCAAAAGCAACTGATCCAGAAACAATTGAGCAAACAAATAAAGTTATAACTAGTCTAATTCTAGGATTTATTTTAGCTTGGGGATTTATAGTAATTATGCAGGTGGTTGCAAATTTAATTGGATTAGGAAGCCTTCAAAATTTAGAATTAGTCGGAGATTCCGGACAAACAATAACAATAGAATAAGCCATGAAAAAAAGAATCTTATTAAAATTAACTATTATCGCAGCTATATTTCAATCTGCTGTTGTTAAGGTTGCTGCGCAAACAAATCTAACAACAGATGATAATATTGGGCTAGATCCAATATCTTTTGATTTTTTTCCTCAAGTAACACTTGGGCTTGACCAATATGCAACTATTTTCTCTTGGGTTAGCTTTGTGGCAGGTATTTTTAGTTTAGGAATTGTTGTATTTTGGATTTTTCTGATTCTTAGAGCAGCGTTTGGTGCATTGAAGAGTGAAGGAGATTCAGAGCAATTACAGGGATCATTTGAGAAAATTAAATCAACATTTATTGGTGCTAGCATTGCACTGATTTTCCCAATTTTATTAACAGTATTTGGATACATATTTGGTCTAGGAGCACTTTGGAGTTGGCCTGCTGCATTTAGAAGTTGTCCTACAACTAATGAATCTGCATTCTTTTTCCAAGAAGTATTAAGACAGTCTGATGCAGGTGCAGATGACCCTGTAGCTGAGGCTGAATTTGTTTGTTTTGGAAGTACATGAAAAAAATAAATAAAATATTAATAATACTATCTATAATCCTAACAGCACCGTTCGCATTTGTTAGTAGTGTAAATGCTCAATATGGAGTTTGCGATTTTCTACCTTGTGGAGATAGTGGAGTGCTTCCAACTCCAGGAGATACAACAGGAAATATTGAATTTTTTATTAGCATTGCTGTAGGACTTGTTTTTACAGGATTTATTGCATTTGGTATATTTATAATAATCAAAAGTGCATTAAAAATAATCCAAAGTGAAGGAGATGAATCTAAAGTAGAAGAGAGTGCTGGAGCTATAAAAAGCGTTTTTATTGGACTTGGAATGCTAATTATGGGCATAATAGGGATAGTAGTACTTTTGAGTTTATTCAATGCTGGAGGTTTAGTAAATTCGCCAGTTGAAAAACCAGAAGGGGTAAATGAAGTGCCACTTATTAATTAGAAATATTTATTATTTATTTTTATAAATGAAAAAATTATCGACAAAAATTGCAAGTATTTTTGCAATATTTTTCTTTGTTTTGTTTAGTGCATTTCCTGTGGCTCAGCTTTATCCAGTAGCTGCTCAAAGTGACGGTCTATTATGCGATATTTTCCCTTTTCTAAAGGGGTTAAGATTTGCTTCAGGACTTTGTACAACAGGAGGAATAGAAGAACAAGGTTCTAGTGCGATTGATACAGCACTACAGTTATTTAGTTTTGGTGTTTCTTTAATATTTGTAGGAATAATTGCTGTAGCAATATTCGTAATCATTAAATCAGCACTTAAATACATTCAAAGTGAAGGTGATGAATCTAAAGTGGAGGAGGCAACAAAAGCTATCAAAAATGTATTTATTGGTATTGGTGCTTTAATTATAGGAATTATTGGACTAGTAATTATATTAAGTTTAGCAAATAGTTCTGCGGGTGGAGAATTAATACCAGATGTACAAGATCCAACTGATATATTAAATTAATAAGGTAGATTTAATATAATGAAAGAGCCGTTTAAACGGCTCTTTTTGTTTACTGATATTTGCTATATACTAAAAGCAATGAAACTTTCCGTATCAAAAAGAGTGATCAAAATATTTGTACTAATTTCTTTAGTAGTTTTGCCAATTGTTGGTAAAACTGTAGAAGCACAAATACAAGATGGAGAATTTTCTGGTAGCAGTAAGAGCAGCTATCAGTGTTTTACTGAAAATGGAGATATAGTAGAACCAACAGATAGAAAAGATAGTAGTGGAAGATTTTTATGTGCCTGTTTGGATGGTAGCTTGCCTTTAAATGGTACAGGCATTTGTGCTGGCAAATCTATATCAGAATGTAGTGGAGTGCCAGGTTCACCTGGTTGCCCAGCTGCAAAAGCAACACTAATACCACCAACTCTTCAGCAAATTGAATTTTGGTTTGTAAGAATAATTTATGTAATTTGGACATTAGTTGCATCATTCTCAGTATTTTACTTATTGGTACTTGGATATCAATACATGCTAACTAGAGGAGACGTAACAAAAATAACTGAAATCAGACAAAAGATAATTTATTACATTATTGGATTTGCTTTAGTTTTTTTAGCAATTCCAATACTTACAACAGTTTTCAGAGTGTTAGGTGTAAATTCACAGGCTGAATGTTATAACGTTAATCTTGATGAAATTGGATTCCAATTCTTCTTTAGTGAACTTTGTACGGCACCAACATTTGTAGATGATCCGTGTGATTATATTGATAACTTTGGTTCACCAGTTGGAAAAGTATGTAATACTGCTCTTCAATACACATGTACAGAAGAGGGGGCATCGGTCATATATAGATGTACAGATGGTGTTTGGACAGATGTAAATGTGCCTGTAGATAGATAATGGACATACAAATAGATTTAAATCAAAAAAAATCTCTAGTTGAGTTTATA
>JAGQLF010000005.1 GCA_020429545.1 Candidatus Dojkabacteria bacterium
TACCGCTGAGCTATTCCCGCATGTGCGAGCGAAGGGACTTGAACCCCCACACCTTACGGCACCAGAACCTAAATCTGGCGTGTCTACCAGTTCCACCACGCTCGCGAAACCGGTGAGACCAGGTTCCAGTCTCCGACGCCACGGTCAAGATATTATCTTTTCCGCCTCCCGGAAACCTACCGGGTCACCGGATGGGCGAACGACGGGGCTCGAACCCGCGACCACCAGTGCCACAAACTGGCGCTCTACCAACTGAGCTACATCCACCATTTTATATTTTAATTATACTGAGTAATTTTTCTAATTAAATCACTTGTTATTATACCGTAATATATTCATTCTACAAAAGGGTATTTAGTGTTTTACATCATACAGAGAATTACGTAGAATTTAGTAATGGATAAATTTTTAAGAAATATATTTAAATTAGTTATATATAGTATTCCCTTATTTGTAATAGTTCTGGCAATTTTTCTTGGCTACTACCTAAGAATTACATTTAACACAATCGCTAGGGCTAATTTTGATCAAGATACAAATGACTATAGCCTGATTATACAGGATAAATTTAATCGATATGAGCGATTAATGTCCTATGTTTCAACTACCTTCTCTGCTTTATCTAATGTTGATAGAAAAACATATAACGACTACTTTAATATCTCAAATCTTGAAAACGAGTACCCAGGCGTTTCTTCTATTAGCTTAGTAAAAGTTGTTCCGGTGAGCGAGATAACTTCGTTTGAAGAGAAAATAAACTCAGATAATTCATTAATATACAATGATACTATCTCTTTTGATGTTAAACCAATTAACGAGTTTTCGACTATTGGTGACCAATCAGGAAATAGCTATGTAGTCACGTATATATATCCATTTGAAGGTCGTGAAGCTGCACTAGGAGTAGACCTATCTACAGAACAATTAAGAAAAGAGGCAATAGATAAAGCAAATGCTACAAATTCTCCTATAGCATCTCAAATAGTTGAATTTACACTACAGAACATAAAAGGTTTTCACCTAATTGCTCCAGTTAAAGAAGTGGATAACGAAGAAACAAAAGACTTTATAACAATAGCATTTAGGTTAAATGATTTTTTAAATGCATTACAGAATGACCTTCCAGAAAGATCAGGATTATCGATGGAAATATATGACCCCTCTGGAAATATGTCTTTTACAAACCTTGAGGATGCTTTTGATAAAACAAGTGGCATTAGTAATACATTCCATACAAGTTTGGGACAGAAAGATTGGATAATAAAAACATATGCCAAACCTAATTATGGTCTGGATGACACTCTAATTTACGCACCTATACTTGTATCTGCTGTTGGTGTAGCAATTGCAGTTTTATCTGGCTTTATTATATATCTACTATCAATTTCAAACTCAAGAGCAAGAAAATTAGCTAAAAAACTAACAAAAAATTTAAAGATAACAGAAAAGAGATATAACGATATACTCAATAATACTTCAGCACTCATATATTTGAAGGATTTAGAAGGAAATTATCTTTTTGTTAATAAAAGTTTTCTTGAAACACTCGATTTGAAATATAAGCAATTATTAGGCAGAAGAACTATAGATTTATTTGATGAAGAAATAGCAAAACAAATATTGGTAAATGAAAATAAGGCAATTGAGTCACAATCCGAAGTAAAAACAGAAGAAAAACTTCCTACACTTGATAATGGCATTGTCACTTACACTACAATAAAATTTCCATTGATTGACGAAACTGGAGAGGTTTATGGTGTTGCTAGTATTTCAACTAACATTGAAGATAGAAAAGAATTTGAAGAAGAGCTAACTAAAAGAAATCGTGATCTAGAACAACTAAATCAACTAATGATTAATAGAGAATTAAAAATGGCAGAATTAAAAAAAGAGATTGAAAGGTTAACTGGTACTAAACAATCAGATGCTAAAGAAGATTCAGTTTTACCTGAGAAGAAAACTACACCTAAACTTATTACAAGACTATAAATAATATCTACCCACTGTAGAAGAAATTATCATAAAATGGTAAAATGGCGGAGTTCATTTACGTTGTAAATGCGCCAGTAGCTCAGTTGGATAGAGCAAGCGCCTTCTAAGCGCTAGGTCAAAGGTTCGAATCCTTTCTGGCGTATTTTATTTTCTAACTCATGATAAGGTCTGGTAGCCTGCCTTCGCTAAAGCTACGGCAAGGCCCACTAACACCTTACATTAGAATTAAAGGTCTGGTAGCTCAGCGCTCAAGAGATTCTTGAAGAGTAAGCGATGCTAGAAGATCTTAGTCCTACGGAGCTTTAGCGAAGTAGGAGTAGAGCAGCCCCGACTTTAGTCGGGATTGGTCGCGAGAGTTTGGTCTGGTAGCTCAGCGGTAGAGCAGTCGCCTCTTAAGCGATTGGTCGCGGGTTCGAATCCCGCCCGGATCATTCGTCTTCACTTCGTTACGACGAAATGGAGCCAACTTCCCCATATAACTTTTATTTATAAAAAATGTATTACGTATATATTTTATATAGTGAATCATTAAATAAAACTTATACAGGTGAGACATCTAATTTAAGAAAAAGATTAGTGGGTCATAAGAGTGGGAATACTCAAACAACAAGAAATTCGAGTGATTATAAACTTGTATGGTATGCCTCATCCATAGATCAATTAAAGGCAAAAAAATTTGAAAGATATTTAAAAACTAGTTCTGGAAGAGCTTTTATAAAGAAAAGACTGTTAGGGAAGTTAGTAGGGTCGTCGTAACGAAGTGAAGACGCCCGCCCGGATCACCATTCATCTTCGCTAAAACCACGACGAAATTATTTTCCTCTACTTTTTTAATAATCTACTCATCTAAATCTCTACATGATAAAATAACCAATGGCAAATATTATTGATGGGAAAATTAGAGCAGATAAAATTTTATCTGATTTAAAAGAGGATATTTCTAATCTACAAGAAGTACCCAGATTAGCAATTTTTCTAGCATCAGATGACTATGAAAGTGAGGTTTTTGTTAATTTAAAGATGAAAAAGGCACATGAGATTGGTATGGAAACAAAATTATATCAGTTTCCACTTGCTACCAGCTCTGAGGATCTAACAAGAGAACTAAGAAAATTAAGAAGTAATGTTGGTGTTCACGGTGCACTATTACAACTACCAATGTTTGATCATCTTAGAGATTTTAGAAAACAAATTGTTGATGCAATACCATATGACAAAGATGCAGATGGTTTAACGGCATACCAACAAGGTAAATCTTGTCATTTGCATGAAGATTCAATACCACCAGCAACAGTAGAAGCAGTACTTGAGTGTTTAGATGAATGCTTTGAACAAAATTTAACTTGGCAAAATATTACTAGCGGTAATGATGAACTTGATATTTTAAAATCACAAAATGTTGTTATAGTTAACAATAGTAATCTAATTGGTAAACCGTTGGCTGCGATTTTAAGCTCCCTTGGGGCTACAGTTACTATTGCTAATGAATTTACAAACGAGCTTGGCTACTTTACATCTAGAGCAGATATTTTAATAACTGCAACAGGTAAAACAAATATAATTAATCACGAAATGGTTAAAGAAGGTGCCATTGTTATTGACGTAACAAGTACAAAAGTTAATGATCAAATTTTAGGTGATGTTATACAAGATGAAGCCTTGTTAAATAAAGTAAGTTATATTACTCCAGTTCCAGGTGGAGTTGGTCCATTAACAGTTGCTTGTTTATTAAGAAATGTTATTAGACTTTGCTCTTAGTTAGGAAGCTTATATTTCTGGCATAAACCATCTACTTTCAATCTTAAATCGCCATATTGATCTTCATTATTTTTCAACATATTGAACACTTCTACAATTATTTCTGCAACTTCTTTTATTGCATCTTCCTTCATTCCTCTTGTTGTTAAAATTGGAGTTCCAAGACGCAGACCAGATGGATCCACAGGACTCCCTTTTTCGTATGGAACAGTGTTCTTATTTGCAATAATACCAATCTCTGCAAGTTTTGAAGCAAAATCAGCGCCACTTACGCCAGCACTCAAAACTTCAACTAAAACTAAATGCTTATCAGTCCCTCCTGTTATAACATTTAAACCTGCATTAACTAACTCTTCAGCTAAAATCTGAGCATTTTTGACCACCTGATTTGCGTAATCCTGAAACTCTTTTGTATCTGCTTCAATTAAAGCTTGGCCAACTCCGGCTATAGTGTGGTTAAATGGTCCACCTTGTAGTCCTGGAAAAACAGCTCTATCTAACTTTTTAGCAAATTCTCTTTTACACATTGCAACAGCCCCCTTTGGTCCTCTTAGAGTTTTATGAGTTGTGAATGTGACAAAGTCCGCATATTTAAATGGTGAAGGTACAGCACCACCTGCAATTAAACCTGCCTCGTGAGCAACATCTGCATGGTAATATGCTCCAACTTTATCGGCAATTTCTCGCATTCTTTTGTAATCAATATCCCTTGGATAAGCTGTACCTCCTGTAATTATTAGCTTAGGCTTTTCTTGAATTGCTAATTTTTCAATTTCATCATAGTCAAAAACAAAAGTACTAGGATCAGTTTTATATTGCACAATATCAAAAACTTTAGAAGTAAAGTTTACTTTCTTTTTTCCACCTTTATAGGCAATTCCTTCGGACTCTAATGAATCATCTCTATCTTTTTTAGAACTATAAGACCAACCATGGCTAAGATGCCCACCATCAGGTAAATACATGCTCAAAATCTTATCTCCTGGCTCAAGAATAGATGTATATACAGCTAAATTAGCAGCACTTCCAGACAAAACCTGAACATTTGCATGCCAATTATTCTGGACCTCTTTTGAATCGTGCTTTGTCATAACTTTTACAGCCATATCTCTCACAAAACTTTCAAGCTCATCTATAACTTCATTCCCTTCGTAATATCTTGCTGCAGGGTATCCTTCTGAATATTTATGCATAAAAACAGAACCAACGGCTTCTCTAACTTCTTTAGAAGTGTAGTTTTCTGAAGGAATCATTCCTAGGGTATTATGTTGCCTATCGTATTCTTTTTGAATTAACTCTTTAATTTTATTCATGATTTTAAAGACTAAATTATTTATATTAAGAATGTCATGGTGAGCTTATCGAACCATCGAATTTCTTTTTTTCTAGTTTCGAATTTTTTTTATTCTAGTCTTTTAAGTCATCAGAGAGTTGTTTTAATTCATCTATAGTTATAGTACCGTTTTCCTGAATGTTTTTAAACACAGGTTTTAAATCATCAATTTCTTCTTGTGTTAAACCAAGTTCGTTTTCATAATAATTTACTTTCGATTTTTCTCCAGCTTTAAAACCAACTCCATAAGAAATCAATACTGCAATACAAATTAGGAGAATAAAGATTATCTTTCCACCAATTGGCAATCTTATAAAAAACTTAACAATTGTCATAAATAAAAACCAAATAGTTTTTAGGATCGAAGCAAAAATTGAAAAGAACGATGAAGCTAATCCAGAACCTGATTCGTTAGTTTCTTCATGCATTGTTTCGTCTTCCATTTATTTGTATTAAATAAAGTAATTATACACGATAGTAGGTAGTTAGAGAGTAGAAAATTAGAAAGTAGAAAAATAAATTATTTCTATAATCTATTCATCTACTGCCTACTACCTAATGATGTATACTATATATATGAAGGGAGCACTAGATAGAGTAAAAGATGTAAACTCAAGAACAACATTGAGCCCATACACACTACCTCATCTAAGGGAATTTATGTTGAGTCTTAAAAACGACAACTATTCTAAAAAGACTTTAGATAATTATGCCCGTGATTTAGAAATATTTTCCGCTTTCTTATTCTATATTGAAACTTCTTTTAAAGATATTACCAAGCTAGATATTATTGAATACAAAGGATTTTTAAGAGATCAAAACTATATTCCAATTCTTCATGCATTTCAAAAAAATGAAGAGTTAACACAAGAAATTATCAATAAAAGTAAAAGTGAAATTTCAGAAAAGAAAAAGGCTTTGTATAAAGGTCAGCTTTCAGATAATTCTGTTAATCGAATGCTTTCTGCATTAAGAAGATATTTAACATTTTTAGACGATATAGACAAAGAACCTCCGTTGCCAGCAACAGCAATTAAAATGATTAAGGCAGAGAAGAAAGAAAAACAAGTTGCAGAATTTGAAGAGTTAGTAAAACTTTTAGAATATCCCACTGAGTTTGAAAATGACCCAATAGTATCTGCAAGAAACAGAGCAATTTTAGAGCTTATTTTTTCTACAGGAATGAGAATTTCTGAAGTAGTTAGTCTAGATAGAGATATGATTAGAATTGAAAATAATGCTATTGCTGACAGTAAAATTTATGTAATGGGAAAAGGGAAAAAGCAAAGATTTGTTTACCTAACAGAACGAGCAATTCATTATTTAAATGAGTATTTAAAGTTTAGAACAGATGAGTATCCTGCTTTCTTTATTCCAACTAAAGGGACAAGAAAAGCAACAGAAAATCCTTACATTGTAAGAATCTCACAAAATTATATTCAAATGAAAATAGCCGAATATAGAAAGAGATTGGGAATTATTGTGCCTACAAGTGCACATAGTTTAAGACACGGTTTTGCAACTTATTTAGCAGAAGAGGGGGCAAATCCAGCTGCAATTCAAAGGTTATTGGGACATTCAAGTTTGCAAACTACTTCAAGATATGTGCATGCTTCAGATAAATTTGCAGAAACTGCTCACAGAGAGCATCATCCGCTTAACTAGTCAGTACGCCCTTCTGTTGATTGTTCCAGAATATAGTGAGCCATATTTGAACCTGTTCCTGCTAGCTTAAGTATGTTTGTACCCAAGTTCACAAAATTTTGTCTCATTTGGTCTTCTGGGAAAGCTTCTTCTTGTTTTATAAATATGTCTAAAAGTACCTTTTCAATATATTCATAAAGCTCACAAATCTCTATAATTTCATCAAAAGTAAATTTATCTTCAAAGTCTTGAATATCGTCTATTATAAAATCCAAACTTGAAATTCCGTTTAGTTGATTATCTTTTGCATACTGCCTAAATGCTTTAAACATATGACTTCCTTCTTGCGCTACTAGTTGAGCTCCAATTCTCGCTCTATTCTCAGTCATATTACAATCATCTAGAATATCTCTTGGCATAGGTCCTGAAATTATCTCTTGTCCTTTATTAATCTGACTGGTCACATCTAATCTTACTAATTTCTCATCAGATAAACTTCCTTGACCGTCAGAGTAATAAGTTATCATTTTCGTTTCCATACTTAATTATTTTGAGTATTAACAAACAAATTTGTAGCAAATTCATAACCACACATTGAAAGTACTTTCATAATGATTATTAGTTCTTTTAGTTCAGCTCCACAATACTGGACAATTTGATTTCTTTTATAGTCCGCATCTGCAACTCCTAACGAAATAGAAAATTGATTGATTGTTTTAAAAAGAACATTAATAATGTCTGATTGTTGTCTAATGAAGTCCAAATGAGCGATCTCATTTTCTTCCAAATAAGAATCTTTATTACTATCCAGCGTTGGCATATATTTATTTCCGCTTTTGAGAATATACCTATAGAAATCAGGTTCAAAATCTAATGATTTTATTGTAATTTTAGACATCTTTATATATAGACCATATCCTTCTTCTAGCATTACTTTTTCTGCTAGCTCAACATCTTCAAGTTGAATTGTATCTTCATATGTATTTACGATTAGTTGTCTATATTCAGGTGCAAAGTTCCAACTATCATATTTTGGTTCACCTAAATCTAAATATCTTCCATCAGAAGTTTCCATATTAAAATTCAACATTTTGATTGCTAAAATTTGGAGCATCTTTAGAATCTTCATCATTTTTTGGATTACAGCTATAATCCCTGGTTCTATCTCCTTTTAAATCTGCATTATCACTACAATCACTACTCTCCATACTTAAAATAGGCATAGTCTCATTGTTTGAGATAATCTCAACTTCTATATCTGTATTTATTATTTCTCCTAACTCTACTATATCTTCCATATATAATTATACTATATGTCTCCATATTTTGTCGACACAATATATCACTTAAGAATGAACTTAATATCTTACGGTGATATAATATACCCACTTAATACAAATCCCAATATGGAAATAGAGTTTGATATGAAAAAGATAAAATTAATAGTAGGGCTTGGTAATTTAGGGAAAAATTACCAAAAGTCTAGACATAACGTGGGCTTTTTTCTTATTGATAGAC
Source organism: Candidatus Dojkabacteria bacterium (assembly GCA_020429545.1). GTDB lineage: Bacteria > Patescibacteriota > Dojkabacteria > J137 > J137 > JAGQLF01. The sequence continues at coordinate 8,246 of JAGQLF010000005.1, forward strand.
TTACTAATACAGATCTAAAAGAAGACTCAAAGTTTGAAGCTTTTACAAATAGTATTGAAATTGCTGGGAACAAAGTAACAGTAGCAAAACCAACAACTATGATGAATGACTCTGGTAGATCTGTGAAAAAGATTGCAGACTATTTTAATATCAATCCTTCTGAAATTTTAATTGCACATGATGATTTAGATATTGCTTTAGGTGAGTATAAAATTCAGTTTTCTAAAGGACCTAAAATACATAATGGAATTATTTCTATAGAACAACACTTAGGCACTCCTGATTTTTGGAGGTTAAGGATTGGTGTAGATAATAGAACTCCCGAGCAAAGAACTCATATGAGTGGAGCAGACTATGTACTAAACCCAATGAATTCTGCTGATTTAGAAACAGTAAATAAAGCTATTTCTACAGTAATTGAAGAATTTGAAAAATAATTGCCAGTGATGGGATAAATTGTCGAAACGACAATAATTGCTGGCTCAGCTTATAACCCACGAGCTATAGCGATTCGCCAGACCTGAATGAAAATGTTGGACATTTATAGGTCATCACTGGCATATATAAGTATACCTTAGTTTACTAATAAAATTCCAGCGATATTATTAGCTGGTTAGCAAATTGGCGTGAAAACATTTATTATTAAGAAAGCTAGTGTGTTGCAAAATTATAAAATTTGAAGATATTCTTTTACTCAAGCTTTCACTTATAAAATTAAGTAGTTCAGTAAATTTGGATTAGGGTAAAATCAATATGAGATTGCCTCGTCGGATAGAAGCCATGGCTTCCATCCTTCTCGCAATACACCTTCGGCTATTTTTCTTCATCGCTCTCTTCAAGCATTAGTGAGTCGTCAATATGTCTAAATCTGTATTCCATTCCACATACAGGACAAACAGCGTAGATTACCTTATTTGGAAAGTCAACTAGTTGTTTTTTTACATTATCTAGATCCGCCTCGACCATTCCTTCAGCCGTGTTTGTTAGTGGTTTAACTGCATGTTCGCACTCTACACAAACGAATTCACCGTTTTCTAATTTGATTAAATTATCAGTATTCATATTATCATTGTAAAATATACAAATATTGTACATAATCTTATCATGAACATCGACACAAAGTCAGGCGTTCTGCGAGGAGAAGTATAGCGACGACGAAGTAGTCAATTAACTTAATTTGGTATATATGCAAGATTGCCACGTCATCATGAAGAATAATCTTCCTGATTCCTCGCAATACGTCAAAATACTTATTTTTTAAATATTGAATTTTGTCTATTTGGAATCATAAAGAAATAAAAAAAGAAATTAACTTTGATAATCTAATCACACTTGGCGAAGGAGCAACACCCGTTAGTAAAATTGAGTTAGAAAATAATAATGTTCTATATATTAAACACGAAGAACAAAATCCTACAGGATCATGGAAAGATAGAGGAACTGCTTTTAAAATCTCTCAATTAGTAGCTGATGGAACAAACGAGGCAGTAATTTCATCATCAGGAAATGCTGCAATCAGCTTTCTAAAATATGCTAACCACATAGGAAATTTTAAAATGCATATAGTTGTTTCACCTAATGTAAATGAAAAGAAAAACGAAATTATAAAGCAAGAGGCAGCAAAAGGTGCACACGAAATCTATTACGAACCAAAAGCCCGAGCAATGGCTGCAAAAATTTCTGCTGAAAAAAATATTCCAAATTTAAGAGCTTCAACAGATTCTGAAATTTTAAAAGGGTATTGGTCGCTTGGTTTAGAGATTTACGATGAGATTATTAAAAATCATAGAGAAGAGTACCACATTATACTTTGTGCGGTATCTTCAGGAACAACTGTTGTTGGAATGGCCGCTGGAATTAATCTAATGATTGAAAAGGAAATTAACATGCCAAAATTTGTTTTTGTACAAACAACAGATTGCCACCCCTTAGTTCCTAACGATTCTAGTAGCGAAGAATCTTTTGCAGATGCAATTGTAGATAAGACACTACTACGTGAACCAGCTCTAAATAAAATACTCAAACAAACTAATGGAAATGCTATAGTGGTTAGTAATGAGCAATTAGAACTGGCCAAAGCTTGGTTAACTAAAAAAGGTGAATATTTATCTTATACATCATTACTACCAATTGCAGCAATGTTAGAATTTAAGAATAACTTTAATAACACTATTTTTACTTGTATATCTTCAGGACGATAAATGGACTCAGAAATTCTTATAATCATTGCATTATTTATATTTATTGCACTATGGATCTTTTTAGCAATATATATAATGAGGGGTTTCTTTGTAGATACTCCTTTTTACCCTTCTAGATTAAAGCAAATTGACGAAGCTTGGGCAGCACTTGAATTGCCAAGTGATGGAAAGAATTTTGTAGATTTAGGTTCTGGTGATGGAAGAACAGTTTTATGGGCTTCTCAAAGAGGAATGAAAGCAACAGGAGTTGAGCTAAATCCATATTTAAATCTATTAGCAAGATTAAGGAATGTATTTAATCCTAAAAAAGATCTAGTTACCTTCAAAAACGAAAACTTTTTAAAAACAGATTTAAAAGATTACGATATAGTTTATTTATATATCTACAGATCTTTTATGAATAAGCTAAAAGATAAGTTATTTACTGAACTAAAACCAGGCTCAACAATTGTGTCAAACGTTTTTGGATTTGATGGAATTGAACCAGATGAAACATATAAGAGATTTAAGATTTATCGAATTAAGTAGGGGTTGGTCGCGACCTACCCCTACTAGATGTATGATATTCCTCCCTTGAGGGAGGCGCTATGAATCAAGCATCGCGAAGATTCATGGTGGAGGGTGTAACACCCCTCGGTATGAAGTATCGCTTTACTCACTTCATACCACTCCCCTCAAGGGGAGAATAGAAACTATGAAAGAACTATTAAATACAGTAAACCAAAAACTTAAAAACAAACCACTAATCTACTTCTGTCGTGAAGCTGAGCGAGCTATAGGGCTTGAGCATCTTCTAGAAAACTATCACATCTGCTGTATTGAAGATAGCGATATGGTTAACTCTCTAAAAGCTAGAGGAATTTCTATATTTTGCTTAGAACAAGAAGGGGGTAAGCTAGATTCAAACTCAACAAATAATCTAGTCTCTCACGAAAAAACAGTTGAATGGATTCAGAATGTAGTAGGGGAGAATGGGTTTTATGCACTTACATTTATCCCAACTAATACAATTGACTATAAAATAAAAAATTTAGGAGGAACATTGCTTGGAAACGACTATAATCTTTATCTAAAGTACGAAAATAAAATTGAGCAGGCATTAGCTCTAAAGCAAAACAATATAAAAAGTCCCGAAGTGTTAATTGATGAAATTCAGAAAATTGAATTTTCAGAACTAAGTTCAAAATTTAGCAACGGATTTGTAGTTCAAAACGAAAGATCCCATACAGGTTCTGGAACATTTATAAATCCATCTGAACAAGAATTTAATAAATTAAAAGAAGAACTGGCTGGCAACAGAGTGAAAGTCTCTGAATTTATTACAGGTGAAGCACTTACTTTGAATGTAGTTATTTATAATGGATCAATTTATATTGGCGGATTACAATATCAAATAACAGGCATTCCTGAGCTTACACCAAGTAGTGGTTCTACAGTTGGAAATGATTTTGAATATTTTTATAAAAATGAAATTGCTGATGATTTATTAGTGGATATAACTAATGAAATTTCAAAAACAGCAAGAATGTTAATGTCAGAAAACTACAGGGGGTTATTTGGATTAGATTTTATTATAAAAAATAACGAAGCTTTTTTAATTGAGATTAATGCAAGACAAAGTGCAAATGTTCCTTTTCAAACACAATTGGAGTTATTAAATTCAGAAACTGAAGGCGAGGATGGCGATCCTCGCCTTCATCAAGTACCTCAGCTACTCTTACACATAGCAGAATTCTTAGTGATTAAAGAATCTGTAGAATTTAAACATATGCCAAACCTGAAAGGATCTCAGCTATTTTTAAGAATGTTTGAAGATGGAATAGTCGAAAACATAAACAAATCTGGAGTTTATAGACTTCAAAGCGATGAATCAGCTATTAATTGGGAAACAAGAGAAGAAAAAAATAACGTTATTTATCTTGATGAAGATAAAGATATGCCTGTAATATTTCAAAAAGATGGTTATAGAATTGATGATGCTGGTAATGAAGGATTCGTATTACACTTTCAAAAAAATGGTACTTCTAAAAATAAGTTTGACGAAAAAGCTAGGTTACAAATTAATAATTCTATTGTTGATGACTCTGGGCATATTGTACCTTGGGCTGTGGAGCTAATGCAGGTGCTAAAATAGTGTAAAGATGCGATTTACGTGCTTGCCTCAGGCAAGTTGCGTCTCAATTCAAACTAAATATTATTTATACACATCTTACCCCTCCCTCTGACTTCTGGAATCTGACTTCTGAAATCTGTATAATATCTTCATGCAAGAATTAAACTTACCCGAAATAGCTTGGCAAACCATTGATGGCTACAGACAATTAAGCCTGGGTGGAAAGCAGATAGCTTGTCCTTACTTTATAAACATTCATAAAGCAAAAGATTTAAGAGCCATGGTTGGAAAAGGTACTCCAGAAGAAATAGAGATTGAGGCAAAAATGTGGGAAAAGCTAAAAGGTGTAAAGTTCGATAACATGTCAGTGTCTGAAATCAGGCAGTTCTTAATAGATAGGGGGATTGGAATAGATTGTTCCGGCTTTGTTATGCATGTTTTAAATGAGTGGTATAGAAATCATTATAAGAAACCTATTTGGGGAAAATTAACTATCCCCAATAAATCAATACTTCATAAGATTTCTTATATTCTAAAGCCTGTTCAAAAATTAGGTGCCGAGATAATCACGAATAAAGAAAATTCTAAAGTTATTAAAATAAAAGATGCTTTACCAGGAGATCTAATTAGATCCAAGTGGAAAAGACAAAATGGGCATCATGTTCTTTTAATCTCAAGAGTCTTAAAAGATGATAATGGTCATGTAACAGAAATTGACTATATAAATTCAACCGAACAATATGGTAATGAAAACGGAGTCAGAATTGGAAAAATCAAAATCACAAATCAAAATGGCAAACTTCAAGATCAACATTGGATTGACGAAGACACAGATGGTACAAACCATACCTATGAAGGATTTATGGTAAATGTTGAAGATAACGGTATAAGAAGGATAAGGGCTATGGAAAAACTTCAGAAAGGAATTTAAACTCACATCTCGCATATCTACACTTAAAATGGTATCATTTTCGTACCGAAATAATTCTTTAAACACTATAAAATAGAATGTATACACCAAAATTCAACTATAGCGATAAAGTGGTTCAAAACTTAGTGAAAATTGAAAGGAATAGAACTCAGTTAGAGAATGTTGATTTATCTTACGTAATAAAGAATAAGATTCAATTTCAAAATAAAGCTGTAGATATTCTTCATTTCTCAAATTTTCTTGGTCTAGAATTCACCCTAAAAGATGCAGAGAAAGTCACCAATTCTACTCGGCCAGAAAATGTGGATGAAACTAGAAGCATTATTCTCAAGAACTTTAAGAATGCGCTAGATTTTAGTAGATCCAATGTAGCAGAAACTTACTCTGAATTCGATAGACCTATAATCCTTCATTTAACAAAACTATTGCTATCGCAATGGAGAGAAACATGGGAAGTTACTTTTAGGAATTTTGAAGACAGAATAGATGATCGTTGGGATTCTTATGTTGGTTTAAGGGACGTGAACATAAGAAGCAATGAAATTGAAAATGAAATAAATGAACTAATTGAGTGGTATAAATATTCATCTCCTACAATTGCTCCATTGGTTAGAATAGCAGTTGTTTTTTTTAGATTAATTGAAATTAGCCCTTTTACTGCTGGGAATAAGTTTATTATTACAGCAATTATAGATTACTTAATGCTTAAAAATAATTTCGGGGGAAAAACACATTCATCAACGCTTCGAATGATAAATCAAAATGAAGAAAAAATACAAAAGGCATATGATATTGTACGAAAAACTTATGATTTATCTCATTGGATAGATATTTTTACATCAATTGTAATGAATGATTTAATAGAATCTAGAGAGGAAATTCATGATTTTGTTATAGAAGAAGAGAAATCAAAACAACAACCATTTTTAAACCTAAATAAAAGACAACTAAAGGTTTTAAAATATTTACAAAATGTACCTACAATTAAAAGAGAAGATTATTGCCACATGATGGATGTGTCAACTATGACAGCATTTAGAGATCTTGATGATCTTGTTAGAAAGAAACTTTTAAAAATTGAGGGTAGAGGTAGAGGAACAAAGTATAAGTTGGCAACTATGTAGCACCAGAATCAACTAAGAGTGCGTGTACAACTGTATAGCTATGCAGAAAATTGTAGTCAAGTTACAAACCACATTGTGGTTGTCATATTTGCAAAAGAAAGCTTAAACGAGATTGACAAGGCATAATAAAGTTTTTGCTATGCTCACCTATTATTCCTTACAATCTCTTTTGAATTTTGAATTGTTTTATGTATAATCAATCCTATGAATACTAAAAGATTAAAAGTTTTTCTCACACTAATTTTAATAACTATTTTCATAGTGCTTGCACTTCCTGAATTTAGCTTTTCAATAGGTAATAAGACAATCACTTATCCATCTGTTGGTTTCAGTAAGATTGGAATAGGTGCAGATTATGGAAGTTTAAGAAAAGGTCAGGGAATTTATCCAGATCAGGTATACACAGGAGTTATTAATTTTGAAGATAAAGAACTATCAACAGAAGAGAAACAAACATACTTAGAATTGTTATTAAGTACAATAGAAAATAGAATTAATGCTGCGAAAGTAAATGATATAAAAGTTGAAGGAATAGTTTCAGATGAAGAATATAGAGTGTCATTTCATATTCCATCATATTACGAGAGAAAAGAAGAGTACGTAAAAGCATTATTGAGAAGAGGTGACTTAGCCCTACAATATACTGCGGGAGGTGTAGATCTACCATTTAACTTAACAGCTGAAAATATTAGATCTATCTCGATTGCACAAAACATAAAATATAAACAGACTGTTCAAGGACAAGAAGGTTCTCCAAGTCAAACACAAGAGAGTAGTATATCTGGCCTAAATCTAAAGTTATATTTCAATAGTGATGCAAAAACAGAAGTGCTTAGATTGCCTAGTTTTGTAAATTATTTTCAATCAGTTCTAAATGGTGAACCATATGGTGCTAACTTACTTATAGATGGTGAAGTAACTCATGATTTAGTTAGCGATGATTCTGATTTCACTTTAATTAGAGCAATTCCACGAGATATTGATAACGAAAAAACAAGACAAGATGTAGCAGAGATAATTCTAACTTATTTTGAACAAGAAACACCACTTGATTTCAATACAGTTATATCTGACAATGTCGTTTCATCAGCACCAGCATACAATGCTGACGGTACCACTCTCATTGCAGTATCAGCTATTTTGGGAATTGGACTGTTAGTAATTGCTTTGATAAAACAAATTGGATTTAGTAAGGCAATGGCATTTTCTGAAATGTTTATGTTCACAGTATTATTAACAATTGCAATAATCAAATTTGTACAAGCTCCTATTTCTGCTGGATTTATACTAGGCATATTAATTTTATTTACATTAAACTCAATACTTATACTTTGGCTTTTAAATAGTGAAGATAAAGACGAATTAGTATCGAATATTGGCGTTACTCTTATGTTGAGTATTTCAACTATATTAGGACTACTTGGAATATATGTTTCAGGGAATATAATCGGTGTTTTTGGACAAACAATTGAAATATTAACAGCAGGATTAATTGCTTTACTAATTAGCGCTTATATTAATTTTAGTTTTGTTATAAACACTTTTGTCCTAAGCAAGTTTAGTATAAAAGAGTTCTTTGGGATAAGAAAAAAATATGAATAAAATAATGAAATATAGACAATCTTTTTACATAATATTTACAGTGTTTGTAATGGCACTAGCACTTCCAGTATTACTTATAAATTCTTTGTTTTACTATTCTGATTACAACACTTCTTTGGTTGTGAATCTAAAGGTAAATAATGAAGAAAATTCAATTCCTGAATCATTAATTAATGAATTTAGCTCTGAATCAAATGTTACAAAAATTGACTTTCAAACTAACTCAATAACAAGATGTAAAAAGTTTTACAGAAAATATAATAGAAGATCCAGATGCAATAGGCTATTCACTTTCTTGGGTGAATCCAACAACTAACGAAAGTAGTATTGTCAATAAAGCTATAGGTATGATTAGCATATTTAGTGTAGTTTCTATTGCGGTTAGTATTTATTTTGTTTATCAAAAATCTACTGCTAGAAAAGGATTAATTACTGTTGGGCAAATTACAGCATTTATAATTGCCGGAGTTATTGTATCAACTTTGCTTCAATTGACATATTTAAGTATTGTATCAAGAGTATACCAGCTTACAGAATTAGACATTTTAACAATAGTTGTTGCCGGAATTTGGACTTCTATAATCGCATCATTTGCCTATATTCAACAAAGATATTCTTCTCAAAATAGTTTAAGAAGTTTTATAAAAGAATTAAAGACAAAAGTACTAATGTTAAGACATTATAAACTTAGCGTAGTCTTATTCTTAATTATTCCAATGTTTATTGGTCTTGGAACTCAGTTTGTTATACCTGGAATTTTGCTGGCTGGAGCACTTTTATCTCCTTTAGCATCATTTCTAACTTTACTAAGAATATATGAAAGAATACTAGAAAAGCGTAAGTCTAATGCTAGTAGTCCTAATAAAGAATTACCTACTTTTCATAGTAATGCTTCATCCTCTAAAAAAGGGAAGGTTAAAAATAAACCTTGGCAAAAAAGATTTAAAAAGAAAAGAAAGCAATAATATCAATTATTCTTGAATAAAATTTTTTTCCTTTATTGTAAAATGGTTATAGTTAAAAAAATAATATGAACTATGTCTATAAAGTTTTCTACCCAATATTAGCAGTTTTAATAGTAGGTGTAATTGTTTTGGTTGCATTCGCTATAGTGCAAGATATGCAAAAAGAATCCCCAGTAGATAATTCTATTCCACAAGGCAGCGATACAATTGAAGATTCAGACAGAAATGATTCTATTGCTCCAATGTTTACAAGAGATCAAGTCTCTCAAGCAAATGATATAGAAGATTATTGTCTGACTATTGTAGAAAATAGTGTATATCAAATTCCTGAATCTTGGGCAAAACAACATGAAGGTGGATATGAACAAATTGCCAGCATGTGCGGAAAAGACTCTACCACTGATTTCACAGCACAACACAAGGATGATAATACAGCAAAAGATCAACTAGCTGATTTCTTTGTAGGCACAATCAAACTAGAGAATGTTTTAGATCAAAGCTTAAAGGTTAGTGTAATCCAAAGAGATTTAGTTAGAAAAGATAAAGTCAATGCAATAAATTTATGGTTAGCAACATATTACACAGATGTTGCAAGGTATCCTGCAACTAATGAAATATCTTTTGACTCTGAAGGAGTAAAATTAAATGGAGACAATGTTAACTTAATAACCGAGTTCTCTGATTACACAATGCCTGGTGAAGTTACCAATTCAAAACAAACAGTGTACTGCTACGAAAGTGATGAGGTAAGTTATAAATTAGGCGTGATGTTAGAAGACGGTACAAATCTGCAACTTGGTAATACAGGAGAGAGCTGCCTATTTTTATAAATAAAAGAGGTTGTGATTATTGATTCAAACAAAAAGTATAAACAGTTTGTAAATACAGAAGCCATCAAACTTAGATCTGCTAATAAGGTAAATACTAATCATTCTAATTATTTTCGGGACATTGGTTCAATTCCTCTAGAAGATATAAATTATTCCGACCAACTTGCTATAAAACTTAAAGCACTGAAAAATATTTTTACAAAGATTATTCCTAACTCTACTTTAGATAGATTAGAAATAGTTCCATCACCAGAGACTTATGAATATCGATTTAGAATGGATTATGTTTGTAGCTTTAATCCTATCCACGAACCAAATAACCGATTAGGTCAAAGGAAAGCGGGTAAGTTTAATTGGGTTGTGGATATGGAAGACTCAGTTCTATTTTCCAAAACTTGGTTTAAAAAAGTTAGAGAAGTTTATAAAAAAGCACTTGAGCTAGAAATTCCACTTTATGATCTAGTTAAACATACTGGAGAATTAAGATACTTGGTAGTAAGGCAGAATAAAGAGAATGCAATGCTTTCTATTGTAACTACGAACAAAGATAATTCTAATCTAGATAAGCTTCTGGATTTTGCAGTTAATCAAGGTTTTAAATCAGTGAACTTAGTTTTCCAACCAAGTGTAACCGATACTGTTGATGGAGAAATAGTCAGATGTGTCGGTGAAAATTATATAGAGATTGAAATAGGGAATAAAAAATTTAGAGTTGGAGCTAATACATTTTTTCAAAATAATATTAATGCTTTTAAAAAGATTATTAATTTTATAAAACCATATTTAGATAAAAATGAGATCCTTATTGATTTGTATGCAGGAATTGGAACACTAGGGATAGTTTTTGGAGATAAATTTAGAAAGATATACGGTTACGAGCTAGTCAAAGACAATGTTGAATTCGCTAAAAAAAATATTGAATTAAATGGAATTAATCATTACGAAATCTTTCAGAAAGATTTAAATGATAAAGATTCTATTGAAAATCTACCTTTGCATCAAACATTAATAGTAGATCCACCTAGAAATGGTTTAGAAAAAAATGGAGTTGTTCATGTTCTTAGTTTTAGACCAAAACAAATTATATATATTTCTTGTAATCCTGTTACTCAAGCTGCTGATTTAAAAGAATTAATTAATGCTGGATATAAGGTTATAAACATAAGAGCATTTGATCTGTTTCCACACACATTACATATTGAAAATGTGGTTATATTAGAAATATAGTTCTAACTTTTATAATTAAACTAGCACGTGGGGGTTTGGGGGAATACCTTTTCTGTTTTATGAAAGATAACACTTAACCTAGAGAAGAAAATGGGATTCCACCAAGGCTTTTTGCAGTAATTTTTGGCCACAAAAAGTACGAAAATCAATTTGTTGGTGTCGCTTGGAACTGAATTTAATAATATAATTACAGATAAAAGTAATTACTGAAGTTAGACAAGTCAACAGTAACTATGCTGAAATACCTAATTGAAAATATTTTTCACCATTAGAAATCCTTTTAAACGTTACACTTCCTATCTGTTTATCCGATGAACTTGCAATTTTTTCTAAATGATTAAGCAAATCACTTAATGGAGATAAATCTGTCCATTCAAGTTCAATTGGAGGAGTGAACATTAGCAGTTTAATTTGGTATTTATCACCTTTCTTAGTAATAGAAATACCTTTTCCAGATGAGTTTAAAAGTGTATTTGGATTAGAAATTCCAACAACTGAAGACAGTTTAATAAACGCGCTTGTAAGTTGAGAGTTTGTACACTCAAAACTTCCCACCTCTTTTGAGCTAGATTCGTTACCTAATAATAGTTCTAGAAATTTCATGTTGTCAGATTATAGCAGAAGACTTTGTATACCGCTACATTATTGTTTACGTTGAATCTACTTCCCTAAACCTGTAAGATTAATTGAGACATAACTATGGGCGTTTTTGATGCAAAAAAAATTAGTACTCAGCAACATCTCGATGTAGAAGACATAAGGGATAATCTTGTTGTGCTTAAAAATGGTAGAGTTGCCGTAATTATTGAAACCACATCTCTAAATTTTGATTTACTTGATGGTAAGGAGCAAGATGCAAGAATTGGTTCATTTGCTGCATTTTTAAACTCAATAACTTTTCCAATTCAGATTGTAATTAGAACGCAAAGAACTGATATAGCAAAGTATTTAAAGCTTTTAGATAAATATAAACAGAAGACTACATCTGATGCAATTGTTAATCAAGTCTCTATTTACCAAGAATTTATTAACAACCTAACTCAATCTACTCAGGTTTTAGATAAGCGGTTTTATGCAGTTATACCAACAAATAAGCTACCCATTGTAACAACAGGTTGGTTAAAACAGCTTCTTGGAAAACAAAAAAGAATTGTAAATGTATCCGAATTACTTGTTAAAGCCAAAGAAGAGTTATACCCTAAAAGAGATCATATTCTAAAACAATTTACTAATCTAGGAATTGCTGCAAGGCAATTACAAAATGACGAATTAATCAAACTATATTATTCAATGTACGAGCCAGATAGATCTGGAATGGAAATTTTAAATATTAGAGAAGAAGATGTCGAAAGAGGCATTATTGGTTAAATATGGGACTTTTGGGAGGTAAAAAGAAAAAGCAAAATCAAAATAATCAATTACCAACTCAAATGAGAGTTGTTCCAAGAGGGGTTAACCCAAATGCTAAACCAAAACAAAGACTGCAACAGGGTAGAGGACATGTTGGTGGAAAAGGTCCAGTTTCATCAAAAGAAGCTGCTGCACTTTCAAAAGAACAAAAAGTGATTCAAGATTTTTCACAAGGCTTAATTGATGTGAAAGATATTATTGCTCCATCTGCAATTGAGGTAAATTTTAGCAATATGGTTATTGGAAGTAAGTATTTTAGATCTTACTTTGTTATTGACTATCCAAGTGTTGTAAATCCAAATTGGCTAGAACCACTAATTAATTTTGAATATCCAATTGATATTAGTACTTTCTATTATCCAAAAGATACTGGAGAAATGCTTAAACTATTAAAGAGAAGAATTGCAGAATTCCAAGCAACAATAAATATTCAAATAAAAGGAGGTCAACAAGGAGATCCAATAATCAAGCAAAAGCTTGAAGATGCATTAACGCTACAACAACAACTAGCAGCAGGTAATGAAAAGTTCTTTCAGTATGGAATGTATTTAACTATTCATGCAGAAAGTTTAGATGAACTTGATCAAATTGCAAAGAATTTGGAATCCACAGCTGCAACAATTGGACTAATTATCAAAGTTGCAACACTACAGCAAGAAGAAGCATTCCAAACAACTATTCCATATGGATGGGATAAAATAAATATGACTAGAAATCTAGATACGACTGCTATTGCAAGTACATTTCCATTTGTATCTAGTGAGCTGACTATGGAAAAAGGAGTTTTATATGGAATAAATTTACATAATAATTCGCTAGTTATATTTGATAGATTCTCGCTACCAAATGCAAACTCTGTAATACTCGCAACTTCTGGTTCTGGTAAATCTTACTCTGTTAAATTAGAAGCTGTTAGATCTTTAATGCTTGGAGTAGATGTAATTATAATCGACCCTGAGAAAGAGTTTGATAGGCTTTGCCAAGCAGTTGGGGGTGAATATGTCTCTTTTTCTCAAGATGGTGCACAAAAGCTAAACCCTTTTGAGCTTTCAGGTTTATACGATCAAGATGAAGATGAGTTGAGATTTAAAATTAGATCTGTATCGGGACTAATTAGAATTATGCTTGGAGGTACACTTACAGGAGAAGAAGCAGCTATTTTAGATAGGGCAATTATTCTGACTTATTCCGAAAAAGGAATTACACCAGATAAATCAACACATTCAAATGAGCCTCCATTGCTAGAAGACTTGTATAAAATATTAAATTCAATGGCTGAAGAAGAAGCACATTCAATGGCAAGAAGATTAGAGCGATACATTAAAGGTTCAGCATCGGGCGTATTTGACCAAAGATCAACAATAGATATTCATAACACCTTTACTGTATTTAGTATTAGAGATTTAACTCCAGATTTAAGACCAATGGCAATGTACTCTATGCTTGATTTTATTTGGACAAAAATTAAAAAGGACAAACGTAAACGATTATTGATTATTGATGAAGCTTGGGTAATGATGCAATATGAAGATGCTGCATACTTTGTATATCAAATTGCAAAGAGAGCAAGAAAGTATGGTTTGGGGCTTACAACGATTACACAGGATGTTGATGACTTTTTAAGTTCAGATTTCGGTAAAGCTATTGTTAATAATGCATCTATGCAGATTTTATTAAAACAATCACCAGCTGCAATTGATAAGCTACAAAAAGTATTCTATTTAACCGACGGAGAAAAATCTTTCTTACTCTCAGCAGGTATTGGACAAGGGTTATTCTTTGCCGGTGCTAATCATGTTGCTCTGCAAGTAGTTGCAAGTGAAAATGAGCATAACTTGATTACAACTAATCCAGAAGATTTGGCTAAGCTTGGTGAGTTTAATAGTGCAGGGTTTGATTAATCCTTTATTTATATACTGTAATCAAATCTTTATAAATTATTCTTTCATTAGGATACATATATTTCCAATCTAATGGATAATTGAATACAGCTGAATGTTTTAAGTAATTGTTGGTAATGTAATTATAGTGTTTAATAAAATCTTTTTCGTTTCTAATCAGATGATCATGAAATGATCTCTGCCATTGGAATTTGGGAAATATTCTTAAACTTTTATTGCCTAGATTATCTAATATTAACTCATTTATTTGAAGGCGAGGATCGCGATCCTCGCCTTCTGGTAAATTAATTTCTTTATTTTTTAACAATATATTAACGTCTCTTGCGAAATGTCTTTTTATTACATGCACACATTCCGAAATATTAAATTGATCTCCAGGTTTTATTAACAAATGAACATGATCATACATAATTGTAAATGCAAAAAGATCAAACTTTTTTAACGTCTTTGCAAGAATTAATTCATTAATAAACAATTCACAAAAAGTTTTATGGTGTTTTTCTTCAGGAGAAAAGAACGGAAACCTATCTTTTGTACAAAAGGTAATGAAGTATGTGGCACTCATAGAATAAATTCTTTTTTGCGAGTTTCTGTGTTTATACATATGTGAATTATATAAACTTGGAGAATCACATTCATTGTATTGTAGTACAATTTTCATTCTATTCTTTCCTAATTCAGCATAAAAATTGCACTAAACATTCATATTTTCTATATTAAAGAGTGTGTATTCTACTTCTTATAACTCTGAATGTTAGTTCATAGCTCCGCTATGAACTGTATTTCTCTACAAAGTCGATAGTATTAATCTAATGATTTAAAAATTGTAGAAAACTTATGGTTCATACCAGAGGTATGAACTAACAAAAGCCTCATTACAACCTAATGTTTGGGTCAAAATTAGAACAATAAAAATTAACCTCTCTTAATCCTCAAACTATTTAGCACAACTGAAACTGAGCTAAATGCCATTGCAGCGCTTGCAATAACTGGAGAGAGAAGTATTGGATACAAAATACCAGCAGCAACTGGAATTGCTATAACGTTATAACCAAATGCCCAAAATAGATTTTGCTTAATAATAGTTAGTGTTTGCTTTGATAACTGAATAGATTCTATTACCTTATCTAGCGTTCCTTTAACTAAGACAATATCTCCAGATTCAATCGCAACATCTGTTCCAGTCCCCATAGCAATACCAATATCTGCTGTAGCTAGAGCTGGTGCATCGTTAATACCATCACCAACCATAGCTATTACATTCTCTTCTGATTGTAGGTCCTTAATCTTTTGGGCTTTATCACTTGGTAAAACCTCAGCTATTACTTCATCAATATCTAACTGTTTAGCAATATTTTCAGCAGTCTTTTGATTATCTCCAGTTAGCATAACTACTTTTATTCCTAGATTATGCAGCTCACTTATTGCTGACTTTGAGTCTTCTTTAATAGTATCGGCAAGAGCAAAAACGCCTACATGATTACTATCAATTGCATAATATATTGTTGTATTACCCTTATTGATGAAATCTTCGGCTTTACTACCCAAATTAGAATCTAATTTAATATTCTCATCATCCATAAGTCTTTTGTTTCCTAAAACAACTTTTTTATCGGCAATATATCCTTCAACTCCTTTTCCTTCAATAATCTTGAAATTATCTACTTTTATATCTTTAATTTCTCCTGATTCTGCCAGGACATAGTCTACAATCGCATTAGAAAGTGGATGTTCAGATAAGTTCTCAATCGCATATGCAATATCTAGAAGACGAGGATCTCGATCCTCGCCTTCTTTAAAGGCAGTTCCGACTACTTCTGGTTTTCCATTTGTAAGTGTGCCTGTTTTATCAAAAACAATTGTATCTATTTTATGTGCAATTTCTAGTGCCTTAGCATCTTTTATTAAAATTCCTTTTCTTGCAGCCTTTCCTGTACCAACCATTACAGCTGTTGGAGTTGCAAGTCCCAAAGCACAAGGGCATGCAATTATTAATATTGTTGTAGAAATATATACTGCAAGTTTTAGAATATTTTGACTATATTATGGTA
>JAGQLF010000060.1 GCA_020429545.1 Candidatus Dojkabacteria bacterium
TCTTTATTATAGTTAACTAGAAATATTGCAAAAATTATCATTCCAATGCCTAAAACTTTATAAAAAGAAAAACCCTCATCTAAAAATAAAATACCTATTGTGGTAGAAACAATGGCCGAAAAAGTGACTAGAGTCATTCCAACTGCAGCACTTAAGCCTTTATAACTGGAGTAGAACAGGGTTCCTCCCCAAAAATAAATTACGCCAATTGCTACAAAATAGAGTAGATAGTTTAAATTAATTGGGGAAAAGTCTAATTGTCCAGTTAATAAAGATGTAATAAGTCCTACAGAACTTATTATCAACCATACAATAAAGTTATTAGCCTCTGCACTAATGTCCTCAACCTTTTTCATTGACACTCTTTGCGAAAGCTCAGCTGCAACTAGCCCAAACACTGAGAAAAGTGTAAAGAAAAACCAAGTTGGAATCATTTAATTTTATTAATTAGGTAATTATATTATATAAACTATTTAATAGAAATTCAGATCCCAATTACGTACTTTCTCCCACATCTCAGTTAATACCTTTGAAGAAAGTTTACCTTCTCTAATTTGAGACATATGAAGTGGTGTATGATTATTAATAGTATCAATAACATTAACTTCAATAGATGTTGCATTATTTCTGATATACCCTCGATCAACCTTACGATCGTAATCTTCTTCTCCAAAAGCAATTAAAAGTCTAGGATTTATTGGACCTGTACATAATTCATACATATTTTCCCAATACTTATTAACTCCACCTTCTTTCTCATAATAAAGGTCGTCTTCATGGTACGGTGCTTCAATAATAACGACCCTATCTATAAGCCCAGTGTACCAAAGCAATGATGCTCTAAAAAAAATATCTAAAAATGGAGCTTGTCCCATTCTAAGTGAATACCTATCCGTCTCAATTGCAACTGTTACAGGTAAGTCAGGTCTAATTGATTTTGCTTCAAGAATAGAGAGCAAATAACCTGGATGAGGGATGCCATTAAACCTTCCATGCATAAAAATACAATCTGTAGGAAATTGAGTTTGAGAAGTAATTTTATCTTCATTTAAAGGATTAATAAACTCAAACTCAGGTCTTTTCAAAATTAACCTAGCACTCTTTAGACCTGCTTCAAAAGTAGATAAATACCCAGCAACATTCGCCTTGAATGAAGGATTGTTATACATACTCAACCAAGAATCGTTAGGTGAATTTAATAGTCGATACAATACATTTAATGTTGCGGCAGGTGTATATCCAAGATTATACTTCTCAATTATTGTTTCAATAGATATGCCCTTACTTAAATTAGCTTCAAAGTCTACAGGTAAAGATGGAAGCTCTAACAGTGGCATTTCTGCATCAAAATTAGTGTCTGTAGCAAAAGGAAGTTCGTATTGCATGTGAGAAGTTTAGCATATGGTATTAGAATGTTTATCAAAACAACATAAACTAGAGCTCAAACTCTATCTTGTCTTTATTAATATATGTCCAAGCTACAGGATTAATCATTACTGGCCAAGCATCTTGTCGTTTAGTAAAATTTCTTATTACTCTTAATGCATTTGAATTTTGAAAATTCTCAGTGTGTATAAACTTTACTAACTTTTGACAATCCATTAAATACTCAAATCCTTCGTCAAATTGAGAAGAAGGCTTTTTTTTTGCGATATTTATAAAAAGTCTTTCTATGATTACACCTAGTCTAGGATTAGGATCTATCATAATTCTATCCCAATTAAACTCACTCGCTTCTAACAGACATCCCAGTTTGTACATTGCATAGACAAAGTTTCTAGAATTAATAACTTCTAGTTTTAATTTAGATGCAAAGGATTCAGAGGAATTTCCATTTGGAAAAAAATGCATTTCGGCAAAATCACTCTCACTATCATAATGTAGTCTTAATCCTGAATTTCCAATATGAAGTGTAGCTTGACCGTCCCCTCTATCTTCTACAAAAGGTTCAAAGGTCAGCACACAGTAAGGTTTTGAAAACCATTCTGGAGAATTTTCTTGTTTAGACGACCTCTTTTCAAGATATGTATCAACTTCTGGATCCGTTATTATGCTGTCTTTAGTGATCATTATATTACTAAAATATCTGAGTAATGTGGATTTTAATTTCGCTACAACTAAATTGCCTTCTTTAAAGGCAATTGGTGAAAGTGAATGACCCTACCGAGAATCGAACTCGGATTACCAGGATGAAAACCTGGCGTACTAACCGTTATACTATAGGGCCTTACTAAAATTCTGTAAGAGTTCACAAAGTAAACGATTACATAGAATTTTGTAATCCCGATAGATGCAAATCTTTGATTTGCTATCGTGTCGGGAGCATTGATAGTAGATTTTGATTTATCAAAATCGTTACGTATCGGTGCCTTTAATATGCTGTTCTTTAAAGTGCTCGGTAATTATACCTTAAATGGGGGTAATTTCTCAATTAGTTTTATACATACTATATGGTAAAATCCTCTAATTAAATACTTACTCATGACAATATTAGAAACTGAAGACAGAGATGTATTTATACAAGAAAAAGTAGATGACCACGATCAAACACTAAAGGATTTAATAAAACTTCTTGATGTTGAAGCAAAATTTTCGGGCTATGTAGATATCCATGAACTAAACAGTATGCTCGAAACTCCTCAATACTTATCTATTGCAAATTTATATTATGAATGTGCATATAAACTATATAGAATTGATGCTAAAAACTTAAGTGCATATGAGAGAGGGCAGGCTATCATACTTTATAATGAAATAGTAAAAAAAAGCCTTTCTTATGCACTTCTAGAACATTTAGAACAAACTGTTGCTGAGTATATTGATTATCAAATAAATGAAGGAAATCTAGATCTAGCGAGGGAAGGCTTAATAGATAATGAGGAAATGCTAGCTGAAGCTAGAGGTGACAAGCATATTCCAACTAATATTGAAGAAGAGATGGCAGAAAAAGAATTAATTTATGATGAAATTGGAGATAAAACTTTAACTGAATATATACTTTTCCAAACAAACAATTTATTAGATGAAATACATGGCTTCAGATTAATCCGACATAAGTCTAAACTCTATACTTTTCCAAACGATAATACACAATTTGAATATACACCAGAGATAAAAAGATTTATTCAAAATTTACGTAGCATGATCAGAATATTAGAAATTAGAAAAGAAGGTTAATTGAGGTCTGTAGATTAATTATCAAAAAATGATGAAAAGAATAGGATCAATAGTGCTAGAATCATATTAATAAAAAAAATATACTATGGAAATAAATAGCCCAGATACCCCAACATTACCTCTAGCTCCAACAGAAGAAGATTTTGATATCGACAACTTTGACAGGGATTATGATGCTCAGCTAATTAGATCTCTGTATTTAAATGGTTTTATCAATCAAGAATCTCCAAAAATTATCTATCTCTCACTTGGTGACGATGCTTCAATGTCTGGTGTTTCCATTATTGAACTAGCAAATGGTTCATGGCTTACGTTTAAAATAGATGATGCTTTTTCGGAAGGTTTTGAACAAGACTTTGATTCTACTTACTATCTAGTTTCAGATCCAACAGGTCAGTTAAGTTTTTATGACACAGCTAACCTTGAATACAATCCTGTTAATTGGGAAGATGTTATTGTAAAAAGTCCAGAAGAATTAACAAGAGCTAACGTAATAAAATTGATGGGGGGAACTGAAGAGCTGTAGTTTTTACTTCTCAACTCCCAACTCAAAATATTTCTCTTCACATAAATCTGAACAGAAAGCTATCCCAGATTCATGCAAACAATCCTCGCAGCAAAGAATATGCCTATGCCCGCCACAATAAATATATGCACAATCTACATAGTTATCAGAAATCTTTCCGCATCTGTCACAGTGTCCAACTACTTCGTGAGCTTCATCATCAATTTTAAAACCCATTTTTGTTCTTCCGTCAAAAACATAAAGCTTTCCTTTGAAGTGCTCGTTTGGATATTTTTCCATGTAGGTAACAATACCTCCATATAGTTGACGTACATTTGTAAAACCAAGTTTTAACAAAAATCCTGAAGCTTTTTCGCATCTAATTCCACCAGTACAAACTGTTACAACTTGTTTATGTTTAAAGTCGTTTAAATATTCAACTAATTCCGGAAGTTCTCTAAAGTTTTTCATTGGAGGTAGAACTGAGTTCTCAAAATATCCAATCTTATGTTCGTAATCGTTTCGCATGTCAATTATGTAGAACTCTTCATCAGAGTTTAATAAATCATGCAGTTCATCTGCTGTTATATATTCTGCTGTGGCTGGACGACCATCTTCAAGCTTATTCAGTGGACCAACGTCTTCTTGACCATCAACATGTAAAGATACAATTTCATCTCTAACCTTTATGTTAATTCTTGGAAATGCATCTCCTGTTTCAGTTCCAACTGAACGTTTCCAGTGCACATCTGCAAATCTTTTATCTTTGCTCATTTCATCTATATATTTCTGTGTGTTTTCTTTTAATCCTTCTAGCGTTCCGTTTATCCCCTCTTTAGCAATAATTGTTCGGCACTTTAAACCAAGACGTGTGCACATCTCCCTCTGAGTTTGCATTAACTCTTCTGGATTTTCAATATTTATATATTTGTAGAATAATAATATTTCGTAATCTGAATTCATGGTATTATTTTTTTAGACTAGTAATTATACAATGGCAGAAGATATTGAGCAAAATACGCAACTAGTATATTTAATGAATCTTAGTTTTTAATAAAAAATCATGGAAGAAGAAAAAGAATCGGCAGAAAGTGATGAATTAACTTTTAGAACGATTGAAGCACTTACACCTGTTTTTCAAAGTAATCCTGATGCAACCATACCCGAACTTAAGCAGGCAATAGCAGAGCACAACATTAAATTTAGGCGATTTAAGCAAGGACTTAACGCAATGTTAAGATATACACAAAGAGAAAATGAGGATGGAACTCTATCAAATATACCACTTAGAACTTTTATTAAAGGCTATGATAATAAAGATGATTTCTATGCAATTTATAAATTTGGACCGGATATTGGATATTATATGCTTCCAATTTTTGAGCATTTTGAAATCGCAACTCCAGAATTTAGAGACTTTGTTGCTGACGGTAAACTTTGGAAAACTAATAATGAATAGAATCTAAATTTTGTTTCATATCATCATAAATGCTTTTATCCTTACTCTCAAACCGAATCTTAATACTTGGGCTTGTTTGCGATGGACGTATAACGATCATTCCATCTGGCATATCTAACCGAATTCCATCAATCTCTGCTTTTTGTGAATTCGGGAACTTGGAGATTAATTGATTTTTTATATCTTCATAAGTTTCGTTCAGGGTACGGCCATGGCCGTACCCTGAATTATTAATAACAATCTCTGGACTTGTTATATATCTATTTAGCTCATCATAATAGTCATCAATTTTCTTTCCTGATTTTTCTAAAATAGATAAGAGTGTAAGCATTGCATAAATTGCATCATCATGACCAAAAAAATCTTCCTTAAAATAAAAATGGCCAGAGATCTCACCTCCGAATAGTGCTTGAGTCTCTGACATCTTTTCTTTTATATTTGAAT
>JAGQLF010000061.1 GCA_020429545.1 Candidatus Dojkabacteria bacterium
AAGATAACCCTAAAATTGTTGACAAAAATAATTTACCATCTAATCTTCAAGCTATATATGAGAGAACTAATAAACTTCCTATTGGATATAGATTTCAGGATGAACAACTGAATAAAATACCTAAAAAAGGAAGTGAAAATGATTTATTTTCTTCAGGTGGGACAACAATAAAGCTGAGTAAAGAAGCCAGGGACAGTCTAGATAAGCGAATAAGAAGACAGATGGGAAACAAATCATATGATACTCAGAAAGTTGTAGAGAATCTTGTAAGACTTGGTTTATCTGATTCTTCACAAGTTAAAGATGCTCCCAGCAATGATGAAATAGAAAAGGGTATTCCAACAGATGAAGATGGTAATCCTATTGAATCATAATTGCTGAGAACTGCGATATCAGAGCTCATAGCGTATGTGCCCTTTCTGCTTCCAAGGAGTAGGAGAAATCTAATGACCTCACCTTTCTTCCAGCTTCGCTGGAATTCATCCTCTCCTGTAAGGAGAGAAAAAAGCTCATAACTAGAAGCTCGTAGCCAGAGGCTAGTCCATGGTATTCTATACTCATGCAAATAACTTCAATAATTCAGCAAAAGAGAAACGAAGATAATGTTAATCTATTTTTAGATAATAAATTTTGGTGTTCAATTTCCAAAGATACACTTCTAGAATTTCAAATTCATAAAGGTAAAAATATTACTTCAGAAATTAAATCTGAAATTGAACAACTTTCAAAAGAAAATTTTATTAAAGAAAAAGCTTTAAAATATATATTCATTAGGCCAAGAAGTAGAAAAGAACTTTCTGATTACCTAATTTACAAAAAAGAGCTAGATGAATCTTCAGTAAATTCAGTTTTAAATACACTAGAGCAAAAAGGTACAGTTAATGATTCTGAATTTGCAAAATGGTTTGTTTCGCAAAGATTAATTAGTAATAAATATGGAGAGCAGCGAATTAGAAGCGATTTAATTAAAAAGGGAATTGCAAAGAGTATTATTGATAAATCTATAAAAGAATTAGTAAATAAAGATGATCAACAAGAAAAGATAAAAGAACTGATAAAGAAGTTTGAGAAAGAAATAAAAGAGACAGATGAGTATAAAAAGAAACAGAAGATTGTTCAGAGGTTGCTTTCTAGAGGGTTTTTATATGAAAATATACTGAAATCAATATAACTATGGATGGGTATCTTGATAACAATTCCACTAATAATTATCAACAAGTAGATTTAGATGTGCTAACTTCATTAAAAAATGAAATTGAAGCACAGTCAAATGTAGAGAATAGTTTTACTCCAACTCCTTTGGATGACCTGGATGTAGATAATTTACAAAAAATTAATCAAACCATATTTAGGTCAGACGCTTTTAAAAATCACACTCTATATTTTAATGAAGAGATAGAGCAATCATTAACAGAAACGATAGATTCTGCATTAGAAAAACATAATCAAACAATAGAAGGGTTATCTACAATTGAAGATATTTTAAATTTTGCTACATTGGTAGCCTGGAATGGTACATCAAACCATAATCCTATAGCAGCGTTAGAGGTTTTAGCAAGTAGGCCTGTAAATCTTATTGATCTTGAAAACCCTGGCCCAACTAAATGTAATATATTTAACGGAAGTGTTAGAGAATTAGCAAATATACTTTTAAAGAGAAAATTTGGTGAAGATATATTTTCTAAAATTTTGGTATATGATATTGGCGCTGACTTTTCTCAAGATCTTATACTACCACCATACAATTATTCTGCTACGCAAATGTCACATAGTCAAATTTTGTTATTAACTCAAACAAACCAGGGACTATGCTATACAATATTAGATCCATACTTTAGTAGAAAAACAGCAAAATGGCCAGAAACTCTGGATGAAATGAAATCAATAGATAAAACATCTATTAGAGCAATCTCTGGGCATATGAATATTTTTTTTAACTTAAAACCACAATTTATTGGCTCACATGTTCTAAGGTTAATAGATATGTTAAAAATTTATCCTGCAACAGAGGAACTTCTTAAAGCAATAAGAACTTATTTAGATGTTATAAAAGAAAATAGATTTGAAATTGGTAGAACACTCACGAATCAAATAAGTGAAGATATACAAAAAATTAAGACAGATAATCAATTTGTAACTAACTTTAGTTTTAATCAAATAAATGAACAACTACAAAGAAACTATGGATTAGTGTCATTTGAATCTGCTGTAGCTAAATTTGACCAAGAGTTCGGTATAACCTACTAGCAAAACAATCTTCATTAATATAAACTTGAATAATGGAACCACATCCAGTCCCACAAGATATTCTAAATACCGAATTCAAACTATTCGGTAGTTTTACTCTAAAACAGTTCTTAAAACTGCTAATGGGTGCACTCGTAGCTTTGGTTATTTTTTTAATACCAATGCCTGCAATTATTAAGTGGCCATTAGTAGGAATATCTTTATTTATTGGAGTTAGTTTAGCAATTGTACCAAGATTTGGTGTTTGGCTTTCTAATTATCTAAAAGCTCTTTTCATTTCTCCAAGGTATGTTTGGGTACATTTTTTTACTACAGAAGCTCCGAACGTGCTAGAGGGAACAACCAAGAAAACGGTAAACTCTCAGCAAAAAATTAGTACTAGCAAAAGTAAAAGAAGAGTAGATTTAGATGAGGTTTCTATAGATAAACTACTATCAGCCAGAGATAATCCAAGAAAAAGTACACCACTGCCACCAACACAAACTACAGATGAGCTTGATGAACCAATTAGACAAAATAATATTGATAGACTGATGACAGATGTTTTTAAAGGACAGAAACCAAAAGTTCAAGAACAAGAACCAGTTCAGACTCAAGTGGAAGTACCTAAAACAACGGAACCAAAAACGAGAGAACAGTACATTGCAGAAATTCAAAAATTAAAGCTAGAAATGCAATCTATTGGTAAAGATCAAAAATATAAGGATAGAGAAGCAGATATTTTGCACAGGATAAATGACCTTATGCATGAAGTAAGATTGATGGACGGTAATGAAAAACAACCAGATCCAAATAAAAAGATTTCTATTACAGATGATGTTGAAGGACAGTTCGTTTTTGGAATTGTAGTTGACCAAAAAGACCAACCACTAGAAGGAGCCGAGATTATATTTGACGATGAGGGAGGCAATCGTGATATATTGGCTGTAAGTGGTAAAGATGGCCGTTTTGCAAGCTCACAAAAATTGCAGAAAGGAGTTACATATAATATTTCTGCAAAGCTTGATGGCTATAGTTTCCACACTTATAAAATTAATGTTGGAGAGGGCAAATTACCAGCATATAAACTAAGAGCAAAAAAATGAGAAAATCTTACGAAGAACTTCAGCACATGCTCACAAGTGCATCAGAGCAGATTAAGCTTGGTAGTGAATGGGTGCATTATAAAAATCCAGATAAAAAGTATGAAGTAAAAGAGTTCGTGATAATTGAATCAACGCAAGTCGTAGGAGTTGTATATGAATCAGAAGATAATCCAGGTATAAAATTTATGCGACCACTAGACGAATTCTTTGATAATGTTAAATTTGAAGGAGAAACAGTAAAACGTTTCAGACACATAAATTGATGTATAACCTCCATGCTATAAGCTTCTTGATAATTTCTAGTATTGTAAAAAATCTTTAGCTAATCTATAATTCAGAAGAATTTAGAGTATGGCAGTTAATTTATCCCGATGCGATAGCAAATCATAGATTTGCATCTATCGGGATTACAATAATCTAATTCTTTTACTATTTTCATTCGTAAAAGAAAAGATTATTAGTAAGCCCGGGTGGTGGAATGGTAGACACTGCGGACTTAAAATCCGTTGCCGTTATAGGCGTGAGGGTTCGACTCCCTCCTCGGGTACCACTTTCTACTCATCTACTTACTACTTTCTATTTTAAGCTGATATAATAACTTCAATATTGATGTAAAATATGATTGACCTAACAATTCCAAAATTTATTGAACTAATTCCAAACTACGTAATCTCAATTGCAGAAGATCTACAAGCAGCTGGTTTTGAAGCTTACTTAGTTGGAGGAAGTATTAGAGATGTTCTTTTAGAAAAAATCCCAACAGATTACGATATTGCAACAAATGCATATCCAGAAGATATTCAAAAAATATTTCAAAAAACAGTACCAACAGGTGCAAAATTTGGAACAATAATTGTTGTTTCAGAAAATGAGCAGGGAGAACGATTTGATGTAGAAGTCACAACATACAGATCAGATGCAGATTATGTTGGTGGAAGATGGCCAACAAAAGTGGAATTCACAAAAACAATTGAAGAAGATTTAGCCAGAAGAGATTTTACAATAAATGCAATTGCGCTTGATTTACAAAATTTTGACGAAAGCGATGTAAACATACAAGAAATATTGGTAGACCCATATGGCGGTATATCAGATTTAGAAAATAAAATCATAAAGGCAGTTAGGGAACCAATAGAAAGATTTTCAGAAGATGGATTAAGAACAGTTAGAGGTTGCAGATTAGCAGCACAACTAGAATTTGAAATTGAACCTGCTACTTTTGAGGCAATGAAGCAGACAAACCATATAACTAAACAGATCTCTGTTGAAAGGTTCAGAGACGAATTTTTGAAGCTACTGTTAAAATCACCAAAGCCATCAGTTGGTCTTAGATTAATGAAAGATGCAGGAATTCTGACTTTATTTATTCCAGAACTACTAGAAGGAATAGATGTAACACAACCAGAATTTCATGTAGAAGACGTATTTGAGCATAGCTTAAAAACTTGTGATGTTGCAGAGGATTCTATTAAAGTAGCTGCTCTTTTCCACGATATTGGAAAGCCAAGAACAATTAGCAAAGATGATAAAGGAACTCACTTTTATGGACACGATCAAAAAGGAGCCGAAATGACAAAAGAGATTATGCAAAGACTAAAATTTCCAAATGCCGAAATTGAAAGAACAGTAAAACTAATTAGATGGCACATGTTTTATTACCCATCAGGAGATTGGAGAAAAGAAAATTTAGGAGCATCAAATGTAGCGCCAGAAGATAGCCACTTAGAGCCAGAAATAAAAGGTGAATCTGCCGATCCAAATGCTTATGGATGGACAGATGGAGCAATAAGAAGATTAATTATGAATGTTGGAGGTGAAGACGCGATTGATGATTTATTTAAGTTAAGAATTGCAGACGCAACCTCAAATCCGAAAGCACCATTTAATCCTAAAGAAATAGATGTTTTAGCTGCCAGAGTTTCGCGTGTTAGAGCAAGCGACATGGCACTAAAAGTTACAGATTTAGATATTAATGGTCATGATTTAGCTGAGATAGGAATTGAAGGAGGAAAAGAAATGGGTGATATTTTAAAAGAATTATTAGAAATGGTTATTGACGATCCTCTTTTGAATAAAAAAGAAACTCTTTTAGAGAAAGCTAAAGAGTTAAGAATTAAAAGCTAAGG
>JAGQLF010000062.1 GCA_020429545.1 Candidatus Dojkabacteria bacterium
TTCAAGTCATTAACTTCATCTTTATTTTCATTAAACATATCGTGATAAATAAATACAGGATTACCTTCAACTTTTCCAGGATCAGTTGCTTTTAGTCTGTTTGGGTCTGTATACATTCTCTTAACTTTTTCTTTTACAGTCTCCTCGTCATCATTTAAATTTATTGTATTACCTTTTGATTTACTCATCTTTACATCTCCATCTGTTCCAGCTAAATTTTTCTCGACTCCAAAATAAGCTTCTGGTTCAGGAAAAATTTCTACACCGTAAGTTGTATTAAACCGTCTTGCAATTACACGGGACAGTTCAATCATTGGTGCTTGGTCTTTACCAACAGGAACTAAGTTTGCTTTAGCAACTAAAATATCAGCAGCTTGGCTTACTGGGTAAGCGACAAATCCAAATGGAGTAGAGTCACCGAAATCTTTTTCTTTGATTTCAGTCTTTACTGTTGGATTTCTAAGCACTTCATTTAAAGAGACTAAATTCATAAAGAATACAGTTAGCTCTGCAATTTCAGCAATCTTTGATTGAATAAAAATTGTGCTTTTATTTGGATCTAATCCACAAGCTAAATTATCCTGTGCGACTTGCAACACATTATTTCTTACCTTTTCTGGATTATCATGGTTATCTGTTAGTGCTTGAACATCTGCAATTAAATAAAACAAATCATATTCATCTTGCAGCTTAACTCTATTTTCAATTGAACCAACATAATGACCTAAATGAAGAGGCCCAGTTGGCCTATCACCAGTTAAAATTCTTTTTTTACTACTATTACTATCCATAAGGTAATTATACCAGGTTATGTGTGGAATAATTATTTATCCCATTAGCAAAGTACCTGGTGAAAAGATCAGCAACAAACCTATAATCAACATTATTACTCCACCAATAATTCGTGAAATGCTTGTATATTTATTTTGAATGCCTGTTATTTCTAAAGTAAAAATTGCAACTAGAAAAATAAACAAATCATCAATCATGAAAAAGAAAACATATAGCAGCATTAAGAATATGTAATAAACTGGACTTAGGTCTTGAAGGCTTAACACATGCGTAAAGATTGCTGGCAATCCTGCAGAACACAAAATCTCAATAAAGTTAACTGATACAGCTAAAATCATCATACCTAAAATAGCTAAAGGCAAATTGTATTCCTTTATGATTGTAGTGATTTTTGAGAATATGTTTTTTCGTTTCTCTTTTGAAACTGTTACACATCCACCTTTTCTTTCTTTATTAAATTTATAGAACGAATAGATAGCAAAAATGATTGCTAAAAATCCAATTAATGTTCTAATCCAAGTAATGGCTCCAACAAATAGAAAGAAATTTAACCAAGCAATCATGAAAAGAAAATAAACAAATCCTGATGTTGCAATAAAGGTTGTACCTAAAATAATCAATTTTTTTCTATTTTCTACAGAAATAAGCATACTGATAAGAAAAATTAGAATCCACATTGCACAGGGGTTAAATCCATCAACAATTCCCAATACAATTGCCAAGATTGGAAGTGATACATTCTTAGGCTCTATTTCACCTAAAACTGGAACACTAATTTTTTCTGATTCTTCATTATTAGTATTTTCATTGTCTGGATTTATTTGTTGAGAATCTAATTCTTGCTCAATTGTTCGTATTATTTCTTGCCCTGTAGTTTCATCTGAATTATAGCCAACAATAACTTTATCATTAATTATTGTTAGAGGTACGCCTAAGTGGCTTAGTCCAAACTCAATTGCTACTTCTTGGAGTTTTATAGCATTTTCAGAATTGTTATATACCTCATAATCAGTGTAGGAAACTCCATCATAATTTTTGAGTATGCTTTCTAAAAAAGGCTTAGCTTTTTTACAGTGTGGA
The DNA here is from genome assembly GCA_020429545.1 of Candidatus Dojkabacteria bacterium. Lineage (GTDB taxonomy): Bacteria > Patescibacteriota > Dojkabacteria > J137 > J137 > JAGQLF01. The sequence goes on from JAGQLF010000062.1 coordinate 1,873, forward strand.
CAACCATCACCCCAAAAAAACATAATCTCGATATTATTTGAATCAGATTCAGCATGAATCTCTGATGCGTTAGCGAAATTCAAGAAAAAGGCGAAAATAAACAAAATGAAAATTCTAAAAATCCTTTTCATCCTATTTATTTTGAAATGTATTTATCTATTAAGCTTTGCAACTTATCTTTATCTACTTCACCAGCAACTCTATCTAACTCTTTACCATCATTACCCATAAAGATGAAAACAGGTACTAATTCCTCAGAAATTTTTAATTTTTGCATTAGTTCAGGGTTATCATCATACTCATAATACTCTGTTTTTAATTCTGGATTTTGAGCCTCTAGTTCTTTCCAACGGGGCCTCATTACATTACATGTATTGCACCAAATAGCACCAATCTTGAGAACTTTCATAGAACAAATGTAAGATATATTTACCGGAATTTTACTCCTCTAAATTAAAAAAGTTAAGTATCTTCTTGTATTTGTTATTCACTTGCACTTGGTAGATTAATTATTGAGTATCAGCACAAACCAAGATAGAGTTAGCTTTTAGTTATGATATAATCGCGCAACTTTTTAAAGAAATAAATATGAACTCTAGCATTGATGAGTTTACTGTAATGCAATATACCTACGACGATGGTAGAAACTTACACTTATTTGTAACAAATAAAAATCAGCAGCCAACAGATGTAATCCCAAACCCTATTACAAGATCTGATAGCGATGAAATTATGATGGGAGTAGCAGATTACTTCATGAATGACAAAAATGGATTTGTTGCTTTCTCAAATAACCTTGAAGTGCCAGAAACTGGGCTAACTCATTTTGCCTTGATGTTTCCCGCAAATATAGAGGTTAATGACAATTTTGACGGAGGATTCATGGCCGACAGAATTTCCAAAACATATCTTGAATCAATGAAAAGAATGAATCTTGCTATATTTGGGAAAGATAATGTTATATGTGAACAAGGAGGATTAAGTGCCATTGTTTTAAGTGATAACATTCGATCTGATAGAATGATTTCTTTAGCACAATTTGAATATAGTGGGAGAATAATTAATGCAGCTGGAATTAATCTTGAAAGAGTTTATTCTAAATACGAGGAACAGGGAAGTGACGGAGAATTTATTGAGTTTTTAAATCGATATGTTCAAATAGCAATAGACTCCCTTATAGTAGAGCGTTTGAAGCAGGTAGAAGTTGCAATTAACAATGAAGATACAATAACCTGCTTTGCTAGTCACGTACAACAGTTTGGTTTGAATCCTCAATATACTAAAGACGGTTCTGAAGTTGAATCAGAAGATCTTGAATTTAAAATACCAAATGAAATATACTCTGCACTTTTACAAATTTCTAATAATAATATGTATGAAGAATTTGTGGAAGCTTATCAATTAGTAAATCCTAACTCAGATCTTATTATGAGTAAGCAATTTTATGAAGAAGTGTTATATCCAAATGCTCAACAATCCCTTATGGAATATGTTGATGGATATGATTTTGAATATATATCTGAATTTATGGATATTTCAGGAGATAATCACTTTCAAAGTGGAGGATTATTTATAGCGGGTTTACTAGCAATCTCAGGTATTTCAATAGGTGGATTACTAGCGTTTCGTGCTAGCAGGAAAGAAAATCAAGCTAAATCTAGTGTTAATGAAGAAACTATTGTTAATGTGCAAGCATTAGTTCATCAGGTAAATGAAGATATTGGGATAATAGATATAAATACTGATTATGAAGAGCTTTTAAGTGTTATTAATGCAATTCAAAATAAAAGAGAAGAAATCATCAAGCAAATTGGAGACAAGTATATTCTAAGTGTAGCGATAAAGGAAGGTCAAATTTCAGATTTTCTAGGACTTGGAAGACCTATAGAACTTGGACCTGTTCCAGAAATATTATGGCGTAAAAGAGAAGAAGTTGATGTACATAATGAAAGTGAAGTAAATTCATGGAATGAATTCATTGAAGAGCTTCCTAAAACTTTACAAAATAATCTCAAGTTATCTTATGCAAAAGTAATAAGACAGGAAGTTCCAAGATACAGCAATGTTAAAGGTATGAAAAATGCTACAACGGAAGAAATTATAACTAATAATGCGATGATTGTTGTTCCAACTCTAACTAAAGGAACTAAAAAGGAATTGACACAATTAATTAAAGATCACCATTCTGGTTTGAAGTTAGAAGAGATTGCAAGTCAGCATAGAAGATTAGAAAAAATTGGAGATTTAAATTCAAGAGCTTATATACTTCAGAATCAGATTATAATAGATGAGGATAATGATGGAAATTTGTTTTTCCGTAGCCCTGAACAATAATAAAAAATAAAGTGGAGATTACTTTCTCCACTTTTTCCCTACATTTACTCTTGCTAGTTCTTTTTCTATCTTTGCTTGGATTCTTGCAAAATCAACATCTTCTAAATTATGTTGTTTCTTTAAGAATTCTTCTGCTGCAAGTCTCGCTTGTTCAGCCCTATCTATATCAATTTCAGGTGCACGCTCCGCTGTATCTGCCAAGATATGAATCTCACTATTTTGTCCAATTTCTAAAATACCTTTTGAAATTGCTAAAATTTCATCGTCTGTATCATTTTCAAAACCAACAACTACTTCTCCAGTTGAAACAATAGAAATCATTGGTACGTGATCTTCTAGAATAGTGATTATTCCTTCTTCAGTTGGGATAGTTAGTTTATCAACTTTATTACTGTCAATGATTATTCCTTGTGGTGTTACTAGTTTTACGGTCATTATTTCTTACTTTCTTTTCTGACATGATCTAAATTTCCTTTTAAGAAGAATGCAGATTCTGGAACATCGTCTGCTTTTCCATCTAGAATTTCTCTAAATCCTGCAACTGTTTCTTCTACAGGAACATAAATTCCTGGGTTACCAGTAAACTGTTCTGCAACAAAGAATGGTTGAGAAAAGAATCTTTGTATTTTTCTTGCTCTTGAAACAACTAATTTATCTTCGTCAGAAAGCTCTTCCATACCCAAAATTGCAATAATATCTTGCAGATCTTTGTATCTTTGTAGAATTCTTTGAACTTCTCTTGCTACTTCGTAGTGTTCTTTACCTACAACATTGGGGTCTAAAATTGTAGAAGTTGAATCTAGTGGGTCAACAGCAGGATAAATTCCTAGTTCAGATAATGATCTATTTAGAGTTACAGTTGCATCAAGGTGAGCAAATGTTGTTGCAGGTGCTGGATCTGTTAAATCGTCAGCAGGAACATAAACAGCTTGTACTGATGTTATTGATCCTTTTTCTGTTGATGTAATTCTTTCTTGTAGATTACCCATTTCTGTAGCTAGTGTTGGTTGATAACCAACTGCTGATGGCATTCTACCAAGTAGTGCAGACATTTCAGAACCTGCTTGAGTAAATCTAAAAATATTATCAATAAACAAAAGTAAATCTCTTTGCTCTTTATCTCTAAAGTATTCAGCCATTGTTAGGGCAGTTAGTGCAACTCTA
>JAGQLF010000063.1 GCA_020429545.1 Candidatus Dojkabacteria bacterium
TAAACTCTTCTGTTGAAGAATTACCAATCACATAAGAAAACACGTCACCTGAAACACTGTCACGAACAGAAGTAACACCATTTAATCCAGCTGGAACATCTAGTCCTCCGCAATACTGTACATTATTTATGTTTGAAGTATCTAGCACCTGATATTCTTGTCCGTTGTAACCAACAATTATTGCTCTGTTATCTATAACTGTATTTCCTGTAACACTCATACCACTCGTATCATATGAATCTAAAATAGGAAGTGAGCCTGACTTATTAGTTGTATCGAGTATATAAAACTCATCAAAGCTGCTTGAATAGGTTGTACCAATGTACACTCTATTCCCATCTTCACTTACAAATAAATCAGAGGACTGAGAGTAATTTAATTCTTTATATTTAGTAACACTTAGATTACTTGGGTTAGATATATTTATTATTGCCAACTCATACCAGTCATTATAAAGAGATACAAATGCATAGTTTCCTCTAATTTCAATCTCCGAAATATATGCATTAAAAAAGATTCCTGTATTAATTGAATCAAGCTGAGATCTAGATCCACTCTTTGAGCTAAGATCAAATGATCTAAAGGTTCTACCTTGTGCCATAAAACCATAATTACCACTTATTGCAACGCTTGTTGCATCTGTTGATCCACTTGCATTAAAATAACCTATTTCTGAATAAGGTGCAGTATCTGTATCTAAAATTACAATTTCTTTATTATCATCTGTCGTAGCTAAATATGTGTAACTTTCATCTCCAGTGATCGCAGTAGTAGAATAACCATTAAATTCTGCTTCAATGTTTACACCAGCAGGATCAGTTGTGTGATCAATTACTAAATTCTGTAATGAATAGGAGGTAGAACCTAAAAATGCTTTCCCAGGTATAGAACTAACTATTGTTGGAATACCAGATCCTGGAATATTATAAATTGTTTGTGTTAATTCTGGTTGACACCAGTTAGAATAAGATAAGCTTTCTAATTCAACTTCACCATCAAAATTATTTGAAACCACAACTGTATCTAAATTTCCTGATTGAAAATCGGTCTCAAGTGAGTCAAACCATTCTGCAGATTGCCAACTATTCAAGAAGAAGGAAGATGTTAGTGAAACTGGTGTTCCTTCAATGCTATTCCATGATGCTGTTACAGTAATCATTCTTGTTGTTGAATCTAGATTACCAGATGAGGTGACAAATTCATTAGTACTACCTCTTTCTGCAGGGCTAACCGAAAAACTTACTGTTATATCGTCATTAGTTAATTCACCTTCAACTATTTCTACTGCATTACTATTTATTACTAAATGTTTAGGATTTTCATCAGCTATTGATAAGATTTCTCTCCAATCATCACTTCTAAGAATTTTTAAACTCTGTACTGTCTCTTGAATTAAGATCTGTGCTTTAAACTTGGTTCGTTGATTAACGTCAACTCTTAATGCGTCGATACTAAAAAGTACCACAGAAGTGAAAACGATAGCGAAAAGTCCAACTGCAAGAATTATTTCAACTAATGCAAATCCTTTTTTTCTAAATAATATCTTTTTCATATTGCTTCGATTATTCCTGCTGAGTTTATTGATACTGATATTGAATCTGCCTCATTTGAAATTACAAAACTACCTTCACTTACTGGTGTCTTCAACCCTAAGCTAAAAATAAGCTCATTACCACTTTCAAAATCAATATTGTTTATTGAGATTCCGTTATCTAAAATAAATACTTCTGTATCTGAAGCTAGGGCATAACTATCTCCTGTAAATAAAATATACCTGTCATTAAAAAAAGCTATTCCGTGGGAAGAATTATCTATTCCTGTATAAGACTTCTGTTGTTGAACGTAAATATCAGATTTCAAAGTAGTAACAGTTGAATCTAAATAATTTTGCGTAAATTCTCTAATAGCAATTGGAACTGCAAAAGCTACAGTAAATGACAATATTGCAAAAACTAAAAGTACTTCAATAAGGGTAAACGCTTTTTTAAACTTCATTGATACTACCAGTTAATTGATATATTGGACCAATAATTATTAGAGCCAACCCTCCAATCATAAATCCAATTACAATTAATAATAGTGGCTCGAGCAAAGTTGATAAGTTATTGGCAAGTTCTTCAACTTCTTCTGCATGATAATCATATAAATAACCAAGATTCTCTTCTAATGTACCTGTACTTTCTCCAACTTCAATCATTTTTATAAAAGTAGGTGGAAAATGCTTATCATAATCAGAAAGTGAATCAGCTACACTTCTTCCACTTTTAACATCAGCTACAACCTTTTCTAGAACTTTTTTATATACAGAATTACTAACGGTGCTTGTTGCAATATCAAGAGCATTAACCAGAGGTATACCCGTTTCTAAAAGTATACTCAAAGTTCTAGCGAATGAAGCTAATATATTATTTTCATTTAATTTCTTTATAACAGGTGTTTTTAGGCCAGCTATATCTTTAAAGCGCTTACCCGATTTAGATCTCAAGAATAAAAAGAATAAACCTATAACTACTACAAGCGAAATAGCAAGAATAATTGAATTTTCTCTGATAAATTGAGACCCAGTTAAAATTGCCTTTGTCATAGAAGGTATATCTTCAAAAGATGTAAATAGGTCCTCAAGTTTAGGCAATATTAAAAAGATCACTCCTAACATTTCTACAAATGTTAATAAAAATACAATTCCAGGATATATTAAGGCTCCTTGAATTTTTTTACCAAGTGTATGTGCTTTCTTAAGATAGTCGGCTAAAAACAGTAAATTCTTTTCTAATGTTCCCCCCTGCTCACCAACTGTAACAACTGAAACGATAATATCAGAAAATACTTTTGGATAATCTTTCATTGAATCAGCTAAATTCTGTCCGCCATCTATCTTGTCTCCAATTTCTAGATATATTTTTTGTAATCTTTCATCTGGTGTTTGATCAGCTAATGTCCTAACTGCTTCATTTAATGCTAATCCTGACCGTAACATCAAATATAGATTTCTAATGGATACAAGAACTACAAGCTTGGATATTCCAGTAAAGTAAATTTGTCCTCCTTTCTTTTTTTTCTTTTTAGCCTTCTTGTCTGACTGAGGCAAGGCTTTTTCACCATTAGATGGTTTTATTTCTGATGCAGACTCTACCTGTGTATTTTTTGAACTAGAATCAGGTTGTGGAGCAGGTACATCTTTTTTATCCGTGACGGCAGGAGTTTGAGTTTGGCTAGCCAATTTGGGTTGTTGCAAAGATATTTTTTCTTCTGACATAATTACTCCTTTAATGCTGTAACTCTAATTAATTCTGATAAGCTAATTAATCCCTCCCTCATCTTTTCAATTCCATCTTCTAAAATTAATTTTAGACCCTCTTTTCTGGCCTGGTTATATATTTGATCGGTGTTTGCACCAGAAATAATTATCTTTCGTATTTCTTCAGTAATTTCCAGAACTTCATATAGACCAACTCTACCTTTATAACCATCTTCTGTTGATCCTTGAGTAGAAACTACAGGTTCAAATACTTGATCTCCTATTTTTAGATGTGCAGCTATATCTGGCCTGTATAACTTTAGTTCATTATATTCTTCCTGAGAAATCTTCTTCGGTTGTTTTTTTGTTGGATCTATCTTTCTTGCCAATCTCTGTGCAATAACAAGGTTCACTGTAGTTGCAACAAGATAAGGTTCAACTCCCATATCTATAAGTCTTGGAATTGTTGTAACTGAGTCATTTGTGTGAATCGTAGAAAGCACTAAATGTCCTGTTAGTGCAGCATTTGTAGCAATCTTTGCCGTTTCAGAATCTCTAATTTCTCCAACCATTATTACATCTGGGTCCTGTCTTAAAATTGATCTAAGTCCATCACCAAAAGTTAAACCCGCCTTTTTATTAATTTGAACATGATTAACACCATCAATTTCGTATTCTACTGGATCTTCTACAGTAGTAATATTAATCTCACGAGAATTTATTGTCTGCAAAATTGCATATAGTGATGTTGTTTTTCCAGAACCGGTTGGACCTGAAGCAAAAATAGAACCATAAGGCTTCATATATGCCTTTTTTACAACTTCTAATTCATTTTCTCTAAATCCAAGATCTTCTAGTTTAAATGATCTTCCGTTTTGAGTTAGTAAACGTATAACAACTTTTTCGCCCTTAGCTGTAGGCAAAATAGAGATTCTTGTATCTAGTTTTTGATCAAAAGTAAATCTTATTCTTCCATCTTGCGGAGCAAAATGTTCATCTGTTCTTAGCTTTGCATTAACCTTAATTTTAAATACTAATGTTTCTTCGTATTTTTTTTCTATGTTGTAAATATCTTTTAGAATTCCATCTATTCTATATCTAACAACCATTTTGCCTTCATGAGGTTCAAGGTGAATATCTGATGCACCCTTATTTAATGCTGTTAGAACAATATCGTTTAACATTCCAGTTATTCCACGTTCTTCTGTTGATTCTGCAGTTTGAGATGCAACTGGAGTAGCGTTTGCTTCTTGAATTTTCTGTTCTGCTTCACTAAGTTGCTTTATCTTCTCTTGTTCTACAGCTTCATTTTTAGTATCTTTACTTTTTGCCATACTTCCAGTTTATGATAAAAAAAGAAAGACCTCAATGTTTGAGGTCTTTCTATGAATTAGTTCTTTATACTATCTTGAAACACTAATTGAACCACCACCTTCAACTCCTGGTGCATCAATTGTTACTCTTCCAGTTCCTTCTTCACAGATTGTATATCCAGTGTCTGATCCATCTCCAGAACCTGTACTTGGGTCTTCAGGAATACCTACAATATAGTCAGGTACTAATGTAGCAGCTAAATCAATATTACCTACACCTGATCCAATTGTAGCAGGAGTACCTGTGCAAGCTGGGATTGTTCCTAAATCAGATAAAATATTGCCTTGCTCGGATGTGTATTGTGTTACAGCGTTAAGAATCTGTAATACATCTGAACTTCTTTCTGCATTTCTTGTATCTCTAAAGTTTTTTGCTGGATTAATAGCAATAAATGTAATTGTTGCAAGAATAGCAATCAATGCAACAACAACTAGGATTTCAATAAGAGTGAATCCTTCCTTGTTTTGTTCTTGTGTACTCTTCATGTAGAGTTTAAGAATAAAAAATAAATTATATCTAATAATACTTCAGTATAGGAAGGTAAAAATACGAAGTCAATAGGAAATTTTTTATACGTATTTAGAATTCATCTACTATTAATCTCTGTTAAAATATATGGATTTACTAATTCAAATTGAAATATCGCTTACTTAGTTTAATTATTCCTGTATATAACGAAGAAAAAACATTAGCATCTGTAGTTACAAGAGTAATTGAT
>JAGQLF010000064.1 GCA_020429545.1 Candidatus Dojkabacteria bacterium
TCGCCTTGCGCCAATACTGCTAATGCTGTTGCAATATGCTCTATTGATGATTCTTTATGCTCTGTTTTATATTCATTAATCAAATTACTAAAAAATTTAAAATCTGCATTATTCTTTCCTAAAATCTTAGTAATCTTATCTTTGAATTTATTAACTCGCTTACTATTTATTAATTCTAGAGAAGGCACATCCATCAATGATACTTTTTGTCTTGTAGCACGTTCAATATTAGCTAGCATACGCTTTTCACTTGGACTTACAAATAAAATTGCAGTACCTGAACGTCCAGCTCTACCTGTTCGCCCTATTCTATGCACATAGCTTTCTATATCAAAAGGCATATCGTAATTTATAACATGTGACATTCTGTGCACATCAAGACCTCTTGCTGCAACATCTGTTGCAACTAAAATTGAAACCTTATTGTATTTGAACATATCCAAGCTTCTTTTTCTTTTTGCTTGAGATTTATCTCCATGAAGAGTTGCTACTCTATGTCCACTATCTGAAAGTTGATTTGATAATATATCTGCAAATCTTTTGGTTCTAACAAAAATTATTGTTTTCTCAACCTCAGCTTTTGCCAATATTTCTAACAATTTTTCAGCTTTCTGATTTGAATTATGAATAGGCACAATATCTTGATCAACATTCTTGCTTGTATCTCTTTTCTTCATTGAGAATTTTGCAAAATCTACAGCTAAAAACTTTCTCATTAGTGTTTCTACTTGTTTCGAACTAGTTGCTGAAAAGAACAGTGTTTGTCTATATTCTGGTAATGATTTAATGATCTTGTCAACATCTTCAATAAATCCCATATCCAGCATTCTGTCTACTTCATCTAATATAAGAGTATCAAACTCATTTGTTTTAATAGCTTTTTGATTTATTAAATCAAGTAATCTACCTGGAGTACCGATTACAAAGTGATGTCTTTTTTGTAAAAAGAACTTTTGATTTTTCATATCTGTTCCACCAATACAAACAACTGAATATATGTTTGTTCCACCTGATAAACTTCTAAACTCTTTATTAATTTGAAGTGCAAGCTCTCTAGTTGGAGTTACAATCAAAGTTTTTTTATTTGGGTTTTTTATTGCTTTCTGAATTGTAGGAATTAGAAAAGCTGCAGTCTTGCCACTACCAGTATCCGCAATACCAACAACATCTTGTCCTACAGAGATAGCAGGAATAGCTTGATCTTGAATTGGTGTAAGATTAGAAAATCCCTTAGCAATAATATTCTTCTTAATCTTCTCATCCACAGGAAGATCTTCTATTCTAAACATAGGCTTGTAAGGCGCTTCTTCTTCTAGCTCAATTCTTTTATTTACAAGCTTTTCCACAGGTATATTAATTCCCAGTCTTTGTCTATTTCGACCGTTACCAGATCTTCTACCTTTAGAGAATCTAGATCTATTAAATGGTCTATTGTCATTTCTCCCATAAGACCTTGAAGATGAACCTCTTTTTTGATCATTTTGACCAGAAGAGTTTCTCTTTCCATAAAATTTTCGATTTGACCTATTTTTGTTTCTATCAAATCTTTTCGTATTTTGTTTATTTTCCATAACAAAACTAATTAAATAAATACAATATCATGCATGGCCCAAAAGGGGTCACACATCACGCATTCACCACTACTGATTACGTTAAACTCGGGAAATTTGAAAAACATACTTCCGGAGCGTTATGCTCCGAAATTTTAAAGTGGGCCTTAACCAAGGCTCCGGAGCAATACGTCTATATTATACACTAAAATGTTAAGAAAAAACAGCATCTCCGCCAATTTCTGCCTGTTTCATTCTTTTGTCTATTTTATTATTAAGGTATTGAATAAGCTGATAAATACCTTCTTTTGACTCTGGATCTAATTGAAGTCTATCAATTCCATCTTTAAATGTAAGTAAAGATTCTTTTGCAGCAAAAAAACTTGTATTATAGCTTGAATCCCCACTACCTATCTGGGTGATTGCTTTACCAACAATTGCAAGATTTTTTATTCTTTGTACTGTCTCTGAATCTGGGGTTAGCGAAGTATTTGATTGTTGGTCATTATCTGTTGCTGGATTTGGGTTTTGATCAGACATATTATATTTGTAATATAAATCAATATTACACCAAGAAAAGATATTAGTGAAATTAGGTAACTATTAATATAGTCTGTATAATTAAATATGAAAAATTATTTTCAAGCATCACCAGAAAATCCTTATCATATATCAATTGGTGCTGTTATTTTTAATGAAGATAAAACAAAAATTCTTTGTCACTTTATTGAAAAATATAAAGAGTATGAAAATCTATATTTATTAATGAGAGAGACAATGCAACCAAATGAAACAATTGAGAATACTTTAAAAAGAGGTACTCTAGAAGAATTTGGAGCAATTGTTGAAATAGATCGCTTTTTAGGATCAATAGTAGCTAAAGATGACTGGTTTGGAGAAACCGGAAAGAAAGTCGAAGTTGAAAAAACAACACTATATTTTGAATGTTTTTTGGTTAATCAAGAAGATTCAAATAGAGTAGACGATGGTACAATAGAGTCTAAAAGTGAACTAGTTTGGCTAGCCCCAAACGTATTAATAGAAAGAATGGAAACATTTTTTCAAAGATATAGAATTAACAATTTAAACGAAGTTGGAATAATAAAGAGAATTTTGCAGTAGTGTCCAAAAATCTTTGGACACTACTAAAATATCTATATTATTTCTGCATTTCCCGCATTTACATCCGCTTCTACTTTTTTATATTTAACATTCTTTTCAACTCTACCATCTGAATATTTTACTGTTACTTTATCGTTTCTGCCGTACTTCTTATCTGATTTTACTGTTCTATTCCCCGTCTCAGATGAATTAGTTCTTAGTGATCTTTGTTGTCTTTTCACTGCTTTATCAATATCTGATATAACATCTGACGCTTTATGTTGATCTCCATCAACACCTGGTAGCATTTCTCTATCTCCAGTTAGAATATCACTCACATCATCTTCATTGGTTCTAAGTGATTGAACTGGCTGTTGAACTCTTCTAACTTTTGTTACATGCATAATCTTTCTTGCTACATCTTGATTAATATTTGAGATAAATGATTCAAACATTTCGAATGCAGCGTTCTTATATTCCACAAGTGGATCTCTTTGAGCATAACCAGCTAGGGAAATACTATCTCTAACATCCTTCATTATTTCTAAATGATCAACCCAGGTTTTATCTAAAGATTCTAGTTGGACAGCTTTTACTACATTGTAATATTCATCCCCAATCTCTTTTACTTTTTCATCGTAAGCTACTTCTGCAACATTATGAATATATTCATAGATATCTTTTCCATCTTCATTAATGTCTAATAAGATCTTCTTTAAATTAGAAGCTGAGGTATTCATTGCCTTTTGTAAAAGATTAACAGGAATGAATCTTGATAGTCTCTCCAAAAGTTTTTCTGCCGTTTCTTCTTTAAACTTAGCTCCTTCAGGGTAAGTAGAGTAGAGAATATTATCTACTTGAGAAGCTAGTAGATCTTCAGTCATATCTTCAAGCTGTTCTTGAGATTGCTTTACTTTCTCTCTATATTTTTCTAGAAGATCAGAATATTCTGGAAGATTTATATCGATAACTCTTGGACCATCATTGAATCTACCCAGAGCATGTTCACTTGTAACCATTACAGAATGTCTTCTTGAATAAAAGATTTCTCTATGTTGGTTCATTACATCATCATACTCAACAATTCTTTTTCTTGAGTCAAAATTGACACCTTCAACTCTTTTTTGAGCTGTTTCTATCTGATTAGCAATCATCTTCATTTCAATTGGCATATCATCTGGAACTTTAACCATATTGAATAATCTTGCAAGTAACTCTCCTCCAAGTACCCTCATTATTTGATCATCTAAAGAGACATAGAATCTTGTACTTCCAGGTTCTCCTTGTCTACCTGTTCTACCTCTAAGCTGATTATCTATTCTTCTTGAATCATGTCGCTCTGTTCCTATTACGTGTAAACCTCCAAGTTCTGCAACCTCTTTGTATTTATCATCTCCTCTAGATCCACCTCCAATAACAATATCTGTTCCACGTCCGGCCATGTTTGTAGCAACTGTTACAGCACCTTTAAGTCCTGCTTTTGCGACAATTCTAGCTTCTTGCTCATGAAATTTTGCATTTAAAACTTCGTGTGAAATACCTTCCTTGTCCAATAAATTGGAAACTACTTCTGACTTTTCAACTGAGGTTGTACCAACCAAAACCGGACGTCCAATCTCGTGCATTTCTTTAATTTCTTGTACAACAGCCATAAATTTAGCCTCTTGGGTTTTGTATATTCTATCTGCATAATCTTCTCTAATTCTTGGCTTATTTGTTGGAATAACAACTGAATCAAGACCATAAATCTTATAAAACTCTTCCGATTCAGTCATGATTGTTCCAGAACCTCCACAGAGAACTTTATAAATTCTGAAAAAGTTTTGAAACGTAATTGTTGCAAATGTTTTACTCTCCTGTTTAATTTCAACTTTTTCTTTAGCTTCGATTGCTTGATGTAAGCCTTCTGAATATCTTCGTCCTTCTAGAACACGTCCCGTAAATTCATCAACAATATATATATTTCCATTTTTTATCATGTATTGATCATCTTTTTGAAAAAGTGACTTTGCTTTAAGTGCATTTTCGATGTGATACGCAGTAGAGTAGTCATCCCAAGCATTTTCTACTCCTAAAAATTCTTCAACTTTTTGCATTCCTTCTTCTGTTAAGTTTGCACTTCTTGCTTTATAGTCAACAATATAATCTGCTTCTTCTCCTTCTTCTAAGCTTCTTACAGCATCAGCGAATCTTGCATATTTATCTGTATCAGCATCCGTTGGTGTTGCAGAAATAATAAGAGGAGTTCTGGCTTCATCAATTAAAATTGAATCTGCCTCGTCAATAATGCAAAAGTATAGTTCTCTTAAAACTAAACTTCTTAAGTCCCAAGCCATATTGTCTCTTAGATAATCAAAACCAAGTTCGTTATTTGTTGCATATGTGATATCGCACAGATATGCTTCTCGTTTTGTGCATTCTACGAGATTGATTCCTTGCATTGAATCAATTGCTATTCTTTGTTCTTTTCTAGACTTAACTGCTTCTTCATTTTTATATTTAGAAATTTCATCATCATTAATAAATCTATAAGAATCATCTGGTGAGATTACTCCTACAGTTATACCTAGTTTACTCAACATGTGTCCCGCATATTCCCCACCAACTTTTGTTAGATAGTTGTTAACAGTAACCAAATGAGCTCCTCTTCCAACTAATGCATACA
>JAGQLF010000065.1 GCA_020429545.1 Candidatus Dojkabacteria bacterium
AAACGCACTTTTTAGTGCGTTTTTTTGTTTGTAAATAGCGAGAGAAGCGTTGAACTTAAAGCTTAATCTAACTCCCAGTTTTGAATATTAATAAACCGCTCTTCCAAACTATCTGCGTTTGCAAGATCAACATCTGACAAAACTCTGTTTGTAAAATATAAATACCTAGGATGGTATAAATAAACAACTGGGGCATCTGCTGCAATTAAGTCTTGTATTGTGTCGTATCTGTCTTTTCTAGCATCTTTATCATCTTCTGGGTTAAAACTTCTTGCCAAATCTAAGAATCTATCTACCTTTGGTACTTGAATAACACTAGATTCACCTTCTTGCCTGTCATCATTTTTATCAACTGTTTGCTCTGTACTTACGTAACCAGCTATATTTAATCCTGGATATCTAGTTTGAGAACTGTGATAAAGTTCATATCTGTCTGGATCTACAAATGTTTGCATGCCGTAGAGTATTACATCGAACAAACCTGGTGATAATAGTTGGTCATTAAGCTCTTGTAAAGACCATGTTTCTGAATTGCTCTCTGAAACCTGATTACCTGACTGATCTTTTCTATTAATTATTGCATCAATTCCAACAGCAGCAAGATCAGCTTTTATTGATTTTGCAACTTCTGATCTATCAAAATTATCCACAAAATAAAGTGAAAATTTGAGAGCTTCACCATCTGAATTAGTTCTAAATTCATTCCCAGATCTCAACTTCCAACCTGCATCATCTAAAAGTTCTTCAGCTTTTTCAATATCATATGTATTCCAACCAGCATCAGGGTTAAAGAAATATGAAATTGATGGAATTGGACCATAAGCTTCTTCTCCTACACCTCTTAATGTTTGTTTTGTAATTTTATCTCTATTTATTGCTGCTGATATTGCCTCTCGAACTCTTACATCTTGTAAAAATTCTGGTGCAATTGAGGTCTCATCAGGTCTTTTCCTTAAATTGAAGTACAATCCCCAAAACTGATTATATAAAACATCGCTCACATGTTCTTGTATTTGAGTATATTCCTTAAGCCTATCTTTATATTCTACAGATAATGTCGCTAAAGAATGTATTTCTGCATTTTGTAGAGCAGAGATTGCATCGTTTAATGTAGTAAAATATTCAAATCTAATTGAAGTTACGTCAATATTATTTGAGAATAAACCATGTTTCTTATTAATTTCGACAGTAATCGAATTTTCACCAGTATGTTTCAGTTTATATAAACCCGTCCCTACTGGGTTCCTAAATAATGATGGTTCAGCTGTATCTACATTTGATGAGTTAATATCTTTTGCAGAATTTGCCGAAACAATATTAAAACTAATTAGCTCGAGAAAATTAGAAAAAATAGGATAGGTTACCCTAGGACTAACATCACATGGTACAGTTGTTTCTTCGTTGGGCTTGGTACAAACTCTGATAGTGTTATTATTAACTTTAACCCACTGAAGCTGTTTCATTGTTTTGGTATATATATTAGATGCAGTATCTTCATTCAATGAAGCATATAATTGAAATGTGGCAATAACATCATCCGCTGTTAATTTATGTGAAGAACCTGGAACACTATCGTGCCACTCCACATTATCTTTTAGTACAATCTCATAATTTGCTCCTGGAAGAAGGGTAATAATCTCCTTGGCAAGAATATTCTGTACACCTCCTACATAGGTACCTTGTTCATCAGCAACGTATTGATATCTAATTAAAGGCTCGTATATCAAAGCTACTAAATCCTTTTCTAGCTGAATGTTTGAAGGTAGAACTGGATTAATTTTATTTATTTTTTGAACGTTACCGTTTGAATCAATCCCCATTACAACTCCCTCTATTAAGAGCCCCCTAGTTGAACCTAAAACATGAGGTACTCCCGACACTAAAAGTGGAAGTGTAAATAGCAAAAACACAAGCGTAGCAAGTGTATAGTGTGAGTATGGAACACTTGAGAGATAAAGTTTAATAAATTTTTTATTATATGGTTGCTCTGGGTCAAAATATTCAGGATAGTTCCAAAATGAATTCCTTATCCTATATAGATTACTTTCTATTACTAATAGAATTTTAAACAAAAAGTTAATAATAAACATGACTACAGAATTTTAATATTACAACTTTAAAATTATACAATAAATGATGAACTAAATATGCCAAAAGATGGCTTTGTAATTCTGTATCTTGGTATACAAGTGATGATGATCTTTACACTAGATAATAAAAATCTCTAGTATTATACTCCTAATACAGCAATTCCAAGTGATAGTACTGCAAACAGAATGCCTAGTACAATTGTTCCATTGTATAGAAATGCTTCAAAACCTCTTCTTGATTTGTAAAGATCTCCACCTGATGATCCGCCAAATACTGCCCCTAGTCCTCCACTTCTTGTTTGAAGAAGTACAAAAATTATTATGAAGAAAGCATCTAGTGCCAGAATGTATTTTATTATTGAGTCTATGTTCATTTTCTTTTACTTAATGATTGAAGTGCCACAATTATAGCTGATGAAACCAAACTAATCAAAATTAATCCTAGCACTTTGTCCTCAACCCCCATTGTTAAAGAAGAATGAAAGAAGCTAACTTTACCTTTATCTGCTAACGTAAAAAATCCAAATAGATAATATCCTAAAAAATAGAATATAAAATTGACTACTAATCCTCCCATAAGCAAGGCACCGTTACTCTCCCTTATTTTGAAAAAGCCCAAAACAGCAGGTAGTGCTGCCACAACCAAACCAAAAACAAAAGCCGAAATAAAAACACCATCAAAATTTCCTTTGTTTGTAAAATTTAATAATCCTCCAAAAATATACGCTATGAAATAAAACACAAAGAAACCTATTGCCCAATCGCTAAAAACTTTCATAATAGTATAAGAATAAAAATTTAAAATTCTGAGTACTCACATAAGTACACAATATTATTTATCGAATATATCTCCTAATAGAAAAATAACTACTGATTGAACCTAAAAAGAAACCTACACCAGCCAAAGCCAAAATAAATAATACTTTTTCTGGATTAGTCAAAACAGGCCAACTTAACTGATCAAACATATCATAAAGATATTTAGCTAATGTTGAATCTTTATTTACTTCAAATATTAAAAAATATAAGCCTCCAATTACGCCTGTTGATAGCAATGCACCTAGTGTTCCATAAAAGCCGCCTTCCAAGATATATGGTGCACGAATAAACGTTAGACTTCCTCCCACAAGTTGCATTACACCTATTTCATCTTTTTGATTATATAATCTGAATTCTACTGTCATAAAGATAAAGATACTTACAAACACGAAAAGCAACGAAAGAGTTGCAATTCCTAAAATTCTAACTTTAAAAAAAACATCTTTTAGAGTTTCTAAGTTTTCATTATCTACAAGTAATTTTATTGGCTCATCTCCTGGTTCATCACTATATTTGTATCTAATTTCCTCTTCACCAGTTACATTACCTAAACTAGTAGTATTTGAATCTGAGTTATCTGGAATTTCTGCTGCATTATCTAATGTTTCAGCATCTGATGTAGTATTCTCTTCTAAATTCTCAACCTGATCTACATTATCTTCATCACCTTCGATGTCAACTATTATAAGTTTTGCAAGTTCATTATTAATATCTTTTTGTAACTTTGCCTGTACTTCTGAAATGTCGTTCAGCGAGTCAATTTTTATTTCTAAACTTGATGGAAGTTTTTTTTCATCAAACCTTGTTAAAACTTGATATTGTTCTGGTACAACTCTTGAAGTATATGCTGAATAAAACTCGAATGCTTGTTCTTCTGACATATAAACTATCTCACTAATTTTAGGATCTGTTTCCCATTCGGATTTTAGCCTATTAATAATTTCTTGATCTGTACCGACATTAAAAAATACAAGCATATTACTTTTGCTTTCAATATATCCTATATAAAGATTTGCAACTAAGGCCATTCCTCCAAAAATACTTGCAACTAAAAATTCAAGAGTCATAACAAAAACAGAAGCCCAGCCAACCCAGCCAATTCGCGCTATATGTTTCCTTGTGTTTGTTAAAATTCTTCTTATCATCTTTTTTATAGAGTCTTAAAAACTAGTAGGTATAACATTATATTTACATTTTAAACTCAAGTCTATAAAGAAATCTGTTTTAATGGGCTTACCAAATAATTAACTATCTTTTACCACTTTTTCAAGTGCCTTAGCAATCATTATTACTTCTTCAGGGTCTATATTAATTTTATCTGTTAGTGCTTCTGGTCCGTCTTCTAGAATTTTTCCAATAGTGTCATAACCATCCTTTTGTAACTGTTTTATTAAACTTTTTGGTAAATTTAAAAAATTTACTTCCATTTCAGAGTATTCATTAAGTTTTTTTTGAAGAGTTTTTGAAATTCCTTTACCTTTTTCATCTTTTTTATTGCTTACATCTTCTGTCTTTTTCCTTGAAGATGCTAAACCTGTTGTGACATTTACCTTTTCTTCTGACTTCTCTTCAGATTCAGATTCACCATCTGTTTTTGTTTCAATCTCTGTTTTGCTTGTCTTTTTGATAGATACATCTTTACTATCTGTTTCTTCTTCTACTTTTACAGGTGGTATTTCATCTTCAATTAATTCATCTGTATCTTCTTTTGATTCAGTAGAAGCATTCTGTGTCTCGATATTTTCTGGAGCTTTAGAATCACCTCCAAATAATTTTGAAAGAAATCCTCTTTTATTAGGCTTTTCACTTGATTCCTCTTCAAATTCTTCTTGACCCACACCTGTCTTTTTTGGAGAACTTAGATTTACTTTAAAAGATGTTTTTGCCTTTTTCTCTGGCTCATTATGAACTTCTTCCATTATTTCCTTTAATTCCTCTTCTTCTTTCTTTGTACTAAATTCATATTGACCTTCATTATCATCTCTAACTATATTTCCATTTTCCATTTGTATCACTCTTTTGTTTAAAGTATTTACAATGTCTGTACCATGAGTAGACATAATAACTGTTGTTCCCCAGTTATTAATTTTAGCCAAAACTTGTACAATGTCCCACGCACTAGCAGGGTCTAAATTTCCAGTAGGTTCATCTGCAATTAAAATTTTTGGATTATTAGCAATTGCTCTGGCAATGGCTACTCTTTGTTGCTCACCTCCTGATAATTGAACTGGAAATGCTTTCATTCTATTAGTTAACCCAACAACATCTAGAACATATGGCACAGCTTCTTTAATTTCTTTTGGCTTTTTGCCAGCAGCTTCCATTGCAAAAGCAACATTTTCATAAGCAGTTTTATCTTCTA
>JAGQLF010000066.1 GCA_020429545.1 Candidatus Dojkabacteria bacterium
TAGATATACTTAATCTCAAAGACAAGTCAGTCTATATTAATGCAACTTTAGGAGGTGGTGGATATTCCGAAAAAATATTAACTTCTATTAAAAATTCAAAATTGATTTCATTTGAAATTGATGAGAATGCTTATAAAAACTATCTATATTCGTTGGGGAATACAAACACTAATGCAGGTATAACTGAAATAAATCAAGAAACAAATACACAGTATGTAGCGAATAAAAATTTCTCTGAGTTAGAAGAAGTATTAAGTACATTAAAAATTTCTAATATAGATGGATTAGTTGCTGATCTTGGTTGGTCAACAGATCAATTAAATTCAGTTGAAGGAATGTCTTTTGAAAACGAAAATGACTTTCTAGATATGCGATTTAACAACAATCTAGGTGTAACAGCTGCAGATTTGTTAAATGCTCTAGGTAAAAGTGAGTTGAAGAAAATCTTTATGACATATGGAGATTTCTCAGATGCAGAAAGCTCATATTTTGTAAATGCAATTTTAGATAAGAGAAAAAAACATCAATTTGATCAAGTGAGTTACTTAAATAGATTAATTGAGTCAACTTTCGCAAATGCAAAAGGCAGATCTAATAAAAACATTAATCAGACTAAAGCACGTATTTATCAGTCTTTAAGAATATCGGTAAATAACGAATACGATAATCTAAAAGAACTTTTAAATGTGGGATTTAGTTTGCTTAACAAATCGGCTCGTATGATTATTGTAACTTTTCACTCAGGCGAGGCAAAAATCATCGAAAAGTTTATTAGTGAAAATAATAAAGAACTAGACGTTCTATCTAAAACAAATGAAGGAGATTACATTACTCCAACATTTGAAGAAATTAAAAATAACAACAAGTCTCGAAGTGCAAAGCTTTGGGCAATTGAAAAAATATAATTATGAAAAATACAAATTCAAAGAAAAAAGAAATTTTTAAATCTGTAAATAGAAGACTATTTATTGCAATTATAGTGTCTGTGGGTGCATTCTTCGCAACACAGATGTACATAACTTCTATTATTGGAACAAGTAACGCCGCAATAGAAGAAATAAGAATTAATAGAGATGAAATTAGACTAGAAAATGAAATTTTACGTTCCCAAATTGATGAAAAAAAATCGACAAAGTCTTTGACAGAATTAGCAAAGCGATATAATCTAACAGAACAACAGATTCAAAAAATTAACACAGATCTGAATGATCTAGCACAAAGTTTCTGATGTAATTTTCGGGTATGATTGGTAACAGTTGATAGCCTATATTAGATCATAACCATATCATAAATTTATCATCCATTATCAATCATGTTGTTAAACTGTAGTCATTAAACATCGTTATGTCTCAGAACAATCTTATAAATACAAAAATAAGAACAATACACATGCTATTTTTCTTTATTTTTTTGATTATTGTAATTGCATTAGTTAGATGGCAATTAGTTTACGCTGAAGATTTTAGAAAGATTGCTGATGGAAGAGTTTATTCCACAGAGCTAACCTCACTAAGGGGAAGTATTTATTCAAAAGATGGTTCAACATTAGCGTACTCAGAGCCAAGGTTTGATATGTATGTGTGGATGAACGGGTTAGAGTATGTGGAAGAAAAAAATGTTCAAACGAGAGATGAATTCTTAAAGAAGGTAGCTCCAATAATTGATAAAACACCTGAAGGACTGTCAAAAGAAATAAGAGAGAATTATGAAGATAAAGGACTTCTATGGTTTAAGATTGGTGATAATCTATCTGCTGAACAATGGCAAGATTTAATAAACTTGAAAACTGATTCAAATGAGAAGAGGGACTTGCAGGGATTTCAGTTTTTACAATCATCACAAAGAGTTTATCCAGAAGGAAGGCTTGCATCTCACGTTCTTGGGTTAACTAATGAGTACAAAAATCAGGAGGTTGGGTTAGGCGGCATTGAAGGTCACTGGAATGGAGATTTAAATCCCAGAAAAGGTTTATTAATTAAAGAGACTGATGCAGTTGGTCAATCTGTCGCTAGTTCTCTTTTCGCAACAATTGAACCTAAACCTGGAAGTTCAATCTACACAACAATAGATAAAAAACTGCAAACAATTGTAGAAGAAAAAACAAAAGCTGCAGCAGAACAGTTTGGTGCTGAATCAACTTCTACAATTATCATGGATCCAAAAACTGGTGCAATTTTAGCAATGTCTAATTACCCTGACTATAATCCTAACTTACGAGAAGAAACCGACCCTAGTGCCTATACCAACCAATCACTAACCATTCCATACGAGGTTGGATCTATTGGTAAAGTATTTACATTTTCTGTAGGTATAGATACAGGAGTATTTGCGCCTGATACATTGATTATGCCTAATGGTCATGAAGGATGTGAAAAATTTAGTGATGATTTAGAACCTTTGTGTACTTGGGATAAGAAACCACAAGGACCACTAACAGCATATGATTGTTTTGAAAAATCAGATAACATTTGTTTTTATCATATGGCTAATGATTTCATTATGAATCTTGATGAAGGTGAAAATTTGAAACAAGAAGGAAAAGAAAAAAACTTTTATGATTACTTATATGATTTTGGTATTGGTAGAAATACAGGAATTGACCTTTCAGGTGAAGATCCGGGAGTATTGAAAGAGCTAGAGAACTGGAACCTTGGAGATGTTGCCGCATTTTCATACGGCCACGGATATTTAACTACACCATTACAAGTAATAACTGCAGTGTCAGTAATACCAAATAGGGGAATAAGAATGAGACCTCACATATTAGATAAAGTTGTAAAAGGTGATGGGGAGGTAATTGAATATGAACCATTACCATTTGATTTTGAACAAACTATAATTAAACCCGAAACCGCTGAACTAGTTGGCAATGTTATGCATCAGATATATTTAAGTAATATTCGTGATTATGAATATTGGTATACAGACTTAAAAAACTATAACATTGGAATGAAATCTGGAACTGCTCTTATTGCTAACCAATATGGTTATACTAACGATGTAAATTCAACGCAAATTGGTTTTGACATGTCTGATGAAAGATCTTTTATTATGCTTGTTAAAGTTAGTAAGCCCGAAGGAGGTCAACTTTCATACTATAATTCTAGAGTAATGTGGTTAGATATTTTTGCAGCAGTAAAAGATCATTTAGGAGTTCAAAGAATACAATAACCAATTTGTAGGAACTAAGTACATAGGAATAATTAACCGATAAAGACTTCTATCGACAAGCTCAGGTCATAATTATTGTCTCGACGCACCGTTCTAAGATTTATAAAAAGAAGTATTTGTTGAATTTTGAAATATATTACCGGGTAGGGACTCGAACCCCAATTGTCAGGACCAAAACCTGAAGTCCTACCATTAGACGACCCGGTATCTCAACATAAATTTTAACTCAAACTATACCTATCCTACTCCCGCTTTGCGGGACTAATACACAGATCTTTTCAGCCTTTATTCCAACAATTGGAATTCGTCTTCAAGGCTGCTTATTGAGCATTAGACGACCCGGTATGAATTAAAACCTGACGATTACCAAACAAAGAGGAGGTAATTATCTTAGGTTTAATTTATCCCGATAGTAGATCACGAAATGATCGTAACGTATCGAGATGTCTGATTGTTAATTCGCTTTGTACTATTGCTCTTACTTAAGTATAGAGAAACTAGAACGATGAAATTATATCAAAATTATTATATTCTAGCTATTGTTCAAATCCAGACTTTCTTGATAGAAAAAACTGTCTTTTTAGTTGAACAAGTATTCGATTTTCGCTAGGTTGTGCTAATCCTAATAGTAAATTGTTTATTCTATTCTTTTGCTCATTTTTAGTCATTTTTGATAACTTTGAAGCCTCATCATTAAGCCATGAGGCATAGCTCCTATCAATCTTACTTAGATTAATACTGTTTATATCAAAGTCTTCACCTTTGCCACTCACAGATGGATTAGCTTTTATAATAGCAAGTAAAAGCTCTTCACCAGTTATTCCTAGATTGTAATTCAAACTAGTATCATTATTACTTAATTGTTCAAGATCTTGTACCGTATTGGAAGAATAGTGATCGGATGTAAAATCTGCCATTGCAAAGAAGGTAAGAAGTAGTACACTTAAACTATAGCACCAGTAATTCTAAAATGGAATTTTTTTGTTTCACAGATTGAAAATACTTTATCTTTTATCTAACTCAGAATATAATGCTTAAGATATAAATAATTTACTTATTAATTTAATCTATATGGGAGCAGTTCTTGGCGGATTTTTGGGACTGATACTTTTAATTGTGCTTTTTGTTATTGCACTTTACAACAGACTACAAAAACAAAATGTTTTAGTTGATGAGGCTTGGAGTGGAATTGATGTTCAACTTAAGAAGAGATTTGATCTAATTCCAAACATTGTTGAAACTGTAAAAGGTTATGCAAAGCATGAAGAAGGAATATTTACTAAAGTTGCAGAACTTAGATCTGGAATGATGAAAGCTGAAAGTCCAGAAGAGTTAAGCAAATATGAAGGGGAATTAAGATCAACACTTAAAACTTTGTTTGCTGTTGCAGAAAACTATCCTGAATTAAAAGCAGATCAAAATTTTCAAAAGCTACAAGATTCATTACAAAATATAGAAGATGAATTAGAAGGAGCAAGAAGATATTACAATGGAACAGTAAGAGATTTAAATAGAATGATTGTTACATTTCCAAATAATCTTATTGCTGGAATGCTAAATATTACAAAGAGAGAATTCTTTGAAATTGAAGATGCTGCAGAGAGAGAGAATGTAAAAGTTGATTTTAGTGCATAATAAAAAAACAGTATAAAATTTTTGTAGTGTCCAATAATTATTGGACACTATTTTTTAATCCCTAATCTCCAATTCGTCATGTGCAACCAATCTGCTTAACATTTGACCTGCAAGCTCAAATGGAGCGATAACCATATCTGCTCCTGCATCTAATAATGCTTGTCTGTGCTCCCTTCTTTCAGCATTCACAATAATCTGTACTTCTGGATGATTTCTTTTGATAGACTGAATAAGAATCACATTATCTTCAAGATTAGGTAGAGTAGAGACAATAGTTTTTGCGGTAGATAAATTTGCCTCATTCATGACATCAGTTTCAGTAATATCTCCAAATACTACGTTGTA
>JAGQLF010000067.1 GCA_020429545.1 Candidatus Dojkabacteria bacterium
TCTAAAGGAACAAAAACTTATACGATTACAGACAATCAAGCAATATTTGTGAATAGTGATCTAGTAGAAATTAGTTAGTATCAGGACAGACCCTGCCCAGCAAAGAAGGCGAGAATCGCGATTCTCGCCTTCTTTTAGTTTATATAGCTCCAGAAACTGCTGGCACAACTTTTTTATCAAAAGGTCTTGGAATAATATATTCCTCATTTGGCTCTTCTACTAAATCAGCTAATGCCTTAGCTACATCTAGTTTCATCTGCATTGTTACCTCCTTTTTCTTTTTATCTAACAAGCCTCTAAAAATTCCTGGAAATCCTAACACATTATTTACCTGATTTGGATAGTCTGAACGTCCAGTTGCAATAATTCTAGCACCTGCTTTTTTAGCAAGAGATGGGTCAATTTCTGGTGTTGGATTTGCCATTGCAATTATTATTGGGTCAGGCTGCATGCTCTTAACCATTTCTTCAGTTACAATATTACCAACACTTAAACCTATAAAGATTTGTGCATCTTTCATTGCTTCACTTAAACCACCTTTTATATCTTTTTTATTTACGGTTTTTAGTAAATCTTTTTTAAAGTCATTTAAATCTGTTCTATCAGAAGAAAGTATTCCTTTAGAATCTAATACAACAATATCGTTAAACCCATATTCCAGTAATAGCTTAGCAGATGCAATTGCTGCTGCTCCAGCTCCATTTATAACAACTCGTTCTTTCCTTAAATCTTTTCCAATAATTTTACTCGAATTAATTAAGGCTGCTAAGCAAACAATAGCAGTACCGTGCTGATCATCGTGAAAAACTGGTATATCCAGCTCTTGCTGTAATCTTGTTTCAATCTCAAAACATCTTGGTGCTGAAATATCTTCTAAATTAATTCCAGAAAATGAAGGCGCAATCATTTTTATTGTCTGAATAATTTCTTCTGTATCTTTTGTATTTAGAACAATTGGTATTGCATCAACTCCGGCAAATTCTTTTAATAGCAAACATTTTCCTTCCATTACAGGTAGTGCTGCTTCAGGTCCAATATCACCTAAGCCTAAAACTGCTGTACCGTCAGAAATTACTGCAACTAAATTTCCTCTCCAAGTTAAATCCATAACCTTACTTTTATCTTTTTGTATTTCTAAACATGGACCTGCAACACCAGGGCTATAGGCTAACGACAAGTCTTCTTTATCTTTAACTGAAACTTTACTAACAGTTGCTAACTTTCCTTTATGCTTAAAGTGTAATTTTATTGATTCTTCTTGGTAGTTCATAATTAAGGTTTTAGTAATTAGAGTAATTATCTTGTCAGTTCGAGTGCCAGACGTAGCCTTGGCGTAGTCTGGTGTATCGAGAACTTATTTAACAGAGTGTCCACCAAACATATTCCTAAGCATTGAAATAATCTTCCCTTGAAAACTTGGATTCTCTGCCGATTTTAATCTTGCATTAAAAGCCTCTTCCATAACTTTTACAGGAATATTCATTTCTTGTCCTGTTTTTATACTCCATTCACCTTCTCCCAAGTGCCCTGCTGATCCTGATACTTCTGATAAATCTTCTCCGAATTTTTCAAAACCTTCTTTTGTCCAATCAATTAGTCTTGAACTTATTACACTTTGCTTTCCATAGATTCTTGCCACGTTTACCAAACTTAAATTAAATTCTGAGTTTTTCATTACGTCAAATCCTTCAGCAATTGACTGCATCATTCCATATTCAATTCCATTATGAATCATTTTTACAAAATGTCCCGCAGCATGCCCTTCAAAAAACTCGTATGCATCTGGTGCTGAAACATCTCTAAAGGCTTCTTCTAAATATTCAAAATCTGATCTGATTCCACCTATCATACAGCAAGCACCTTTTAGTGCGCCTTCTGGACCACCAGAAACTCCACAATCAACAAAATGAACTCCCTTAGCTTCTACTTGTTCTGCACGTTGTTTTGTATTTTTAAAGTATGAATTTCCTGCATCAATTAAATAGTCGCCTTCAGATAAGTGTGGAAGTATTCCACTATCACTAACTAAAACTTCTGTTGCAGGGTCGTTAGACGGAACCATTACCCACACAACTCTTGGGCTTTCTAATTTTGACGCTAACTCTTCGTATGAATATGCCCCAATTATTCCTTCTTTTTCAATTTCTTGAGTGTCTGCAGCAGTTCTATTATATGCAACAACTTCCCAACCTTTGTTTTTAAAATTTCTTGCAATATTAGCTCCCATTTTTCCAAGCCCAATTATTCCTATCTGTTTTTTCATATTTTTCAATTAATATATACCTTATGTCATGGTGAGCCTGTCGAACCATGAATTTTTATCTGATTATCCATCCTCCCCTTTAATTAATATTAGTTTCTGGTGTTGTTCCAGGCATATAAGATTCCAGAGGAACAATATTTTTTTGCCATGCATTTGAAATTGCGTCTACAATTTTCCATTGATAAAGAACTTCATCAATACAAACAAAGTAATCACTTTTACCTTCAATAGCTTCGCTTATAACAGATGTATATTCAGCTACATATTGAGAATCAGTCATTTCATCTTCCATTTTGAGTAAACACTGCTCTTTATCTTCCGAATGTACACCTAAACAAACTTGATTTGAAGGGTAAAATTCAAAAAATATTACATTAGTTTCAAAATAAATCTTTACTTCTTTTTTCTGTTCATCTAGTTTTTTACCCGCTTCTAAAACAAATGGAATATTCTTCCATCCTTCTTTTGTTGAAAATAATTTAGCTTTAAAATATGTTTCAGTATTAGAATCAGATTTTACATCTTCAATATCCTTATAACCTTCATATTGCGCTCTAAAGGTATTTTTCTTAATTTCTTCTTCAGTTGGAACATCAATTGTTTTTAATGCATCACTTCTCATTTTTAAAAAATC
Source organism: Candidatus Dojkabacteria bacterium (assembly GCA_020429545.1). Taxonomy (GTDB): domain Bacteria; phylum Patescibacteriota; class Dojkabacteria; order J137; family J137; genus JAGQLF01. Next base: position 2,898 of record JAGQLF010000067.1, read on the forward strand.
CATTGAATCTTTAAATTCATCCATTAGGATTAATGAAGTAATTGCTAATAAATGATTTTGTCCTACATCTTTTAGTGTGCCAAGTGCATCATAAAATGCGCCTCTATCTTCAACACCAAAATCTTCTTTTGTTGAAATTACAACTTTTTTAATCTGGCTAGGATTCCAAACAGATTTAATTATTGAATTTTCAAATCTGAATCTTGGTATTTCTCTCACAATTTTTTTATGCAAGTAATGATCAATTCTATAAATTTGCTCTTCAGTAAAATATTGTTTTAGTTTTTCATCAAGCTCTACAGCTGAATCATAATCTCTTCCATACGGTTTTTCTATAAGTAATCTGTATTGTTCGTTGTTGAAATCGAAATCTGCAATTCTTTTTGCAATGTTTTCGTAGAAAGATGGTTGAACTGAAAAATAGAAGAGCTTTGTACAGCTCTTTCCACATATCTTATCATATCTCTTTATTACCTCTTCTAATTGCTTATATGATTCACCATCTTCTAAATCACCTTGTACATATTCAAACATTTCGTGAAATTTGGAATCAACTTTATCTTTCTTTAAAATTTTATGAATTAACTCATTTATAAATTCATTATATTTGCCATTAGTAAAATTTCTTCTTGCAAAGCAAACTATTTTAATCTGTTCAGGAAGTTGACTCTTTTCAAAGAGAACATAAAGTGCTGGAATAATTTTTTTTACAACTAAATCACCTGTAGCTCCAAAAATTGTAAGAATTGAAGAATTTGTCATCTGAGAGTTACTAGTTAAAAGTTACTAGTTACTAGAAACTAATTACTAGCAACTATTTCAGTTTACGAGACGACTAAGAAATTATCAACTACATAGATAGTAAATTATCTCATCGTAGCTATCCAGCGAAGATGGATAAATTTGAATATATAAAAAATTTTGCTAGAATGCCGTGTTTTGATTATTAATTTTAGTCTTATGAAAGACATTTTAGAGAATGGATGTATCGAAAAAAATAAAGGACCGAAACTAGTAATCAGAAGTCCTAGGGTTAGAGCTTTAGATGATGAGTTGGAGTATGTTTTAAATTCACAACCTACACTTAGTCAAAAAGTTTCAAAAATGCAAACTAATATTGATCAACCTATACAAGCTGAACTAGGAAATGATACAGATACCCCTACTAACAGTGAAGAAATCCAAGGCAAATTAGAAGGTTAATTAATATAATTATGAGTTTAGAAGATCCAAAAGAAAAAGAATATTTTCCACTTGATACTGATGAATTTGCACTGTCTGCAGCTGAGCCAACAAGAAAGCAATCTGACTGGGAAAAAATAACTAGTAACATGCCCTCAGTTTATAGCGAAGGTATTGAAAATCCCTTAGATGCAAATACAGATGAAACATCTAATTATGAAGATCTTCTTGATTTTTAAGCGAAGTATTTAATAATAAAAGCAGTTATTAATAGGATTATTCCAACAACAGCCAAAACCTGTTCCCTTCTAATTGTTGAGAATACACTATCATCTAATCTGTGATCATGAAGAATTTTTTTATGAACAGAAATAACGGTGAATGCAATTAAAATACCCCCAATTAGTTCTAAAAAATCTGCAAGAAAGATATAATTCATAAACTAAGGATAGTTGAGTGCTGAACATGTGTCAAGATTTTAGCCTTGTATACAGTACTATGCGTTGATAGTTATTAATTGTTATTTATAGTTATTAGTGGAATCAGAATCAGTAGACACTGAAATAAATTATTATCTTGGAATTCAAGCTGATGTTCTCTTTAATCAGTTTGAGCTTAGTAGGTGGAATATAAACGTAGATGATGTTTGTGAAATAATACTTGCTATAGCAAATTTTCAGGAATCTTATGGGGAAAACCTAGAGAGAATAATTAATATGAGCAGTATTTCTCAGGCATTAGGTGCCCTTCCTAATAAGGATCTTTATAAAAAATATTTTGAGTGTAAAAAAATTTCAAAGCTAGGCGGCTTAGGATTACAAGCAAATACCTTTAGTAGAGAACTCATCCGACATGCAAACCAGGTTAATTTAATTAGAAATAAATAGTTTAGCTAATTTACTAATTTACTAATCACCTAATTAACTAGTACTTAGCAAATGCAATTACCCATCTACTTTTAACTTCATGGCAGTTTTGGGAATAACATTCACCATAACAAGTGAATGCTGTAACAATTTGTCTATC
>JAGQLF010000068.1 GCA_020429545.1 Candidatus Dojkabacteria bacterium
ACTTCTGAGATAATTATAAAAATAATTTCAGAAACCTTATCCACTCTAGGAATGCGTTTAAGTAAAGGAAAAACAAAGTTTCATGAAGATATAATTTATAATTCAATTAAAAAAGATAAATTGTCTTGGAAATTAAAACATAACTCTAACATGTCCTTATTTGATTCTTTAATGGCAGTAAAAGATTTTTCAATGGAACATCAAAACTCTGGTACCATAATCAAGGAGATGACGAGGATATATAAAAGAATATATGGTTGGCAGAAAGAACATTTTAAAAAAGATTTTGAAATATTTATTGCAATAACTTGTGACATTGCAATTCATAATCCATCCGCTTTTCCTGCTTGTGCAGCACTTCTTAGTAAATTTTTGAGTTTCCTAGATGATACAGAAACAAAGAAAAATATTAATGATATAATTGAGAAGTTAGGAAATATTTCATATACAGGATATATTGAAGTTTGGCTACAAAGAGTTACTATTAAACAAAATATAAAGTATTTGTTCAATGATGAATTGTGCAAATTAAATAATAGCAAAACTCATAATATTTGGAATTCTGATTGGTTACATAGCAAACTAAGAAACAAAATTAAATCGACCAATTTTTTTGATCAGAATATTATTTCAAAATTAGATAATGTGATCAATCCAAATGAAATAAGTATGTTTCTAATAAATAAATCATCAGTCTAAATCATATTAATAAATGCTTCCTAATTATAGAACATCTAAATTGAGTGATAATTTAAATGAATAGTTCAACAACCTCCTGCTTAAACCCCTCAACTATTTCATCCCCAAACCCAACATAATCAATATCCATTACTCCTAAAAACTTAACATCTTGTATTCCCATCAACCCAAATATACTTCCAACCAACTGTGAAGATAAATCACCACAACATTTGTAACCTCTCCCTATTTCTGCATATAATTAAACATCATGAATTTTGGTAACCAAAACTTGTTTTGCACGTATATATAATGACAAACAGCTTAAAATCAAAAGAGGATTTAATTGAACTTTTTAAAGAACTTAACGAAAGTTTATTTAATTATTTCTTTTTTAGAGTTTTTTACAATAAAGAAGTAGCAGAAGATCTGACCAGTGAACTATTTTTAAAAATTTGGAATAAGAGAGAACATTTTGATAGTTCAAAATCTAGTTTAAAAACATGGATTTATTCTATTGCTCGTAATCATCTAATTGACTATATAAGAAAAGAAGGAAGGATTGATAAGGTAGCTATAGATAATGAAATTCTTTCGAACATAAAGGGTAGATCAGATATAGAAGAAAAGCACTTGTTTGATTTTGTAATAGAAACAATAGACAGACTTGACGATGAAAATAGAGAATTAATCGTTTTAAGATATATTATTGGTCTTGAAATTGATGAAATAGCTAAAGTAAATAGTAAATCTTATAATGCAACTAAAGTAGCAATTTACAGATCTATACAAAAATTAAAAGATAAGATAAATGGAGAATAAAGTAAACGATCAAAAATTAGAGAAAATTTTGAAAAGCTTGAAAGTAAGTTCTGATAAAGCTTGGCAAGACAAAACTATACAGACTCTAGAAGAAGTTAAAGAAAAATCTGTAACTAAAGTTTCAAAAGAACGTATAGAAAATAAAGTTAATATTCTATTTTTTAATTCTCTATTTATGAGAACCAACGGGTTTAAGTTTGCGGTATTTGCATTTGTTTTATTTTTAACATTAGCCGCCGGGATGCTTGTTTATACTATAAGTAAGAATGATGGAGGTTTATCAGATAGAGAGAAAAGAGAATTTTTAAGTAAGCTAGGTGCAAATCCATCTGCTAGAGATTCAGCATTAGCAGCAAACGGTGCTGCTAACCCTACTTCTTCATATGCAGAAATGGATTCTAAACTAGCACTTTATCCAGGTCCAAATTATGAAGGTACTAATTATTATCATAATATTAATACAGTTAAGTCTGGCCCTGCATTTAGTCAATGTAATGCTATAACTGGTTATGCGTATAATTATTCAAATGACTATGTAACAGAAAGCTTTAGTTTTTATGATGAGAATAATAATGCGAATAAATATGTACAAAAAGATTTAGATGGAAATCTAATTGACTACTCATTGAGTACATATTCAAATAATAAAAGTGAAAGTATTTACTATCGAGGTGGTAGCTTTGCAATCAAAACTGTAAATACTTATCCAATTGAAACATTAAAATCTGATGTTAGCGATTATGGTGATTCAGCTCTTGAAACAGCTACAAATACTAGTGAAGCAGTAACAGATACTGTAGATAGTTTAATTTTACCAACTGAACCTGATTATGATCCACTAGACAATATGGATATTGTTGGCTCAGAAACAATTGATGGAAAGGAATATTACATTGTAGAAACTACTTATTCAACAAACTGTGATGCAGAAGCGATTTATAGAGTAATGTCTGTAGATTCCTCAGAAGGAGATACAACAGTAATTAATAAAGATTGGGTAGAAAAAGAAACATACGAGTATTTAAAATCAGAGACTTATATAAATAGTGTTTCTGCTAATAACTTGGTAACTTCTGCCTCTTACGAAAACGAGGCATTAGATGTAGACTTTCAAAGCGTAGCAACTAACTTTGAGTTTGAATTTAATGTTCCTACTAAAGACATTGTTTATGATGAATCATATTACTCTTATTCTCCTGAACAAGAGATAGAAAATACAACAAATTCAATTGTTAATGGAGGTGCGTTATTACTAGTGCCATCAGATAGTAGTTATAGAATAAGCTATATATATGCAACCGACTTTAAAAGCTTAGAACAACAAGATAAATTTACAGAGTATACATTAGACAAATCTTTCTACTCTAACAGTGCTCTTGGAACAAAGATATATAACGATGTTGTGAAATCATATAATGATGCTCAGTCATATGAATATACTCAGTCACTGTATAATCTGGAGTACATAATTGATGAAGTAAATTATACATCTGTGAATATCTCAGCATACGAATCAGGTGTAACAGAAGAAAAAGTTCTTAAAAGCGAAGTTGGTGATCAGTATTTAAATATACTTTCCAATCCAGAAAGTGTAAGTATTAATATTGCAGGTCAAAAAGTTAGTGGAAATCTTTATAAGTATTCTTTTGATGCTGTTACATATGGGGGAGCAGAAAGTGAAAGTACAAAACCTGAATCACCTCCAATCAATGTAGTCGAACCAGATAGAGCTGCATATGTAAGTTCATTTGTAATTGTAAACTTAAACAATAGAATTTATAAAATTCAGAACTATTCAGGACAAGAGTTTGATTACAGTACCATTTCATTAAGTACAATTAATCCTAGCTCTGATTCAGTAAGAGTTAGATCGATCGTTGAAGAAGTTGTAAATAGAGTCAACTCAGGTGGAGGTATTGGTATTGCAGAGCCAGCACCCTTAATTGATCCTATCTCTCAATAGTTTTCAGTTACACTTAGATAAAGTCCTACTTTTGTTAGGACTTTATCTTGTGATTGTAAAACAATATTCTAATTTGGATATTTTTATGAGAAAATACATCAAGATAAAAATAAAAACACCTATGATACATAAGTTTCCAAGTAAACTTGAGAAAAAGTTAAACTTTAATAAAGAAATCATACTAAGAACAGATGTACACCTAGATTTTTCTTCTTGTTCTCACAATGTTGGAATTAGAGACTTATTTGAAAAAGGGCATGCAGAAATAGCAAAAAACTTTCCCGAATTTGCATCTCTAATAAAGTATTCAAATATGAATACAGAATTTGATGAATCCGATTTATTAAGGCCTAAAAAAATCTCGTATACTGTAGAAATGAAAATCAATGGAGCAAGACAATATGCAATGTCTAAACAAACTATGGAAATTGTTGCAAAGAAATGGATTACATCACTTGGTATTAATGCAACCATCACAATCACTCAGCTTTCAAATGTTTCATTGTCTTCAAAATTATTTGATAAATTTAGAGAAGTAATATCTGTTCTTTAAATTTCAAAATCAGGGACAATAATATTGTGAGATGCAAAAATTATTCCGTCTTCTTCTGTGATTTGCATAATAAACTCGTCATTGAAACCTTGTCTTCCTCTTACATCGTCAAAGAACATTTGAGAAGTGACTAACTCATGATTATTAAGGTGAACCTTAAAGTGAATATGAGGCGGTCTATAACCAGTTCCTTCGCCATACCCTTTTGGTGCTACAGTTTCAAATTCGTAGTAACCATTATCATCAGTTTTTACCTGACCTCTATAATATGACTCTTCGTACTCACCTTCTTCATTAGCTTGCCATATATCTAGCACAACATTTGCAAGTGGATCTGAACAGCTAGTATCAAGTATGTATCCTTGTACAATCATCTTTTGACCATTGTTTTCATCAGGGACAATTTTTGTTTGGAATGGTGCATTAGCCAAATAGTAAGGTCCACCACCATCTCTAAATGTAGGCAAACATTCTGACTCTGAAATTTGTGGAAAGTCACTTTTTCCTTTGGTTAGAATATATCCCGCTGCAACTAGTACGGGAACTGTAAAGAGTACAATTGATAAATTAGTTAGAAATGACTTGGAAACTTTAACTTTCATAAGTCATTCTAAACTATAATTTATAAAACTACTATGCGTGTAGTTGTCAAAATTAACTTATAGATATATTTTATAGTTATGTAAGCTTTTCCAAAATGAACTAAATGCTTGATCATCTAATAGTTTTTCAATTCTTTTACTAAATACTAAATCCTTCTTAGCTGAAAAAAGAAATTCCAAAGCTATTTCTGCAGATAATCTAGGACTGGCTTCACCAGTATACTCACATATTGTTTGACATGCAGCAACAGTTTTAATTGGCTCAATTTGTAGAAATTCTTGTAAAATGCCATTAACTTTATTTATTAAAGCCTCTTTCCTTATTGGCATTAAATCTGGCCTTCTTGCTATACCTGTAAATG
>JAGQLF010000069.1 GCA_020429545.1 Candidatus Dojkabacteria bacterium
TAGTCCCAGAGGAAAACATAATCAGTCAAATGGTTTTGGATAGTCGAGAGGTTAAATCAATTATAAAAGTCGATGTAAATGGTGCGTTAGATGTAATCTTAGATAAAAGAACTGATGTTACTGCAACAGTAACAGATTTAAATGAAGAGAAGAAAATTAAGTTAACAGAATCTCATTTTAGAAATTTTACTGATGATAATCTTTATCTGAAGATCATGTTGGCGGCAAAACATTATTTAGAAGGAGAAAATCATGAATATATAGTTATTTAGATTCAACAAAAAATACTGCAAATCCTCCTCCAAAATAAGTCATAATTGTTTTTGATAAAAGTCCTAAGGGCAACCAAATTCTTCTTCCAACTTCCCAAATCTTTGTTCTTCTTTTAGGCATAGAAATGCAATTATAATTTAAAATATTAAAATCTTTTTCGATTTTCCTCCTAATTTGAAAAAAATTATAGTGATTTATATGTCCGAATTGATTTTTAGTTTCTGTAAAAGTATCATGTATATTCAAAAAATTTAGCACTCTATTCATTACTGAATTCTCTAGTGGAACTTTTATAACAGAATATTTTGAAATTTTTGATAAAACTTCTAAAATTTCTTCATCATCTTCTACATGCTCAACTATATCTATGGCTATTGATAAATCAAATTCTTGTAGATTCATCAAACTACGAAAGTCATTGTTAATCCATTTAATTGAATTAGAGTTATCAAGATTTTGTGCATGTAATATCATATGTTTTGATAAATCTACTCCTGTAACATTCTCAATTTTTAATGCTTTTTTTAGTTTTAGTGTAAGTAAACCTGCACCACAACCAATATCAACCATTGATTTGAAATTGTTTGAATAATCTATAACCTTTAATACCTCTTTTAATTTCTTATCCGTATCTTCTAAATGAAGTGTAGGATTTTTTTCGATATATTCTTTTTGATAATCCATCATATAGTTTCTAATTTGTAGCTATTTCTTTCTAATGCCTCTCCTGCAATCAATTCAATACTGCTAATTTCTTCTATATCTAACTTATCACGCCATCTTTCTACTCTACTTGTATCTATACTCTCTAATGTTAGTTTGTGGTAATCTTGTTGCTCAATCGGTACTAGATTTTCTCTACGATTCCGTAAATGGAATTCCAACATATTCTCTGAATAGGTGATATCTAAGAAATTACAAATATATTTTAGGGCTTCTACAGGTGTTGAGACAAGTTGTTCATATTTTATTTGTATACATTGCTCAGGTCTTTGATTAGCTAATAGATTTCCAGCTGTCACATATCTAACCCAAAGCTGTGTTGCCTTTTCTATACTACGAGTTTTACCCCAATTAGTTTCACGTTGGGACAATACAGCGTCACGTCCATCTCTAACAATATGAATGAATCTTGCATTTGGGAAAAGATCTAATATTATATTAGTTCTAAGGGTATGTATTGGATTTTTATCTCCCCACTGTATTGAATCAGGTTCATTTACTATCAAATATGTCCTATAAATGCATTCCATCATATTTTGATAAGATAAGCTTTCAAGCTCTAAGAATCTATGATGAATCAAGTTTGGATCTAAATGCCACTGATCAAAAAAGAAGATGGAATAGAGATTAGATATAAATTCAGGAATTTGCTCTATACTATCCAACCCTTGTCTATACTTAGAATACAATTCAGTCAAAAATATCGATTCAGGAGGTATACAAAGTTCCTTACTCGAAGATAGCATTAACCTTAACATTGTTGTTCCTGATCTTTCAGCACCAATTACAAATACTGGAGCTGATGTGAAGTTTTTATTCATCCTTAAGAGCAGCTAAAAGTTTAGTAGGAATATTCTTAGGTATTGTTTTATACAATATATTAATTATAAAAGACTCTTGTATTTCTTGTAGGCTTTTACCCATTTCTTTCTCACTAATAATCCAATCTACAATAGTTTCCTCCCATTTCTGATAAAAATACAATGTGTTATATTGTTGATCAGGCGCATTAATATTTAATTGATTCTCATCTACTGAACTATGCTCAAAGTGGTGAACGTAAACCTTATTACTTATTAGAACTTTATATCCTAATTCTTTTAATTTCCATGAATAATCCATATCTTCAAATCCATATTTAGATTTAGCATATTCTACATCAACTACCTTAGGACTCTTATATAAATTTGTTCTAGTGAGCATACAGCAACCACTAATACAGTGTGGAGGTATTGAAATCTCTTCATTAAAGTACCCATTGACATTCCATAGATCTTGGATGAAGTTTCGAAAAGAGTTATCATTTAAATATTTTTTTATTTGATCATTTAAATTTGGGTTAGATTTCTCGACTTCACGCCATGCTAAATGCATTGGGAGATTAGTATATGGATGGATTAAATGACTAAATAACTTTGTTGGGCCAACTTGGCCAACTTCAGAATCCTGAAAATATTCTGATAATGTTTCAAGCCAATTTTTTTGAAAAGCAATGTCACTATCAATAATACCCATTAAGTCTGTGTCCACTAATTGTGAAGCTTCAAATCTAGATTTCCAGACACCCACATTTTCTGGGGAATAAATTACCCTAACATTATCTTTTTCTGTTTCTAGCTTCTTAAGAAAATTTACAACATCTGAATTAGACCCATTATCAAAAATAATAAGTGAAAAGTTGTTAGTATTCGCAAATAAACTATTAATTGTAAATTTAACATGGTCAAATGCGTTCCATGTGGTCATCAATAAAGTGATTTTTTTCATTCGAGTATGTTTAGTGTATGGAGTGTATAACAAAAACGAGATTAAAACAATGTATTGCAATACAAATTTATAAATTATATTTTAGACTACATTCATAAATATCATCCGATTCTATATCACCCAATTTCTTAACAAATTCATCATCAGGATTAAGTTTACAATCTAAATCATTCTACTCATAAATTCGTGCAGAAAGTCAGAGTCGAACCAATGGTTCTCATCACTATTCGTTTATAAAAATAAAATCCACCGAAAGGTGGAATTTTGTTTTTATGGAGCGACTAAGGGGATTCGAACCCCTATCATCTGCTTGGAAGGCAGACATAATAGCCATTATACTATAGTCGCAATTCAATTTTTAAGTTACAACACAGCAAACATAACAGCCACCCGACTTCGCTAAAGCTTCGTCAAGGTAAGTTACACTACAGTTGCTTAGTTGTTAAAGCTTGTCCTCCGTAGTTTCGATATATCGGAACGAAGAAGAAGTAAGGTAATTATACGTTATTGGGCTAAAAATGACAATGCTAGGCATCTGTGTGCTATCATCTTTCCATGAAGCAAATCTTCACCTCTTTAGGGATAAATACTGTACTTTTAGATTTTGATAATACACTTATAGAAACACATGTTATTTTTCAGAAGTGTTGTAGGTCGTTAAGAGCAGATTTAGCACAAAAAGCAAAAGTAAGTGTAGACGAAATTAAGAAAGATTTTGATGTCTTTATGGCAGAAGCTTATAATCAATACTTTGTAAATCCTGAGAAAGTTTGGAAGTATGTGTTTACTCAATTAGCTAATTTATACCCTGTTTTAAATGATTCTATAAATGAATCACTTCAACGTGTATTTGATGAAATATATAACGTACCAATACCTTTAAAGGAAGGGGCATTAGAATTGTTACAAACTCTTAATGATATTACTGACTTAAAAATTGGCTTGGTAACTCATGCAGAAAGAGATTGGACAATAAGAAAGTTAAGAGATGCGGGTTTAATAGATTTATTTCCTGAAGAAAACATATTCGATGTTCCTGTTACTGGTCCTAAGACAACGCAGCATTGGCAATATGCATTAGATCAAATGAATGGAATTGCAGAAAATACATTATTTATTGGAGATAACCTTAGAGCTGATATTGTTCCAGCATTGGAAATTGGAGCTTTAGGTGTTTTGTTAAAAGAAGATACAAATTGGGATTTTCATCATGAAGGATTAATGGAAGAATCAAGACAGTTTATAACTATAGGTTCACTTTTAGAGATAGAATCAGCCCTCAGTGAATTTAGTGAAGGAGGATTACCTCCAATTGCTTAGTCTTTTGCAAACACAAGAAAGTTTGGATTATTAAATATAACTTCATAACCTATTGAAGATAAGTAACCTCTTAACGAACCTGTTGATCTTATTGGGTAGTTATTTTCTAGAATGTATGAATAAATATTCTCTGTCCAGTATGTTTGGTCTGTCTTTATTGCTTCTTCAAGTCTTGATGTATAAACAAAACAAATGTCTTCGTTTGTATAATTATTTAACTCGTCAATTTTTGAAATCTTATTAAAGTTTTCATCATTAGGTTCTTTGAAGAAAGCTAATAATATTTTTCTTGACTCAATGCTCATGTAGTGAGCACTTGCAGTTTGAAAACGAGTAAATCCTGCAATTTGTAACTGAGTATACGGATCTGATACAACTATACATTCTTTATCGTATATTTTGAAAAAATTAATAATTGCTTTATCTTCTTCAACAATTGCTGAAGTTGTACCATTTGGCTGTTTATAGAAATTTTGATATGTATCAAAGTTCTGTGCGAATACTAATACTAGCGTTACAAGTATTAATAAAAATAGTAAATTTATATTTGACTTAACTTTATTCTTTAAGACGTAGAGTGTTGTTATCACTACAAATATACCTGATCCAATTAAAAATTTTTGAGCATATGTCGGTCCTAGCAGATATGTACTTACACCAACTAAAATATAAATAATACTGAATGTTATTTCAGGTTTATGGATCTTCTTACTAAATAGATAAATGAAGGCTGAAATGATAAATAGTAGCGTAAAATAACCCGCGATACTACCTAGAAATACAATAC
>JAGQLF010000006.1 GCA_020429545.1 Candidatus Dojkabacteria bacterium
TTGGGTCAAAATGGAAATTATGACTCCAGATGAGTTCATTGGTCCAGTTATGGAACTTGCACAAAGTAGCAGAGGGATTTATAGAACAACTAACTATATTAGTAGAGGAACAACAGGTTCAAAGCATGCTGTCTTAGTTTATGAAATTCCTACAATTGAAATTATTACCACCTTTTTTGATAAGCTAAAATCAATAAGTAGAGGATACGCCTCAATGGACTATGAATTTCTAGAATATAGAAAAAGTGATATTGTTAAAGTCTCAGTGTTACTTAACGCAGAAGAAGTTGAACCTCTTTCTTATTTAGCACATAGGGAAAAAGCTAGAAACAGAGGAAAAGAATTAGTAAATAAACTAAAAGATATTATTCCAAGACAACAATATAAAGTACCAATTCAGGCAGCAATTGGAGGAGAAGTAATAGCTAGAGAAACAATTCAAGCTTTTAGAAAAGATGTAACTGCAAAGCTTTACGGAGGAGATGAAACAAGAAAGAAAAAATTGTTAGAAAAACAAAAGAAAGGTAAGAAAAAATTAAAACAGTTTGGAAGTATAGAAGTTCCTAAAGAAGCTTTTATTGCTGCACTTAAAACATAGTCTATAAGGCGCTCTGCCTGTCTGACACTAGATATGGTGAGGAATAAACGAAGGGAATGATATTGCATTACCCTAAAACAGTCATCCCAATGTAATTATTAAACCAAATAATTTGTACATATGCTATTATTCGCACATGGAATTTAGTGAAGAAGAAGCAACTGTCGAGTTATTAGACACCCAAATAGCAGAATTGGTAAGATACATGCTAACTAGTGAGCATGAGATTGAGAAAAAAATCATATCTTCAAGTGATTTATCTGAAATTATTATGCATTCTATAAGAAAAACTAGGATGATGCTCAACCTTGCAAATGAATATGACCTAGATAAAGTTGATACACGTTTAACACAAATTCGAAAATTTATATATCGTGCAGCTGATAGTGTTGCGAAAACATATCCAGATATCTATGTACAGAAGCCTCATAAACATAAAGAAGCAAGGAATGATCAAATAACTCTAGCTGGATGTGTATTAATTCTTGAAGAAATATTATTGGAAGTAAAAGATATCTTTCCAAGCTTTAAGAACTCAGGTAACTTTGGAATTTGGGCTGACTATAATAGACAAATTAACTTGCTATTTAGAATGTTCAAATATGGGCATCAAACAGATATTTACTACGATAATACTTCCAGGGCTCACTATACTGCCAGAAACGCTGCAAGCATAGCTTTAACTGCAGCTATAGGGTTTCTAAAAGCTAAAATAAAGCAATAATACTGCTATAATTACCTCATGACATTATCTGAACTTAAATCAAAATTTAATGATTTGGAATCTAGGTTTAACTCTATTAGAAAGAAGAAAAATCTACCCGAACTAATGTCGGAACTTGAAGAGCTTGAAAAACTGTCAACTGCATCTGATTTTTGGAGCAATCAAGAAAAAGCACAAGAAATAAGCCGAAAAAGTGGAGATTTAAGAAATGAAATTGAAATTGTCCAGAAACTAGAATCTTCGATTGAAAACTCAAAAGGAATGATAAGTGAAGATATAAATGAAGAAGATATTGAACTAGTTGCGTTAATTGAAGAAGATTTGAAATCATTAGAGAATGATATTACTAAAATTGAACTTTCAACATTTTTATCAGGGAAATTTGATTCAAGTGACTGCATATTAACTATTAATGCAGGCCAAGGTGGAACAGAGGCAATGGATTGGTCTGAAATTTTACTAAGAATGTACATGAGATATATAACTGCAGTAGGGTGGAAAGCAGATATTGTTGAAGAAGTTAGGGGTACTGAAGCTGGTTATCAAACAGTAGTCTTAAAAGTTCAAGGTAGATTTGCATATGGATATTTAAAACATGAACAAGGTACTCATAGACTTGTTAGAAATTCTCCCTTTAATTCAGCAGGACTTAGACAAACTTCTTTTGCAAACGTTTTAGTTGAACCAGTTGTAAACGAAGATATTGATATAGAAGTAAAAGATGAGGATTTAGAATTCAATGCAGTTAGAAGTAGCGGAGCAGGAGGGCAAAATGTGAATAAAGTTGCAACAAAAGTAAGGCTTAAACACAAGCCATCTGGAATCACTGTTGAATCTTCAGCACATAGAACTCAGCACCAAAACAGAGTTGAGGCAATGAAACTCCTAAAAGCAAAATTATATATGATTGAAGAAGAAAAAAGAGAGGCAGAGATGAATAAAGAAAAAGGTGAATATAAAAAGGCAAGCTGGGGAAATCAAATTAGAAACTATGTTTTATCTCCGTACAAATTAGTCAAAGATTTAAGAACAGGTGTTGAAACAGCACAATCAGACTCAGTATTAGATGGAGATATTCAGGAATTTATCGATGCTGAGGTTAGAATGTTATAATTTATAAACTACACAAAAATTCTCCAAATACTTAGTTACAGGAAGTATGTCATGGTGAGTCTGTCGAACCATGACATACATATTCAAAAGATCTTTCTAAGCAATTCCAGCTTTTCCTTCACTAAATACAAATCCAGGTATAATCTCTTCTGTATAATCGTCTCCCATTCTCTCGATAACTTTAATTTCGTTATCAGTTGTAGGGTAGACCATAATTCCACCATTGGGATTTAGTTGCATTTTTAGCGTGTCCGAAGGTTCTTCAATAGCGAAAGAAATATGTATTCCGTCATATGGTGCTTGCTGCGGTAAACCCTCAATCCCATTTCTATATAAAAAAGTAACATTATTTATATCTTTATATTTTGTTGAATTTACTCTTGCAAGTTCCCAAAGCCATTGTATTCGTTCAATTGTAACAACTTTACCTGATGATCCAGCAACAAAACCTAATATCATTGCAAAATAACCAGTACCAGTACCAATGTCTAAATAACTTCCTCCTGCTTTTGGCTTTATTAGCTCAGCCACCTGAGCTAGAGTAGATGGTCTAGTAAAATGTTCGTTATGTCCTATCTCTAATTCAATATCTTCATATGCTTTATCTTTAATTTCATTTGGAATGAAATCCCTTCTATCTAAGTGTTGAAAAGCTGCCATAACTGTTGGGGTATATAAAGGGGCATTTCTACTTTTTGTCAAAAATTCAAAAAGATATTCTCTTGTCCATTGAAAGACTTTTCCTGTTCCTAAGTTCTTAACATCAATAATTTTCATATGTTAATAACAAGGCGGTTCCGTTAAAACGGAACCGCCCTATATGTATTGATTTTATTTATAAAGATATAGAATTTTCCTTAATAGTATAGCTTTGTCCGTCCTCTGTAATTACTTTTGAATAATACTCTGCATCATCATCAAATTGAACAAGTGTAAATGTAACAGGAGCTTCTGATAACGATTCATACGTAAAACTTCCCATTACGCCATCAGTCATAACAGCTGGTAACTCGTCACCAGCAAATGAAGCTGCTATTGAGAAATATGCCATTCCATTTTCATCGGTCATAACTTCTTCATCTAAATCTGTAGTGATATAAAGATCAAATAATTCTCCTTGAGTAATAGATGTAATTTTAGCTACACTTGGATCATACATAACTATTGCTTCTGCAGATCTTACATTCAAAGTATCTCCATCTAATGCAACATTCACCTCGTTAACTTGAGATGAACTTAGTGATAATGCAAAATTCGGTAAAACTTCAAGATTTTCATCTGTAAATGATGGATTTCCATTGAACCCAATATCCTCGCCAGGAGCTACCTGATTTTGATTATCGTTTACTGTTGTTGGTTGTTTATCCTTTGCTGTCAAGTTAACAGACCAAAATGCTACTGCAACAATCGTTAATAGAACTGCTAATAATAATAATAATTTTTCTGACTTAGCCATCTTTGATTTTTAAATAATAACTATTGTATATAGAATAAATTAAATTTAAGGACTTGGCAACTCAACTGATCTTTTTACACAGCTACTTCCATCCTTATCGAAATTTTTAGCAAATATAGCAAAATCCTCAATTGTTAATAGATAACTACCACCTTCAATTGTTAGGTCGTAATACCAAGTATCAACTAACTGTACTCCGAAATTTTTAGCAAAGGCTGCAAAATCATTTAAATCAACTTTTCCACTTACATCTAAGTCTCCTAAGCAAACTCCTACTTCCGCATGACCTGGGTTTAATGAACCATTTGAACCACACACTGCAGCATCTACAGCTGCAAATCCACCAAGATATTCTGCAGAAGGATCTACACATTGATAACAAGTACCTACCCACTCAAAAGAAAATCCTACATCATAAAGACTTCCAGGTCTATCACCTGGAGCTTGATTTACACATTTAGGTGTAGTTGCCACTTCCCATGTTCCGTTGTTACAAGTGTATGTACCATAATTTCCTGCAGTAGTAGTTCCAGCATTACATTGTTGTCCATCTAGATATTCACGCTCTGCCGTGTCTCCAACACATTTTGCTGTACAAGATGCACCTCCTGTTGCTATCGCATCACACTTTGCGTTATCAACGATTGAGAAACCTCCAAGCTCTTCAGCTCCAGGTGTTGTACATTCATAACAAACATTAGCAACTTCACATAAATGCCCTTTATCGTAAAGAGTATATGGTCCATCTCCTGCACACTGGCCTGCACACTTATTCTGCTCTCCCTTTATCCATTTACCGTTGTCGCAAGTGTAAACGCCATAAGGGTATCCTGAGCCTCCGTTGTAACATTGTTGTCCATTATTGTATTGGGTAACAAAGTCATCACCTAAACATTTTGCATAACAATGGCTACATGTATTTCTTGATGTACTTGCAAAATTGCCGTCTGCACCACAAACATAACAGGTATTATCTGAACCTGGAACCACTGATGGATCACCCAAACATGCGGTACCCACAGCATATTTATCTACGCCAAATCCTAAGCATGCTCCATCACAATAAACCGTTGTACTTCCTACAGACACATCTTGTGCATTCTGATTTTTAAAGTATTCTCTTCCTCCAAATACAACACCAAAAAGAGCAAGAATTATCCAAACAATCAACACCAACCTAAGATCTTTCTTAGGCTTCATTGAATTTTGTGTATCCATCATCATTACTTCCATATATTTAAGATAAAGATTAATTTATGTTTAATGCTTCAGCACGCTTAGTACAATTGGTAGTATCCTTACCAAAGTTTTTAGCGAATTGCGCAAAATCTTCTAGATTAATTATGAACTCACCTGCAACGTTTTGTACTACATCAAATTTTTTACTGTCACCTAATAGAACTTTACCAAAATTTTTAGCAAAAATAGCAAAGTCGTTAAGCTCCACAGACTGATTTTCATTCAAATCTCCTAAACATGCACCTACTTTATCATGAGTTAAGTTTCCGTTTGAATCATCGTCAGGGTCAAATATACTAATTCCACCTCCAATTCCTAAACCTGTTTGACAAACGTTTGAGTCACGCTCTTCAAAACCACTTTCAATACACTCGTAACATTTTGCAGAAGTTTCTGTTGTGCCTCCAAAACAAGTTGTACCAACACCATATGCAGTTATGTCTGTATCACCTTTACAAATACCATTACAGCTTTTATCGTTAATAACCGGACATGGGTTAAAGTCACATGATCTATCTGGATTACGCGTTACTGTTGCGCCACCAGGACATGTTTTGATATCGTTTTCGCATGTATTTGGTGTTTGAGGGTTATCATCGCTAAGAGTTGGGCATGCTGCGGAATCGACTAAAGTAAATCCGCCAACAACCGTTCCTCCAATACTTGTCTTTTCTCCTGGATTTGTACATTGATAACAACTACTCAACCATGTGATTGTTTCACCTAGATCATATAATACTCCTTCTGATTCACATTTCTGAGTAACACCATCTTTAGTAAAAACCCCTGTACCAGTACCATTGTCTACGCATTTATATGTGCCATAAAATTGTGATGAAACTTTTAACGTTGTATGACAAACTTCTCCAACAGCATAATTTCTTGGGCTTCCTCCATCGATAATATCGTTTATACATGTATCCTGAGTTTCTGGTGTACAATAAACTGCTAAAGGTCTATCTGGAGAATTAGGGTCTGTATATGTTGGGGCTTGAGATCTTACCGGATCACATTTAGAATTGCTTAATTCGTAGTAGTTCATACCTCCATATACTCCGTGTCCTGATACTTTTGGATCTTCACAAACCCAACAATAATTATCTGTCCTTGGATCAAGACATGTATGACCTTGATCATAAAGTGAACCTGATTTATCTCCCCTACATTGTCCAAAACACTTAGGCTGAGCCGCATATTCCCATAGACCATTTTTGCAACTTAAAATTGCAGACTTTCCTGTACCAACAGATACTCCAGTATTTACTGCTGAATCATCTGTAACAGCACACTGCTCACCATTTGAATATTCTGTAATTGAAGAATCACCTACACATTTTCCATAACAAATATTACAAGCCGTAACTGAAGCTTGTGGTTGAAAATTATTATCACCTACACACTTATAACAAGTGTTAGTGTAGTCATCAATTGCGCCACCCGAAGCACTTCCTCTACATATAGTTCCAATTGCATAATCTGTAGAAGTACCTAAATAAACACATCCTCCAGTACAATTATAAGCATTATCAGCAACAGAAACATCTCCAGAATCACTTTGATTTGATAGATATTTAACACCACCTACAACAGAGAATATAAAGGCCAACGCTATCCAAGCTAGCAGAAATTTTTTTTGTTTTGTCATGACATTTATCTAAGTATATAGATTCTATTCAATTTAATATATGTTGGCGTAGATTTCAATACAATTGTTATTATCTGGCTTTTCTCAGAGTAACCTTAATTGCTGAGAAGAGATTGGATAACTAAATCCATAGGTAGTTATAGCCTTTGAAAATTGTATTTGCCCAGCATTTTCTTCATCGTCACCCAAAAGTGAAATTATTGTCTCTCCATCAGCTATTCTTTTTAAAGTTAATTGAGAAAATATTCCAGTTTTTGCAGAACTGGTTTCAGTTAATGCTCCAGATAAATTTATCAATCCTTGTGTCTTATCTATTGCATTTCCAATGTAAAAGTCGAAAAGTGTCGACTCTGATTGATCCACAACTTCAATTATATTGGGATCATACTTTAAGACTACTTTTGAAGAAACAATGTCCTCAAGCGATCCATCTAGCATTAAGATAACTACAGATTCCTCATTAAACGGCAGTTCAACTTCCTTCTGATTAAACTTGAGATCAAATTTTTGAACCGAATTTGTTCCTGGGAATATACCACCTGTTGAAGGTAATAGATTATCTCCATTTCTCACTGCAAGAAAATAGTATCCCCAAATTGAAATTGCTACAAAAGTAGTAAAAATACATACAAGAACTAAGTTTCTGGTTGAATTATTTAATTCAAAATTTAGTTTTGTTTTTTTGTTTCTTTTGTTCATTTGTTGCTATTATCAAATGTCTTCGGTACGTAATATTTCACAATTTCCATCTCCTGTGACAGTAAATTTTTCGAAATTTTTCTCAAAAATTTCGTAGTCTCTAATATCCCAATAATTAGTGTCTTGAGTATCGAGATTTAGTGATTTAAATTCTTGTGTTAGAAAGATTTTTTCATTACCAGAAGGTGAAAGTCCTGTCACTTTTATGAAAAAGCTAACATCTTCTACATCTACAACACTATCAGCCGTGAAATCTCCAAGGCACGCACCTGCTTTTGCATGAAGTATTAATGAAGTTCCCCCTGTATCAGAAACATCAATGTCTATATTGTTGGTATTTTTTCTAAAAATAAATATTAGTCCTAATAGCATTAGAAATACCGAAATAGATAACCATATTTGAAGAATAGTATTCAATTTTTTTTGCTCTTTATTCATTAACTTTAGTACTCTTGATTAAAGTTAATGTATATAGATAAGAAAATCAATACTTATGAAGTACTAAGTAGCAACTATTAGATACTGTTTACGTAAATATCAAACCTAAATGACTTATACAATTATTCCACCTCCTAAGCATTCTGTGCCTTCAAATATTACAAGACTTTGTCCAGAAGCAACTGCTCGTTGAGGTTTATCAAAAATAAATTTCTTGTTTTTTATATCTATTTTTCCAGATTGAGTTTTTTGTCTATATCTAATTACACCACTCAATTCAACCTTGCTAGGAGGATTTCCAATCCAGTGCCAATCTTCAACCTCTACAACTGATTTTAATAATTCATTATTATTTTCGCCATGACAAACATACATTATGTTTAAATCCAAATCTTTAGCACAAAAATAATAAGCTTGGGTTTGATTTGGAATCTTAGCCCTTTGCCCTATGGTATAAAAATATATTCCCTCATGTTCGCCAACTTCTTGATTAGTTTCTATATCTACAATTTTTCCATGTTTCTTGGGAATATTAGCCATCAAAAATTTTAAAACATCAATCTCCCCAATGAAACAAATTCCTTGACTATCTGGCTTGTTTTTATTAGGTAAACCAAACTTATCGGCAAGCTTTCTAACCTCTGATTTTTCTAGATGACCTACGGGGAACAGTGTTTTTGATAATTGATCTTGAGTAATAGAGTAGAGAAAGTAAACTTGATTTTTATTGTTATCTTTACCAGCAAGTAATTTATATGTCTCACCCTCCTTTTTAACTTGTGCATAATGACCTGTTGCAATTAAATCAGCACCCTCAGAAATCGCCTTGTTTAAAAACAACTTGAATTTTATCTCTTTATTGCACATAACGTCTGGATTTGGAGTTCGCCCTTTTGAATACTCGTCAAAAAAATATTCAACAACTTTTTCTCTATAGTGTCTCTCAAAGTTAAAAGATCTAAAAGGAATTCCTAAGTGTTTACAAACGGATGCAGCATCTGTTTGGTCTTCGTCCCAAGGACAATCAGCTTGAATACCAAAATCATCTCCAGACCAATTTTTCATGTAAACTCCAGTAACATCATAACCTTGTTCTTTTAAAAGTGCTGCAGACACGGCAGAATCAACTCCACCTGATAGAGCTACAAATACTTTCGTTTTTGAATTACTTGTCGGTCTTAGCTCAGAAGTATTGAACGATGACTGATCTTTTTTTACTTGCATATATAATTATACTATATTATTATCGCTTGAGTAAGTTAATAATAAACTCATGGAAGAACCAAAAAACTCAAAATTAGATGACCGGCACAAAGATTTTCTCACTTATGACGAAATTCATGATCAGATATTTCTTGATCCCGCAGTTGGACCAATTGTAAGTAGATATACAAGTGGACTTAATGATGCTTATCAACATTTTAGTTCCAAACTTAAAAATATAGAAGGTACGGAATCTAAAATGGATTTAAGATATAAACTTATTAAAAGTATTGATAGGGGTATAGTTAAAGTTGGACTGTCAGTTAAAGTAGCGCTTGCACATGAAATATCTGGCTCGATTAATGATATTGAATTTATTCGTAAAGCTGAAAGTACATATGGACAAATTTATGGTGATTTGATGTATTTTCTGATTAAACAAAAAAAGGATGACCCTCATTTATTAAATGTAACAGCTACACGTCCATACTTTGAAAAGAGTTATAGTAGTGAAATAGATGTTCAGACAGGAAGCATGCAAGCCCATTATGATTCCTATTTTTTTGGTGAAACTTTTATAAAAATTTACCTAGCTTTTGGAGATTTTAATTAATATGAATTTAGATCAATTACTTAATCCTTTTTTAGGTTGGAATAAAATTACATTTACATGTAAGAATCTTGCCTTAGACTTTACTGTTGATTTATCTAAAGATGTAGACACCGAATATCTTAGGGCTATAGTTCCTGACAATTTTCTCGATCAAGTTTTAGAGGCAATAAAATGGTGTTCATCTTTAAAGCCTAGCCAAGGCTTGGAAAAGAAAATTATTTTGGTTGGTAATTCATCTGAAGGCATTATAAAGATTATAACAAGTGCCGATTTAATTTCTGCGAGTGATCATAAATTAAATAAGCCAATTGATGTACACATGGGAGGTAACATTGGAGCAGATGAAGTTGATTATATTAATTCAAATGATTACTCTCAAATAAAAAATCTAATTGAGCAATAGCTAATTCTTTAAATCCTCAATTAAATCCCTAACCTCAGCAGCTTTCTCAAACTCCATCATATCTGCATAAACGCTCATTCTAAATTCTAATTCTTTTAAGAACTTTCTTTTATCGTTCTTAGATAGAGCTTTAAATCCTTCAGCCTGTTTCATAATACTTTGAATGTCTTTTGCAGAAGTAATATCATCCTCTTCCTCTTCAATTGAAAGCCTTTCTAATTGATCTTTTATAGCTTTTTTAATACTTGTGGGAGTTATGCCATGTTCATGGTTATATTTTTCTTGAACTTTTCTTCTTCTTCTAGTTTCATCAATTGCTCTCTGCATAGATTCTGTAATCTTATCGCAATACATTATTACTCTTCCATTGACATGCCTTGCTGCTCGTCCAATTGTCTGAATCAAACTAGTATCTGAACGTAGAAAACCTTCTTTATCTGCATCTATAATTGCTACCAATGAAACTTCTGGTAAATCTAAACCTTCTCTTAGTAAGTTAATTCCAACTATAACATCATACAAACCTTTACGAAGATCTCTTAAAATTTCAACTCGTTCAACTGTATCAATATCTGAATGTAAATATTTTGATTTAATATTTTTCTCTATTAGGTAATCTGAGAGTTCCTCAGCCATTCTCTTTGTTAGCGTTGTAACTAAAACTCTCTCTCCATTTTTTATATTTCCTTTTATCTCTTTTAATAGATCTGGAATTTGTGGTTCTTCCCAACTTGCAGCAGAGTAGGCAGGCATGTCTGTATAGCCATACTTTTGCATATACGTCTTTAAGTTTTCAAAAGTTTCTGGAAGTGATGGTCTAACTTCAACAACTGGATCAAGTAGACCTGTTGGTCTAATAATCTGGTATACAATACCTTCATAATCTTTTGGAAGTTCTGTATTTGCCATGTTGTAATTATAGCAGCTGATATCTCTGTAGGCGAGGATGACCATCCTCGCCTACAAGGTATAAACTTTAAATCATCTCTCACAACTCACAAGTGACATATGCTATGATTAATTAACATTATTTCTTATTTATTTTCTATGTTCGGAGATATTAACCGAGCTACACTAATGGGTAATGTTACCCGTGACCCCGAATTAAGATACACTACTTCTGGATCTGCTGTACTAAGCTTTAGCATAGCTACAAACAGAAGATATAAGTCAGGCGATGACTGGAAAGATGAAGTTGCTTATCATAATATAGTTGTGTGGAGAAGTGCAGAAAACCTAGCAAAAAGACTAAAGAAAGGTACTCGAATCTATGTTGAAGGTCGTATGCAAACAAGAAGCTGGGATGGTGATGATGGAAAGAAAAACTATAAAACTGAAGTAGTTGCAGATAGCGTAATTCTAATTGATCGTTTTGAAGGAAAAGGAGAAAGCATGTCAAACTCTGACACTGCTTCAGGCACTGGCAACACAAGCAGCGCCAACGATGATGACACTTTAATTGAACCAGATGATCTTCCTTTCTAAAAAAGAACTAATCGAAAATGAAGAGGAGCGTAGCCAAATACGTTTCTCTTCTAGACCTATTGGAATGATTATCAAATCAATATGTATTTTTTGGTTTTTGTTCTTGTCTATATACTTTATTTTTTCAGATTCTACTTGGATTTTCTCAATATTTTCAATAGTTCCTCCTATTTCATTTTTAATCACCAGTTTAATACTATTCGCATTAGTAGTTTTCATTACTTTTAGTATTGATAAAACCTTTAAAAATAGTGCTTTACTTTCTGTACTTGGTGCAATTTTGATATCTACTTTTTTTTCTGATGTATTCATTCTAAGAACTAATAATGAGATTCAGGATGAAGACTATATTCTTTTTAATTTTAATACTGAATTTTGGGAAGATTCAGAAGACATAGAGAATTTCTATCAGTTTTTAAAGCAACAGAATGCTGATATTTACCAACTACAAGAGTATATACCTGCTGAAAATGAGAATGATCATACAAAAGTATCACTAGATTTAACTTTAGATTATTTAAAGGAGAAGTTTCCTAATTATGAAGTTATTCAATTTGGAGAATTTGTTACTATGACAAGATTGCCCATTTTTTCATATGAAGAACAATTAGATAAAAAGTTTTTAAGAACTGATATTAGAATTGATGATGAGATAGTCTCATTTTATAATGTGCATATGCCAGTTCACGTAAACACTGATCTAAGACCTGACTACGTAAGCCTACTAAAAGATATGAAGGAAAGATATTCATCACGACACGAACTTTTTTACCAACTTATAAATGAACTAAAGACTAATAATCGTCCTAAAATTATTTCTGGAGATTTTAATACTACAAAATCCATGCGTAAGATGGGTTCATTAATGAGTTTCTTGAATGATGCAGCACTGGAAGCAGAGAAATTCCTTGTTACTTCATGGGAGATTAAAGGTTTAAGAGCATGGAGAATTGATTATGTTCTAGGTGATCAGTCTATTACATTTAGTGACTATAAAACAATTGACTCAACTGAATATTCTGATCATTGGGCACAAAGAGTATTATTCAG
The DNA here is from genome assembly GCA_020429545.1 of Candidatus Dojkabacteria bacterium. Lineage (GTDB taxonomy): Bacteria > Patescibacteriota > Dojkabacteria > J137 > J137 > JAGQLF01. The sequence goes on from JAGQLF010000006.1 coordinate 12,667, forward strand.
GCTAACCAAGCAAACTCAAAAAGAGTAGAGAATAATTCCTGCTGTTGTTGCAACATTCAAACTCGCTCCTTTTCCATACATAGGAAGAAATACTGAAGTATTGCAAAGAGAAAGCGTTGAATTGGTTACACCATAAACCTCACTACCAAGTACAAAAGCTATTTTATCTTTATCACTAACTAGATAAGATAACCTTGCTGCTTCTTCTGCCTCATTTGTAAGTTCTACTGCAATTAAGAAAAAACCTTCCTTTTTTAGTTTTTGTAGTGTTTTAGCTGTGTTGTCCTCATATTCCCATTGAACTGACTTTTCTTTACTCCTTGATGCTTTAGATAGCTCCTTTCCAAAAGGAGGCGTTTTAGATATTCCTGTTAAAAATATTTTTGATACTCCAGCTGCATCTGCAGTTCTAAAAATTCCTGCTACATTTCTTGCATATTGAATATTCTCTAAAATAAGTACCACCTCTTTATCTCTCTTTTGTTTTTTGAAAAACTTCTTTATTTGTTTTTTACTTAATTGTTCCATCCCTGATTTTACAGTATATCCACGTTTTATGCTATATTTACCTACTACACAATATTTTCCCAAATACATATTTGTTGTGGTTCGACAAGCTCACAATGAAATTTCAAGTGACTTTTTCAATTCTTGGAGGTGTCACCGGGATTTCCTTATTCAAATTCAATCAAATACCTCGCAAAGCCTCGATATGATTTCATTTGAAAAGGATCTCGATTTTCTTTGCACTCGCTTGCTCGTGCAGAAAATCAGAGTCGAACCAACAGTTCTCACCTTGACTCTCAGCAAGAATTAAAAAAATCACCTACGGTGACTTTTTCAATTCTTGGAGGTGTCACCGGGATTCGAACCCGGGATCAGAGTTTTGCAGACTCATGCCTTACCACTTGGCTATGACACCACAAAAGTATTGTGTAGTGGGTATTTAGTAGTTAGGAAGTAATCAAAAACTCTTAAATTACTCAGTACTAAACACTAATAACTACTTAGGATTATATCTGAAAAACTTTATTATGACGAATGGTTTTAAGTACAAGCACTAAATTTCTTTATTACAAAAAAGAAACCCCTCCTCAGTTACACATAGAGTCAGAGTTTGCTCCTTATCAGTAACAAATACACCCCTTGAATTTAGCTGAGGAATTGTATCAATAAATATTTTCAAAACACTTCCTCTAAATGTGTTATTTTGAATGTCCTCTTGAATAGATCTCCAGGTTGAATATCCTCCATTTAAATCAAATCTTCTATCCATATTTGAGGTTCTTTGTTCTTCAATAGATGGATTTGAGTATTCAGCTCTAACATATGCAATTTTATATACAGTTTCAAAATTTAAGAAAGTTAAGTAGTCATGAAATTTTACGGTTGGACCTCCTATATCAAATTGATCTCCATACAGTTTATATGTTTTTCTTTCACCTCTTGCTAATACTGTATTCTCTTCATTTGGGCTAAACATTGCAGTTAATGGTGACTCTCCAGCTACTTCTGTAATAGTTACTTCAAAATACTGTCCCTTATCGTCTTCCTTCAATGCAGAGAGTTCAACTTTTGCAACTGGAGATTCTTGAGTAAAGACTTTATAGGTATGCAACCAGCCTGCTGCAAAAAAAATAATAATTGCTAATGAGCAAAATATAACAAATAGAAACAGAAGAACAATTGAAGTAATAGCTTTAAATCTATAAAACTGACCCATGGCTTATTATATCAAAACTGCACTAGTATATAAAAAATATAAAGAGATGCCCTAAGGCATCTCTATAAGCTTAAAAACAAATTATAATCCATACAACTCATTTAAGGCATCAACGTATTCTTCATATGTAATTTCTCCATTTATGTATCTATCTGTAAGTTCTTGCTCAGGACCTGATAATGTCGTATCAAAACTATCTTCATAATCGTCATAATCTAGTGTTGAAGGTGACTCTATTGGTAATAGTGCATCTTCATAAACTGAGGACAAATTGCTAAACAGTTCAGTAAATTCGTTTGTGTAATCAACTTCTACCTCTAATGTAGGCATTTCAAATTCTGATTCAAAAGTTTTTGTATAAGAATTTAAATAACCTTCAATTCCATATCCAAATACCTCAATATCAAAATTTATTCCTTTACCAGTATTAAATTTATTATCTTTATCGTGGCATGATGTTAAATTAAATTTTACCAGACCAGCAAATGCAGACACAGATTCAAATGCTTCCATCATATCTTCACGATTTTGAGCCACTTTATCTTGCTCTGGCACCATGTCTTTGAATGTATCGGATTTCCCATAAATATCAGATAAATCCTCAACTATTACATCATAAGAATCTAGAAATACATTTTGAGTTGTTTCAACTATGCCTTTTGAATTTAAATCTCCACTGTAACATATAGAATTTGTATTCTCTGAAAATGGATCAATCTCTGCAATATTTACAAACATATCAAGATTTTTTAGATTATCTTTAATTATATTTACAACTTTTGGTCCAGTGTTTTGAATTAGTTCTATTTGTTCTTCTGGCATTCCAGCAAAATTTTGAGCTAACTCCTGATTCAAATCTTTATACTCTTGAGAGTTCTTAAATTCTGCTAAACTGTCGTAACTCGTAACACTTCCAGCCTCTTTTAATGCTTCTGCATAAAACCCAAAAATTTGTTTTATTCCATCTTTTGGATCAATTCCTAATGTTTTCCCAACAATACTTTCAATTGATGCCATATCTTCAGGAGTAATTAGACCTCCATTTTCAATATCATTTAGTACAAAATAACCTTGTCCATTAATTAATGCTACAGTAGTATCAACATCTAAATTTCCATTTTTAATTGATGAAATAGTAAAAGTACCATCAACAAAAATATTCATTTCGTTCAATAGCTCTTGAATTTCTTCATCTGAATTATTTGAGAAAAATTCAATCATCTCTTGAGCTGAATCCAACTCAAATTTATCTGTTTCATAGTTCTCTGAATATTGTGTTTGAATGTCTAAATTCATCTTTAATCCTACTGTGTCATCTTCAAGTGTTATATCTGCATTTGAATCAAGTATACTATTGACAGTTTTCCCCTTTAAATCAATTGAGTCTGATGATTCTGGAGATTCCCAGAAAGTAAATTTTTCAGAAAGATTATTCATTTCTTTCTCAAGTTTTTCAAAATCTATAAAATCTAGAGGTTGCTCAGGATTAAAGGTTCTAAAGTCCATTGCATCAAGTGTTAAACCAAACGATTCTTCTATATAAACACCCGCCTCCTCAACACCTGAAGTTACATTAAAACTTTTAGACTTGCCGTAGTTTGTAAATAACAGAAATATAAATATAACTAGTAAAAAAACTATACCAGCTCCAACAATTAGTGCCCTCACTGTATTTTTGTTTTGAATAAAAGAACTCATTGGCTTTGAACTTTCTGAAACATCAGTTATTTCTGACTTCACTTCATCACTCATATATACACTTGATTAAAAATTATTATAGTTGATTTTATCGCCATTATATCAGTAAATTTCTACCGGTCATAGCAGGTGGTATCGAAATACCTAAAAGCGATAAGATTGTTGGTGCCACATCAGCAAGATTTCCAACAGGTAATTCTCTTGAAGGTAATCCATTTTGTATTATCATAACTGGCACTTGATTTACCGAGTGTTTTGTATCATTTTTTCCCGTTTGAACATCAATCATTTCTTCAATATTCCCATGGTCTGCAGTGATTACTACTGCACCATTTTTTGCCAATGTTGCTTCTATAATTCTTCCTACACACTCATCACATACCTCCATAGCCTCTATTGCAGCTTTTATATTTCCAGTATGCGCAACCATATCCGGTCCTGCAAAGTTAATTAACATAAAATCAAACTCATCTGTCTGCATCTTTTCAAGCAGAACATCTGTAATCCACCTTTGACTCATCTCTGGCTTTAAATCATATGTAGCGACTTTAGGAGAAGGCACTTCAATCCATTTTTCGTTTTCAAAAACTTTACCAGTACCGCCATTAAAAAAGTATGTAACATGAGGAAATTTTTCAGATTCAGCTAACCTTAATTGTTTAAGTCCGTTTTCTGATAAGATTTTTCCTAGAGGATCTGTAACTTCTTCTGCAGGGAATGCAATATTTTTAGGAAATCCGTTTTTGTAATCAGTAAATCCAGTGAAGAACAAATTTGGTATTATTTGTCTTTGCCAACCGGAAAAGCTTTCATCTTCAAATGCTCTTGTTATTTGCTGAGCTCTATCTGGCCTAAAGTTAAACATAATAACCGCATCTCCTGATTGGATTATATGTGGCTTTGTGTTTCCTTCTACAATCAGCGTTGGTTCGATATATTCATCAGAAACTTTATTTTTGTATTGTACTTCAAGCTCCTTTTTCCAATCTTTTATTACTTTACCTGTCCCAAGTGTCAACATGTCATATGCTTTTTTTGTTCTTTTCCAATTTTTATTTCTATCCATAGCAATTGCTCGTCCTACCATTGATGCAATTATTCCTGTTCGTTTTTGTAAACATTTAGCTTGAATTTCTTCTAGAACATTTACTCCATCGTCTGGCGGAGAATCTCTACCATCCAGAAAGCAGTGAATAAAAACTTTGTCTGGATTAAACTTTTTCTGAGCAGCAAGTTCGATTAATGCAAATAAATGTTCTAACGAACCATGAACAAGTCCATGTCCTGTAATTCCCACTAAATGAATTGCACCATTATTTTTTGTTGCATGTTCAAATGCTTTATTTAGCATTACATTATCGTAAAAAGATTTGTTGGAAACAGCGTTATCAATTCTAGGTAAATCTTGCAATATGATTTTCCCAGCTCCCATTGTTGTATGCCCAACCTCACTATTTCCATCTGTCCCTTCAGGCAAACCCACATATAATCCAGAAGCTTCTAACATTCCGTGAGGGTAGAGTGGCCAGTATTTATCTAGATTAGGTGTTTTAGCTTGCGTTATGGCATTTCCAGGACCTGGAGGAGCAGAGCCCACACCATCCATTGAAATTAGTACAACTGGTTTAGGATAGTTTTTTTTCATACAAAATAATAATACAGGAGACAATTAAAACATTCTATCTAGCTTGGCTAGATAGATATATTGATGATATAATTATTAATGGTGGAAATATTATCAATACAATCTGAAGAAGCAGTAGAGCTAATTGAGTCAGGAATGCACCCTGAATGGATAGAACTTATAAATAATGGATTTGGCGGTATTCCAGAAGGTGACTCATTAGAAAATGCTATTCACGAAGTAAATTTTCCAAATCGGGCTACAATTTTTATTGCCAAAGATGAGGATGCAATTATTGGATATGCATCTGTTATGCGGTACGCTAATAATGATGACGATAAACGAGGTAAGCTAATGCGAAAAGCTATGTTAGATTTATTTCGATTTATTCCTGAAGATAAATTTATAGGTGTGGAAATCAGTAGTATTGCAGTTAATGAGAAGTATAGAGGACAGCGCATCGGCATGAGACTATATCAACAAGTAGTAAAAGAATTAAATCCCTGTTTTATCAATGGATTTACTAAAAATCCTATAGCAGTTGGGGCAAGAATTAAAGCTTTGCCAGATTATGAAGTATTTTGGGGAGGAATACCACTTACTTCTGATGATTATTTATTTGGGCAAACAATACAGTCTTTGTATTTTATGACTAAAACTCCAGCTGAGGCTTATCAAATAACACAACAAAAACGCGTAGTATCTTTGCAAGCTCAAGATGTTGATATTATACCTACTGATTTAGTTGATACATCAACTCTAACGAATTATAAATTTAAAATTGTATGTGATGCAATAAATGAGATTCAAAGAGATAAAGGGGACCGAACTGTATTTGCACCACTTATTTGTGTTAGAAAAGATTTAATTAGTAATATAAGAGAACAATAATTGCTAATTCGTAAATCTTAATTCTTTGGTCCACTCAGCATAAAAAGCCAAATTGTGAATATATATTAATCACTCCAAACTACGGGTTTACCGTTCGTCTGGTTATACATGTTGAGAATTAATTCAAAATAAGCATCAATTTCTTCCTGAGTATAGGGATATGCATAGTGATTTAGTAAGTCGATACCATATCTTTGTTTAAAATCTTCAAAATCAATTCTATACTTTATTGCTAATCCATAAAAGTTATTAGTATAAAAATCATCTAGCAAATTAAATTGATTTATATGGAGTTGTGCTACGTTAAATAGTGCATCTTTAGAATAACCAGGATACTGAGCCTTACTAATCCACAAACCAGACATTATAGACCCTACGAAAACTCCCTCTGCCTCAGAAATTATTTTACTATATAAGGCAAGATCTCTTGGAATCTCTTCTAATGATGGATGTACAGTTGGATATGCAGAGAAAATATTTAATACTTCATTAACCAAAGTACTTGCAAAAAAGCCTGAGTAAAATCTTTCTCTTGTTTCAGCTTCTATATTTGGATTATCAACAGGATTAGTTTCATTCATATTAATAAACGCAGTAGTTGAACCAAATCTTTTAAAAATTTCGCTTGCCTCCTCGTATGTTTCATCAAAATTATAGTTAAATCCGTTTGCAAAGTGATATCCTAAACCGGTTGACCCTGAATCTGCTAATGGTAAGTTGAAAATTCGCCCACCTGTAAAAATTACAGCATGGTGATTTTTATATCTTCCATCTGCTGAAACTTCATATGTAATAGAGTTTGATCCAATATTTTTTATAATTTCAATCAGCCCCTGTGACAAAGTAAGTGATGATATTCCTGAAGATTCATCTAATGCAAAATACAGCTTATGTTCAATACCATTTTGAGAAGTAATTGTTAAGGGAACCAATTTATCAAAAACCTCAGATACAATTAGATCGTTTAGGTCTTCTAAATTCTGTGCAATAGAAAAGTCCACATTGGCAACAGCCATTACCTCACTACTTTCTTGTTCAGTTGTACACCCACTCAATGCCAAAGCTAATCCCAAACTGGTAATACCAGCAGTACTTAAAAACTCTCTTCTATCCATAATAATTTTTATAACTTATAAGTTTAATTTTTATTTGTAACTCGCAATTCTTCCATCCACTTAGCATAAAAAGCCAAATTGTGAATTGTACACAACCGTTGCCCTGCTGGTTCTTTTATTCTAATTAAGTGCCGTAAGTAAGCACGTGACACTGTTTTGCAACATTCACAGTCACAATTCTCATCTACAGGATTCTCATCGAATTTGTATCGCTCAGAACGTAAGTGCATAATATCGTAAGACAAAACCTTCTGTGTAGGCGAGGATAGCGATCCTCGCCTACGAGAATATGATTTTGATTCATCACCCATTCCCCCTCCAACATACAAATATCCATGCCTAGCATTTCTTGTTGGCAATACTGTATCAAAAATATCCCAACCTGCATCTACACAATATGCAATATCTTCTGGTTGACCAACTCCCATTGCGTATTTATATTTATTATCTGGAATTAGCTCTGATACGTATGCCAACATTTCTCTATAGAATCCTGTAGGAAAGTCTTTTTTCCAAGATATATCTGAATACATTGGGATTCCCCCAAAATTATATAGGTCAAAATCTAATTCTAATAGTTGTTCAGCACTTTCTTTTCTCATTTTTTTATCATCAGCTCCTTGGACAACAGCACCTAATAAAGGTCTATTTAGACGGTGAGGATCGCGATCCTCACCGTCTTTATAAATTTCATCAAACTTCTTTTTACTTCTAGCTGCCCATTTTGTTGTGAGCTCAACGCTTTCTTTTCTTGCAGATAAAGATGCATCTCCAATAATTGGGTCGTCTAATACAGTCAAAATATCAGCTCCTAGGTTAGATTGAATAACAATTGATCCTTCTGGCGTAAGTAGACTATAATCACCGCTTGCAGGGTCAATAAAGCTGCAACCAAGATCTGTAATTCTATTTTGTTTATTACCTTTATTTGAATTTATTAAAGAAAACACCTGCCAACCACCACTATCTGTAAGAATTGGTCTGTCCCAATTTATAAATTTATGTAATCCTCCCATCTTTTTTATATACTGACTCCCAATCTTTTGTTCTAAATGCAATGTAGTAGATACAATTTCATTTATTCCAGCATTTTTTACATCATTGAAAGATGCTGTTCTAATCGAGCCATATGTTGCATCTGGTAAGAATGCTGGAAGTGCAATTTCACCGTGTTTTGTTTGTATAGATTTCTTTTCCACGCGTAATTATAACTCACAAATTGAATATTTATGAACAATAAAATTAAACAGTTTCCCTGTTACGTATAAAAAATCTTATTAATCGACTAAGTGGAATGTATATTGTATAATTACATGTCAAATTTACTTATCTGTTAAAGAAAAATCGTGTTTCCAAATCTAACATTAAGACTAAAAAATAGCATCCCTGAAATTATTTTCTTCCCTGAAGAAGGTATGAGCAGAGTATTAACACTAAAAGAGGAGAATATTGAACATATTATGCTTAAAATGGCTGGTTTCTTAGAATTAGAAAACGAGATTAAAGATTCAGAAGAACCTAACATGGCATATATTCTTAAGCTAGCAGAACTTGGTGATGAAAGAGTAATTGAAACTGTTCCAGCAATGGATAAATATAAAAATGAGTTTGGATTGGAAGACTTTTTAAAAATACAGCTAGATAAGGCGCTTGAAGAGAGAGATGATTTTTCTGAATATGGCGAAATCAGTGATGAAGTTAGAACAGAGCTAAATAGAAATCAGAATATTGATATATTTGCATCACTAATGGAGATAATGATTAATACCATAATTGCAAAATCACTTTTATATTCTTCAGATTTAGGAATTGGAAAAATTCGACTTGAAGATGAAGATGGATTTGTAAGATTACAACAAAAAATGGCAAGTGAATTGAGTAAGATGGGCATAGAACTTATTATAGAATAATTCAAATAGTTTTATGATAAATACCATATTTAATTTAATAATAAAAATATCTTCGCCTTTAATAAATTTTTTCTATAGTCCAGTTAAAGAGTATTCTACTTTAAAAAATAAAATTAAATTTGATCTAAAGTATTATTCTAATATTATCCTTAATTATGGTTTCGACAACGAAACTATAAATAAAGTAACAGACATATTTAGAAAACATGCAGTAAACTTGGAACTTATTTATATGAATATACCTTCAAGAAAACTTCTTTCTAAGTATAGGATGATTGAGCAACACAGTAATGTTATTGAAGCATCAACGAATTTGATGGGATTATCTAATAGTGCTGGTAGAGACAAGGATGGATTTTATCGTGTTGAAGAAAGAGTAGAAAAGATTAAAAGTCTACTTAATCTAAATTAGTCACTAATATCTCTAACAACTAGAAACTCATAACTAACTACTATTTAGACAAACTCAACAACCTTTGACCGATATAATCCTTTTGCAATATTAAAAAATTCCTTTTGATCTCCTGTATCTATTTGCAATTTAGCAATTTTATATAGCCTAATAAGTAGATAAATGTCTACCATTGAGTCAAAAAAATCCTCAGTAAAGTGATTAGGAATAAGTTCACTATATTTTCCTGTAATAACTTTTATCAACTCCTCTTCTTCAATTACGCTATCATACACAAATACTTCAGAAGCAATTTTTGTAAAAATAAAAAATGGATGACCTAAAAAAATTTTATCAGTTAAAAACATTTGGATTTTGTTTTCATGTACAAAAAATGAATTTTCAATGTTTACGTTTATAGAAGTTCTAAAAATATCAGAGGAAAGTCTTTCTATAAGTTGCTTCAACTGATTTTCGAGCAAAGAAATCATATCTAGATGAATTTGAATTGAATCGTATGATGTAATTTTTATTTGCGGATTCTCTTCAAAAAAACTTTTGGCTTTAGATAATTGTCTAACAACTTTTTCACTGATTTGAGAGACAATGTAAGTATCCTTTGATAAAAACATTTCAGCTAAATACTCACCCTCATTTAATACCTCTTTCATTAATTCTAATAATTCGGACAATTTAGTCTTTGTCAATGAAGTTGAATACAAGGACTGTAATGGAATAGTCTTATATAAAGCACAATATTTAGATTCATGAACTATAAAATCAGAACCGCTTACGCTTGTTACTACTTTTTGAGTTATTATTCCTTTATTATTTAAGTATGAAATAAACGCCTGCATTGCAGCTAGTTCTTGACCTGACGGTGCGCATAATAGAAAATATTGAACTTGTTTATGGTCAAAAGTGTATGTATCGACAGCATGTCTTGTTAATACTATATCGTCTGGGAAGTTATATGTTTCACACACAAAATCTTTTATTGCTTTCATGGGTAGTATTGTATATTCTGTGAAACAATTTGGCAAATCTATTTATACCTTCGTAAATAATTTAGCCATAGTTTTCTTTATAAATATTCTTAACTCCTTTATTCTCTAGGATTTCTGACACTTGCACTATCATCTCATTTCTTCCACAAATATAAAAGTCTGAGTTTTTCCAATCTAAATCATTATCTTTAAGGTAACTAGTTACTCTTGAATTTATATCATTTAGATTAGTAATCTTAATATTTTCGTCAGAGATACATCTGATTACTTCTAAATTACTAACCTCACTTAGAAATATTTGGGACAAATCTTCATCATAATTTTTTATTCCATAAATTAGCAAGATCTTTTCTTTTAATGACTTAATCATAGGAATGAACGGTGCCAAGCCACTACCTGTTGCAATGAAAATTTTGTTATTTTCAGAAACTTTTATGCCGTAATTACCCATTGGTTCTGAGATCTCAAGCTC
>JAGQLF010000070.1 GCA_020429545.1 Candidatus Dojkabacteria bacterium
ACTGAGCACCATTAACGTAAATAAATTCTTGTACTTCATAATAAAGTAAAATTAAAAATTATATTTCTATAATAATAATATAGATTTCTTTGTATTAAAAGGATTTAACTCTTTAACTTCTCTTTTGTCAAAATTTTATAGTCTTCGACATTTGGCTGATCAAAAGCATTAATATTCATAAGCTTTGCTAAAAACATAACTTCAATCATTTTTGTTTGTAAGTAATATCCCAAATTATATAAGCTGATTTCATCAAGAATTATCTCATTAAATTCTCTATTATCATCTATGTATGATTTTTTTACGGCTTCGATAATTGCTGTATTTATATCTGCAATATTCTTATCTTCAATATCACTCACTAAAGCGGAAGTTAGTTCGTTATCAACAACCCTAAAATTATCTGGCTCATTAGTGGTTATGAAATGAGTAAATTTATCGTTGTTTCCGCCCAAATATAACTGAAGCATTGAATGTAAATCAGTTGATCCAATAGAAACAATTGGCGTGATTGATTTATAGTCTGATTTTTTACCTAAACTTTCACCAACAAGTTGCCTATACCATTTGCCTAGATACTCCAGATTAACATCAAAAAAGAATTCATTTACTATTGGTTTATTGTTAAATAGTTCAAGAGCTGAATGCATAGCAGGGCTTTGTTCTTTATTAAATGAATCTGAAATTGCATCACTAGCACCTTTTAGCAAGTCAGTTAACTTTTCTTCAAAAACAAAATAGAGTGGTAATAGTCCCACATTACTAAAAACTGAATACCTTCCCCCAACCTTTTCTGGTATTTCGTAAACATCTATTCTTTTTTCTTTACAAACTTTCCAAAGCTTTGAACTTGAATCAGTTATATAGATTAAGTTATTTTCTGACCCATCCCCTAACAATTGCAGCATTAAGTTTGTGTTTACTGCAGTTTCTATTGTGCTCCCAGATTTTGAAATTGAAATAATTAAGTACTCCGAATCTGTAATATTTTCAGATACAACTAAGTTATGAATTAACTCAATTGATTTTGCATTTAAAGCATCAAGAAAAATAATTTTTGGTAATGTTTTACTAACAAAATCCAACTTTCCTCTCATTGTGTAGTAGATTGCTTGTGTACCTAAATTTGAACCGCCTATTCCGATAAGAAATATATATTTTAAGTTACTACTAAAATGCTTTTTAAAAGCTTCTCTAGCCTGTTCTAAAAATTTCTTTTCTGTCGGTAATAACAAAGAAGCTGCTGCATTAGAATAGTCCCTAGATTCAATAGTTTGTTTAAGCTCGGTAGTATATGAATCAAGTATATGCTTATTGCTGAAGTCTGAAATATTTGTTTGAAATTTAAATTCCGTTCTCATCTTAAATAAGTGAAGTTATTGCATTTACAATATCTGACTTAGTTACTCCATATTTTCTGAGCAGTTCATCAGGTGTACCTGATTCTCCAAACGTATCTTTAACGCCAACTCGTTTCATTGGAACTGGATTATATTCAGCCAAGACTTCAGCTACAGCACCTCCTAAGCCGCCAATAATTTGATGTTCTTCAGCAGTAACTACTGCACCAGTTTTATGTGCAGAGCTAACAATAGTTTCTGCATCTATTGGTTTTATTGTATGGCAATTTATAACTTCTACACTTATTCCTTTGCTTGCAAGTTCGTGAGCTGCTATTAGCGCTTCATAGACCATAATTCCGCATGCAACAACTGTCACGTCAGTTCCCTCGTATAAAACATTTGCTTTACCTAGTTCAAAATAGGTTTCATCTGATGTATATATTGGCGTTTTTGACCTTCCAAGTCGCATATAAACTGGACCATCCATTCTTGCAATTTGGTGAGTTGCTTTTCTTGCTTCGTGATAGTCAGAAGGTACAACAACAGTTAAATTAGGAAGTACTCTTGTAATTGCAATATCTTCTAGTGCTTGGTGGGTTGCACCATCTGGTCCTACAGTTAATCCTGCATGTGTACTCACAACCTTAACGTTAGCTTTTGAATAGCAAACACTAACTCTTAACTGATCCCAATTTCTACCTGGAGAGAAAACAGAATAGCTTGCTGCAAATGGGATTTTTCCATTTATTGCAAGTCCTGCTGCAATACCCATCATGTTCTGTTCAGCAATTCCTGTTTGAAAAAATCTGTCAGGAAAAGTTTCTGCAAATAGATTAGTTCTTGTAGATTCTGTTAAGTCAGCACTTAGCGCAACTACTTCAGGAATTTGATGACCTAGTTCTTCCAATCCATCTCCATAACCATCTCTTGTTGGTTTATGCTCCAATGAGTTTTTATCTTGCCAATTAAATTGTAATTTGTAGTCTGGAATCATAATTTAAGTTAATGATTTTCTTTTACTATTTTATTCTCCCCTTGTCCTGCCTCTGGCAGGTGAGGGGAGTACCCTGAAGCTTGCTTCAGGGGGAGGGGGTGTTAACACCTCCCGGCTATGCCTCTGGCATAGCCACCCTCCTCAAGGAGGGAACTACTCATAATTAATATTACCCTTCAATGTTCGTAATCTTTCCATTTCATTTTTTAGTTCTCTTCTAGATTCAGAAGCCTCTTCTTCATTAGGTGGTTTTCCATGCCACTCAGGTTTCCATTCCATAAAATCTACACCTTTTCCAGGAACCGTATTTGCAATAATTACTGATGGCTTTCCCCAAACTGTTTTTGCTCTATTAAGCGCATCAACAATTGAATCGATATTATGTCCATCTATTTCTTGTACGTCCCAATTAAATGCTTCAAATTTTTCCGCTAAATTTTCTAGAGGCATAACATCTTCTGTATGACCATCAATTTGAATATTGTTTCTATCTACGATTGCAGTTAGGTGAGACATTTTTTTCCCTGCAGCAAACATAATTGCTTCCCAACACTGTCCTTCATCTAGCTCACCATCACCTAAAAAAACATATGTTTGGCACTTTCTTCCATCTAGCTGATCAGCCAAAGCCATGCCAATTGCTTGTGAAAATCCCTGTCCAAGTGGACCACTAGAATTCTCAACCCCAGGCGTATCTAATCTATTTGGATGACCTTGCAATTTAGAATTTAGTTTTCGTAAAGTCTTTAGCCACTCTTTAGGGAAATAGCCTGCATTAGCCAAAGTTGCATACCAAACAGGACAAACATGACCATTTGAAACCACTACTTTATCTCTTTCTATCCAATCTGGATTTTTAGGATCATGATTTAAAACTTCAAAGTAAAGTGCTGTAAATATATCTGCTAGGCCCAAAGGACCAGCAGAATGTCCAGAACCTGCTGCCAACAACATATCAATAATATCTTTTCTAATTTCGTATGCTTTTTGAATTAATTCTTGTTGCGAGTGCTTCATAATAACTCCCTCTCCTCTTAGGAGAGGGTCCATTCCGGTTTATCGGAATGGGGGTGAGGTCTTAGACCCCCCTTGGTGCTTCGCACCATTCCCTCCTACAAGGAGGGAAATTAAATAATTAATTTATTCCAATCCTCTGAAAACTTTCTTAAACCAGTATCAGTTAACTCATGATGAATATTAAAATTCTCAAAAGGTTGATTCATATCTATTCGCTCATAAGGTATTCCAGCTAACTCATCGCCAAAGAAATATGAAATGTCGTTATGTCTTGATGCAGGGTCAATATCTGATCGCTCTGGTACTGGTGCTCCTATTCTTATCCACTTTTTGAGTACTTTATATGGAACAGTAATAATATCTGTATGTAAATACATTAAAAATAGTAAATGATCTAAACTTCTTATACTTGCAGCTAGTGTTTCTACGTGTGAATTCTGAGATTTATACATTTGCATAATATTAGAAACTACATCAACTCCTCTAATTCCTTGGTCGTCCAACCTGCCTAAAAAAGGAGAAACAAAAACATGTCCTCTTTGCACTCCACTTGTTGCTGCATGCACACTAGCTGCTTGCTCCTGTTTAAACACTAAAGTCATATTAACTCTATATCCTTCTTGAGTCAGAACTCTTGCAGCTTTTAGACCTTCAGCAGTTGTTGGTAACTTAATATGTGCTGAATTTATCCATGTATACATTTCTTTTCCTTGTTCTATCATTACTTGTGCTTCTGTTGATTCATCAGCATAAACTTCAATTGATACTGATCTATCTGGAATCATTTCAGCAATTTTTTGTACAATCTTTTTATATTCACTCAGTAACTTTTCTGTTGTTAGTTTTTCTCCTCTTTCAATCTTTGCTGCAATATCTGGATTTTTTGCTACCAAAGATGGATTTGTTGTTTGCCCATCTAAAAATCCTAGTTCATCTAAAACTAGTTTTGTCTCGAGAGGATCTCCACTGTCTAAGAAGATTCCTGACTTTAAATTTTCTGGACGTGCTGAATACACCATAGTTATAGTTTAGAGAAATTGAGATGTGAGTACAAGGGGGAAATGTCCGATGATCTGCGAGGAAACATGAAGTAAAGACTTCATGTTGACGTGGCAGTCCCCTAAAGTTGTCAGAAGTTAAAAGTTAAAAGTTAAAAGTTAAAAGTCAAAAATGAAATGCTAAAATCAAATATGAAATTAGCATTATTTTCACAAGAAGTTAAAGAAGCACACAAATATAAATTAAAAGAAATGCTAGGAAAGCCATTTATTGAGGTGAACTTTCTATATATTAATACACCTGGAAACTATAAACCGTTTAAATCTGACTGGATGATCGAAAGTGAAAACAGATGGAGAAATATCTTTCCTAAATTTCAAGAATTTGATTTAGAAAGAGCTTATAGAGTTGATCCAGAATTT
>JAGQLF010000071.1 GCA_020429545.1 Candidatus Dojkabacteria bacterium
TATCAAGACTCAATTTGGAACTTTGCGAATCACCACGTCGCTTTTAGAGTGATTTAGGCAACACACCCGTTAATTCGATAATTATTTATAAAAAATAAAGTTCTTTTAATTATTTGCATTTTAAATTGGATTTAAGATGAATAACACCGTGCTATTTCAAATCCAAAAACTCAAATCTGGCTGCTTTTAAAAGGTTTTCGCGAGATCGTTCAGCATTTTTTACATCCTCTGGATTCGAGGAATTTAAACCTTCTTTCAGTATAGATGATCCAACATTATAAGAGATGTATAGATGTTGATCATCATTTAACCTTTCTGTAATTTTCATAAAACATATGATAACTAAGGAAAGGTTGTTTTTTAGGAAAGAAAATAAGTTCTCGATTTCGTGGTAATGTCCCAGGCTTCTAGTACCTTTAAGATCAAGAATTTTAAAGTAAGCATTAAGACGCCACGTTTCAGGTAAACATTTAGCTTCAAGCCAAAATGAGAACTCTTGAAGTTCAGTCGGCTCACCAACCTCGTAACGCCAATTAAAAAAGGAAGTAATGCGTTCGATTGTACGAGTTTGCAAAATTTCTTTGCTGTTCCTTAGAAAACGTCCCACATGTTCAAACAAGACTCCCCAATGTTCACGTTGATTATCTGTTTTAATATAGAAGCGGTTAAGAAGGTTGTTGTTGCCGTTTGGGGGGGTCAGATCCCATAGGTAATAATAAAAAAAATGTTGACCTAACAAATTAATTATATCTGCTGAGAATTTTAAATTGACATCTTCAGAGCTTAGATGGTCAAGAGCAAATTTAAGGTCTTCATGAAAGAACTCAAAGATCCATTTAGCAGGTCGGTTACCAATGAGAAAGCAAGTGAAGGCATCAGTCCAAGTATTGATTTGGTTTTGAGGAAATACTAGACCTCGCATTTTTAATGCATATTCTCTATTAAGGGCAAAGAGATTGCCAAAGTTCATTCCGATTAAGCATGACTCAGGAGCACTTAGTGGAAATTCAGAGTTACTATCCAATCTACCTTTTAAAAGGTCAAAGACTTCAGTTACAGGATCACTAGGATTAGATCTTTGAATCCATATGCCGAAATTGATGAGGGTCTCTATGCTACGACCAGGAGCTGAGTTTATAGCCAGATGGATTTGATCATAATGATCTTTATAGGAAGTGCGTAAATAAGGAAAATTACCATTCAAATGATTGAATAAAACTTTTAATAGTGTATGTAGATCTTCCCGAACTTCAATTGGTAGATTAACATTTTCTTTCAGACCTGAATCAATAAAGTCCAAAACCGCGAGTTTTGCACTCCGCAAGTCAGAATCAATATGATTTTTATCAACAGATTCCTGTTTATTGGTGTCTATGATTTGAGATTGCTGTGATAGTACCCAGTTGCAAAATTCGATATACAATGAAAGATGAGTAAAATTTCTTTCTAGGATTCGTGATTGGAAAGAACGAATTATGGAAGTAATAAAGATAGGCCTTTTAATTTCCTTCCGATGTTTACGCCAAAAAGTCATACGATTATTATCAATAATAATTACATCATGAAAAACCTTTTGAAATATTTCTGCTAGCGCAGGAAAATTGATCTCAATAAGCCAATTCGTTGGATCATGGTGCTCATCATCCCATTCGTTTATGAAATTTAATAATTCAGTGTCGGAGAGAACGATTAATTCCTCGAATGACTTGGGGCTGTGGTAAACTAAAGGGCCATTTGCAATTTCTCTGCAGAGCAAATAACTATCGTCAGTAAGTAATTCACTATAGTGTTCAGATTTTAATTCATTATAGTAATTTTTTGTTTTGTTTTTTAAGATTTTTGTAAAGGGATGAAGTTGTTTGTAATGGAAATGACGTTGGATTTTTAAAAAAATATTTTCATTAAATTGGTCTTTGAGTCGATCTCTTAAAGCTTCTTTATTCGGTCCAATTTGAATTGCATTCAGAATATATTCTTGCTCTTCGCTACTCAATAGCTCTTGACCGAAATTCTCAATAGCACGTTTGATCATCTTTTGAAACTCATATGAATACTCATCTTGTGAATAATTATGTGATAATATCAGCTCCCGTATACTAGGTTGGGTTGTTCTAGATGGGAATAAGCTGAATAGATGTTGTCGAATACGTGTAAAAATATTCCAAGGACTCTTAGACAATACCATTTCAAGTTCAGGGATTGACTTAGAGTCGTTAATAAATGTTTTTTCACAAGATAAAACTAGAGTGTTTACCAAGGCGGTTTTTGGAGCTTGCGAACTGCAAATTTGCAATCCTAATTTAGGGCACCAGATTTCAGAAAGTTCGTTATAATTATTATTGTCAAGATCCCTCCTTAGCGATAAATTATTTAGCGTTTTAGAAGTTATTTCGAAAAGAACAATAGATATCTTTAAAGGCACTAAATTTGATAGTGAATTAAGACAAGTTTTTAATATTTCGTGATAAATGAAAAAATCAACTTCAGGTTTGGGATCTAATTTATTGATTAACTGTTTACCACCTTTTAGATTAATTGAGTGACTTATTTCAGGTTTTTGGGGTGTTTTAAAGACTAAAACAGCTTTGACTAACTGGAGAGCATGATCGACGTTATTTTGCTGGGTCCAATGTTCTATGAGTTTGGGATAATGATGAGTTACAATTGGGTGATAAAACTGTGGGTTCTCTAGTATTTTTGGTAGTAACTCACCTGAAAATTTGCCAGAAAGTTTCGTTGCAATCAGAATAATTGATTCATAGACTCTAGTGTTATCAGTCTTTGGTAAATCAAGCAATAGTTTTACGACTTTCTCAGGTACTTCATTTGCAATATTTGTGAGGTAGGATAGTTCAGGCCAAAATGGATACTGAATGCTACCGTCTGGTAGAATTTGACTTTTTGGCGGGTACCTAAAATAACCTCTTTCCTGGAGTGGGGCTAGCCAAAGTGGGTTTAAAAGCTTTGAAAAAAAATACTGTCTATCAGCAGTTTTTTTGACCGACGATAGAGCATTATCGATTATGTTATCTGTTGGCTGTGTCCAAGATTTCATCCAATTCCTTTAATCTTTCATAGTGGCTACTAGCTGCAACAAACAAAAACCCGTCTAAGCATTGGAAATGCTGTGGGAGTTCCTGCATTGTTGTAGGTTTGAAATGATTCATCCGCAAGTGAGTGTGTTTTTGGAACCATCTTTTTGTAGTTTTCCAGTCCTCTATAAAATTTTTAGGGATTTTTTCAAGATCTGAATAATCAAGAAATAAACTAAAGAATAGTAGGTCAGCTCCTGAATTTCGATTTTTTGCAGCTTCATGTTCCTTTATCAATAAACATATTCTATCACAGATTTCATATGGAATCATATGACCACTACTATTCTCAACTTGAGATATATTGCCATCGGAGTTCCATTCATCCTTCCAGTATATTTGTATACTATTCACATGGTCCACATAGTTAATTTGCTTAGTTGTGATTCCAGCAACAGTTCGAGCAAGAATATTCATTAAGTCTCTACCTGCATGTGAAACAAAAGATATGTGACCTGCAGATTTTTCTGAGAGTTGAATTATGGCACCCATATAGGCTTCAGCAAATACTGGCAGGTTAAGCTTGTCTTTTAACCACTCATATACCTGTAATTGTTTGTTTGTTAAATGCATTATTAAAAAAATATTAAACTAATATGTGACCGTTTATCAGTAATGGTAGAAGCCAATCTCGGAGGGTGCTAAGTTCTGAATTTTCTTGAAGAAGCTGATTCTTCATCTTTTGTATCGGATCAATATATTTAAAAAATTGAACAGCTAAATTTTTAGGGGGGGTTTCAATATAGTAATTTTTAATAAATGAATCGAATAGAAGGTTTTTAATCCCGCTGGTCTTTCCCTCCCAACCAAAAAATATGCCATTATTATAACAGGAAGACCATAGATAATAAAAATTGTAAAAATATTGATTGTTTACAAGAGAAACAGCTTTGCAAAAATTTGAACACACCAGAGGAGAATCAAACCTTTCAAATGTTTTTTCCGTTATATAAGCAATACGTCCAGTGGATTGAGTCGGGCTACCACCAGATATTTCAATAATAAAATCGAATGGAGATAATAGCTTCTGGTGGTTTTTTTTAAGGATATACCTTTTAGGGGCGTTAATATTGCCGACTCCATTTAGACCATTGATGTCTGCACCTCGAATACACCTAACTTCTAAATTGTAATTTGCTGTAGCTATATCTTTACCCCAGTCGCCCGTTTTGTCTGTTGCAATCCAGTTGGAAAGAGTGCTGACTTCCCATCCTTTAGGAATCTCCCTCTTGAGATCAGAGTTGTAGGCCATTTGACCCCCAGATGACTTGTATGGCTTGCTATTTACATCAGGGAAGTCAAACTGAATGAACCAGTAATCATATAAATCCTTTGCTATTGTTTCTAACTCAGTGTTTATACGAATATTTGTCTCTATTTTTTCGTCTAGTGTTGATAGAATTTTTGCAATCCGTTTCTGTTGTGTCTTTGAATTTGGTATATTTATTGTTAAATCACCAATATCGTCTGAGCTTATAGAAGGGTATGCAGAAACACTATTCATAGCTACAGTCTGCAAGTATTCGGTAATATTTTTTTGGGTAAGCGCGTAATAAAGAAATTTAGGGTCGATATCATCATCTATT
>JAGQLF010000072.1 GCA_020429545.1 Candidatus Dojkabacteria bacterium
AAACATAGGTATCCCTTTAACAACTAGATTACATGATTATCTAGAGCATGAAATAGAATTTGCTGCTAAGCTATTTATAAATCAAAATAAAATTTTTGTGGAGTTCCTTATCAATAATTTAAATTTATTTTGTGAAAATATAACAGTAATTAATAAACCTCCTGGTGCAAGTTATGAAAATTACCATCCATATTGGAAAGACACACCTGAATTCTTAAATAAATATATGGAAGGATGAGTTTTTTTAGATTTGCACTCACTCCCTATCTTTGCCACAATGGGTTAATACTTATTAAAAAATATTTATGGCATATAACGAAGATTTAGCTGGTCGAATCAGATCAGTTTTAAGCTCTAGATCAGGAGTTGAAGAAAAAAACCTTTTTGGAGGGTTAACTTTTGCAATCAATGGAAACATGTGTTGCAGCATTAGCGATAAAACAGGTTTGATTTTAAGAGTTGGTACAGAAAAATATGAGGAAGTGTTGGCTATGCCAAACATGCAGCCAAGAATGTTGGGTGAGAAGAAAATGAATGGAATGGTTGTTGCAGAACCTGCAGCTTATGCTTCAGATGAAGATTTAGCTAAGATTGTGAATATGGCAGCAGATGTTGCAGCAAGTCTACCACCCAAAGTTAAATAGAAATTACATTGTAATTTGAATAATCCTGCCGTTTTCTGCATAGGGAGCGGCAACTTTGAATCTCTCACCATCTTGGCAGATAAAGTAGCCAGTTTTGGCCAAGTTACCTTCAGAAGGATCTATTGGGAAGTTAACTAAATACTCTCTTGAAAGCTTGTCATACAGTTTTACTGTATCATCAATAATTCCAATTTCTTCAATAACAGGACACTCTGGAATTTCTTTGATATTTTCTCCACCACTATAGTTATCTAGGTAATAAAGTGTTACTGCATTTGCAATTTGATAAACATCATTGCTTCTTTGTGCATTTCTACTTTCAGCGAAGTTCAAGTTTAAAGATATATTTATGGATGTTGCCGATATTAGAGAAATGATTAATGACGATGTCAAAACAACTTCAACTGGCGTAAGACCAGGCTTGGTTTTAGTTCTATAACTTATATATAAAGTTACTGCAAATAAAACAGTTACTAAAAATAAAGCTAAGTCTAGTCTCATTTATATATTGTAAATAGATACATTATCAAAAAATAAATTTACGATGTCAATTTATACTTCTAAGACTAAAAATCAGCATTTTGTTTCCAGTATAAGATTTCAATTGTAGGATTTATTTGACTAGTTTGTATTTGTATTTTATTTGTTACTGAATCTACAACCGAAGTTATATTAATCAACTTATTTGAAACACTTTCTCCACCACCACTTCCTCCATTTTCCCCATCCATTCCGCAAGAAATGCCATTTAAATAAAAATCTCCTGTTGTAAGCGGAGAATTAGTACCAGTATATGCTGCCTGAAATCCAATCGAAACTGTTCCATTATTTGCATTAATTGTTTGGTTGTACGGGTAATTTGCTGCTGTCACGCTCTGTCCAACTTGAATATATTGTGCATTCCAACTAGAAACTATTGATTGATTACCTGGGAAAGACCAACTTAGTACCCAACTATTAATCGGATAATTACTAATGTTAGTTATAACTACATCTACATTGAATCCGGTTGACCATTGGCTTGAAACATTATACATTACTTGGCAATAATTCCCAGCTACAGGAGCAGGTGGCGGCGCTATTACATTCTGTAGTGTTACGTTACAGTTCAATCCATTCAAAGTAATTTCCGTATCTTCAGGACCATAATTAGCTGTTGAATACGAAGCTTGAAAACCAAAACTTACTGTTCCACCACTTGCATTAATTACTGAGTTATAAGCGGCATTAGATACTGATACCGCTGTTCCTGATTGACTATACGATGAATCCCAAGAAAGAGTAATACTTTGATTCCCTGTAAAGCTCCATCCAACATTCCACCCATTTATATCAGTAGTTTCAAGATTTTGAATTGTGACTATTGAATTAAAACCTGTTGACCATTGACTCGTAACATTATATGTAATATTACAATTTCCCATTGGTGTAGATCCACCACCTCCTCCTCCAGAGGTACTACCTCCATCTCCGCCATTATCGATTATTGTAAATGTACAATCCTCATCTACTAAAGTTAAGTTTTGTGTTCCAACATAATCTACATCTTCCCTAATTACACTTAAAGCTGCCTCAGCACATGCATTTGAAACACTTGAGGACTCTTTACTTTGTAAAATTACATCATTATTTTTTAATGAATCTACTCCAATAGTAAGAGCAGCACTAATGATAGTTATAGAAACTAATCCTAGGATTATCACACTTACTAAGGTTATATATGCTGTCTTTCTATTATTTGATGGTAGCAGTTCCATAAAATGTCTTAGTTAAATTAAATTCACTTCTTCCACTTGTATTGTTATATTCTATAGTGAACGAAAATCTGACTCCTTTATTTTCTAAGTTTGTAGAGACATTATAAAAAGTTAGATCGTTAACAATTACATCATCTGAAGTTATAAAAACAGGACTAGACGCACCTTCTTGTATAATTACTCTTGTTCCGCTGAGTCCTACAACTGTAGGATTTGATGAAGCACTATCTATTTGTAAGCTTAGTGAATTACCACTACTTGATTGTGCTGGCGAATTTATACCCTCTGCATTTTGTATTGAAGCAGTAATATTTTCTAGAACCTCAATTGATTGGTGATTCACTTCCGAAATAGCTTTATTTCTATTATTAATGTTAATCAGCAAGCCCATAAATGCACTTATCGATACCAATATTATACTTGTTAAGCTAATGTATAGTAAGGTTTCAATCAAAGTAAATGCTTTTTTTGAATTAGTTTGTTGGTCCATATATTATTATTTCCTGACTATCTTCGTCAGATGCTACATACGCAATATCATTTACTGAATTATATGATATACCGTTAAGTCCAGATGTTTCATCAACTATTCCTAAGACTATAACTGAATTTTCATTTGATATATTCGCAACAATGAACTCACTTGCAGCACTATCACCAACTGTGAACAAATATGAGTTAGTATACCCTAATTCCATATCTCGTATATTACTTGTACCAATAGCTGTTGTAGATACTAGTGAAGGTGTTGCAGGTGTGGAAACATTTATTATATGTACCTCGCCATCTGTTGTTCCAATAATTACTCGATCATTATAGAACACTATTGATTCAGCATCATTATTTCCACCAATATTTAAAGACCCTAACCCTGATGGGGATGATTTTGACGTTACATTTACAACTTGTAATTCTTGATTATTAGAATCTGATGCAACATATGCATAATTTCCATTTACTTTTACATCTGTTCCATTATTAATATTTGCATATCCACTAACAGATGGAGAAAGGGGGTTAGTGATATCAACGATAGCAAAGTCCGCATTACCACCATTTCTGACTACATATAAATAATTTCCCTGTATTGTTAGAGATGTTGCATTATTATTTCCACTCAAATTTACAGTGGCAACCTTCAATAATGAAGCAGGGTTTGATATATTAAAAATTTGAACTTCTTCACTATTAGAATCTGATGCAACATATGCATAATTTCCGTTTACAACGATTCTATATAGTCCTCCACTTCCTGCATTCGTACTACCTAGTAGTGATGGAGAGTTAACATTACTAAGGTCATAAACTAATAGATTTGTACCTGAGGTTCTAACAATATATGCATTTGTACCAACTACAAAAATATCTTGAGCATCTTGGTTGCCAGTAGCATTAACTGTGTTAACTACTATTGGTTGAGTCCATCCAGGTGATGGCTCTGGAGGCTCAACTTCATATTGCCAATCAGTTAAATATGTTGAAAATGTTATAGTATTTGTTCTCCCAGATAAACTGTTCCAGGTAACTGTAGAATCTACTTGTTTAATCAATGATGAGATAGAAGATATTGTTATTTGACGAGTGTACTCATCAGTAATATCGTTAGAACCCGAAAAAGACCACACATTTGATACTGACGATAAACCATAAGATCCATCTATCAAATTTGAAAAATCTTCCCCCCTAATTAACTTTGATGCTTCAATACCCTCCATTGCTAGGTATGTAGCCTTAGTTGTTTGACTTGCATCAGCATTGCCTTGAATCGAAAAAGCTAAGGCACCTGCAAATGCAAGTACTATAAAACTAAATAAACCTATCGCTAGTAATACTTCAACTAGAGAGAACGCTTTTTTATTATGGTAAGACGCTTTTTTCATTAACGAGTATTGAATCTGATTTATTATTTATCGCTAGGCCTATTGTTCCAGTAGATGTAGGACTACCAAATGGTGTATTAAATACAAATTCTGTAGACCCATATAAGCTTACTTTCGACGATATGGAATAATAAAGATCATAGCTAGGGTCTCTAGTAGTATAGGAATCGCCTTGAAACAAAACTACATTTTCTGTACTTATATATACGCCCCAATTTGCATTATCCTTAGATTCTCTAGCATATGTTTTTGCAGTTCGTAATGCACTTAAAATAGTCTCTTT
>JAGQLF010000073.1 GCA_020429545.1 Candidatus Dojkabacteria bacterium
TGTAGATGTAAAATATTATGAAGGTAAAGATAATGCAATGCTTATATATAAGGAAGCATTCAATGCTGATGAGCTTAGATCTTATGTGAACTTAGAAGCAGTTTCTGAGGTTTTTACAGACAACGCTCAGCTTTATCAAGAAGCTCAAAAGAGAAAAAAATCTAAATTAGTTAGAGAAATTCTAGATGCTTCTGATAGTTCTATCGCAAAAGGTTCTGAATTTGCAAAAGACGATAACTTCGATTTTAAAACATCAAAAACACCTATGAATCTATCCTCAATAGATGTTTTGATTTATGATGGTAAAGTGGCAACAATTAATTTTAAAGACTCAATAACTGGTACTGTGATAGCTAATAAAGACTATTACGAAAACTCTAAAGCAATCTTTGACATGTTGTGGAATATGTTGTAAATTTTTGGCATCAGCAATGACATTCTACTCAGAAAATAGTATAATGCCTTGGGTAAGTTATGTCTTAACAAAATCTAATGTCAAATGACGTCCCGAACAATAATATGCCTAATAGCTTAGAGAATATTCCCTCTATTGGATCTGAATGGACAGGTGAACTAGGTATGCACTATGGTAAATATTTCAATAGTCTTATACCATCGGATTACCCTGGATATGAGATGGTTAAATATTTTATACCTAGAGGAGCTAGTGTTTTAGAGATAGGCTGTAGTCATGGTAATTTTACAGAACAGTTATCTGAGCATGTTGGAGATGAGGGGTGGGTTGTGGGTACAGATATTTCATCAGACGCACTAGGACAAGCATATAAAAAACTTTCAGGTAAAAATAATGTTTCGTTATTTCAGGTAAATAATGCAAGGACGGTAAGTGAAACTCGTGCTGAACAAGGGGAGCTTTCACCTAATGAAGTTGATAAAAGATTACCATTAAAGTTTTTTCTTGGAGATGAAGTGTTTGATAGAGCTGTAATGACGTTTATAGATCCAGTGTTAGATATTTCCCAACTGAACGAAGTAATTAGAGGCGTTTATACTGCACTTAAGCCAGGAGGAAGTGTAATATTTTTTAGATTAAATCCTGATGTGATTATGTCTGCTTCTTCAAGCTATAGATATTATGGTGAGCGATACCCAGTAGATGTAAATAAGAAAGGAAGAATTGAGGATGGTGATCTATTTAGACACGAACTCACTTCTAAGGATGGAGACAAAATTACACTTCTTGATCATTATTATTCTACTCACTACATGCGAAACATGCTTTTTGATGCTGGGTTTGATACTCGAAATTTCAATGTTTATTCATTAACTAGATCAATGAATAATGGAGTTGGAGAAGTGATAAATAATGCTTTAAATACTATCAAAGTATTGGTCCCAGATGCAGAGTTTATTGATGAATGGGGTGAGGATTCAGGAAATTCATTATATCAAGTCATAGTTGCGCATAAACCACATATTACGAGACCTCTAAGACTCCCGAAAAACTTAGAATTCTAATATCTGTACATCGAAACTAGGCTATCATATACTGATAGATGAGGATTTTAACTATTTCACCATACACCTACCCATCTGCATGTGGTATTTGGCGTAGAGTCTACCTTGATGCAAAATCATTAATTTCAAACGGCTACCAAGTTACTTCTTTTTCATCAAATATTATAAAAGGAACAACTCAAACAAGTTCAGAATCAGAAGAGCTAAATGGAATAAAAATCTTTCGATTTCCAGTAAAATTTAGGCTTGGAGGGACTTCAATGTTCTTTTTCTTTATAAAAAAGTTTAGAGAAATAAATCCAGATATCATTCATGTACACGGTTATAGACATCCACATTCGCTTCAAGGTTTAATACTTGGAAAATTAATGGGTAAAAAAGTAGTTTTAACTTCTCATGGTCCTTTTCATAAAGATCCAAACAGATCAATAATTATGAAGTTAATAGATGTGATATACGATTTACTAATTGGTTGGTGGGAACTTAGGCTTTACAATAAAATAATCGCAATTGCTGAATGGGAAATATCTGAACTTACAAGAAGAGGAGCTCCAAAGTCAAAAATTGTTTTAATTCCAAATGGAATAGGTAAAGAATTTGAACTAGCCTCAGTGTCACCTCATGAAGAAAAAACAAACAAAGTTTTATATATGGGAAGAATTGAGCAAGTCAAAAGACCAGAAAAGATTATTGAAGTTGCTAAACAGCTACCGAATACTCAATTTACAATTCACGGTCCATTTCAGGGATTTCAATTTAAAGATGAAACACCTTCAAATGTGATCTTAAAAGATAAATCTTACGAACCTAGCGAATTTATACAAGAGGCAAAAGAGCACGATATTTTCTTACTACCAAGTGTTAGAGAATCTTTTGGTATAGTTGGTTTAGAAGCAATGAGTCAAGGATTAATATTGCTTTCTACAAGAACTAGAGGAGTAACACAGTATTTAAGTGATGGAGAAAATGGTTTCTTAGCCGATAGTGCTGAAGAAATAAAAGAAAAAATTGAATATATTTATGCTAACTGGGAAAAAATGGAGATAATAAGAGAGAATGCCTTTGACACAATTGTTCCAGCTTACACACAAGAACGACTGGGACATAAATTATTTGAAATATATAATAATTTAGAAAGTAGAAAGTAGAAATTTTTGTATTTTTTCTACTAATCTACTAACCTAATTACCTTTCTACTATCTCAAAGTCTACACATCTACTAATATAATAAAAAATTCCTACCATTTTCATAACTACTTGCTATACTATTCACTAGACGATTTTAAATATTAATGAGTTAATAATGGAAAAAAATTCAAGTTTATACTTTATTATTGGAGCACTTGTTCTAGGGTTAGGTTTTTTGGGATTTTTGGCATTTGCACAAAAGGGGCAACCAACATCGTTTGAAAGAGATTTAATTAATATTGCAGAAGGAATAGGGTTAGATGGTGAAAAATTTTTTGAAGACTATAAGTCAGATAAGGTTAAAAACAAGGTTCAGGATCAAATAGATTACGGAAATTCTATAGGGGTGAATGCAACACCTTCTGCATTCATTAATGAGGAGCCAATAGAAATTTCTGCTACATATGAAGAATTTAGAGGAGTAATGCAATCACAAATAGATAACGCTGATGAACTTCCAATCACATTTTCAGTATTTGAAGACTATCAGTGTCCATTTTGTGCTAATTTTTTTCCAATTCCATATTTAGTAAAAGCTGAATTTGGTGAAGATGTAATCGTTGAGCATTACAATTATCCGCTAGATAATATTCACCCATTAGCTCGAAGATATGCATATGCAGTTATTGCAGCAGAAGAACAAGGTAAATATTATGAAATGTCTAGAGCGATTTTTGAGTTTGAGCACGATAAAGAATATCCAGAGTTAGATTTACTAATTGAAGGGTCAGAACCAGTTGATAATAGTACAGAAGAACAAGCTCCTGTAGAAAATACCTCAGAATAATAAGCTTTTGATCAAGGTTATGTGCTTTGCGAAATGAGGTCTCAAACCCCATAGCTCATAGCCTGATGGACAATTAATCTTTAATAGTGGTTATTTAATTCCTCTAAAACTATACTTGCGATATAATATCCTATGCGAAGATTTAGAGTATATACAGAACGAACAAACTTAAGAGTAGGTTCCAGTGTCAAACTGCCTGATTTTGAAGCTGAGCACCTTAGAAAATCGTTAAGAGTTAAGAAAGGGGATGAGATATTTATTTTTAATGGTGAAAAGGAATTCAGAGCACACTTAACACTAGTATCTAAGGATGCAGTAATGGCTGAAATTGATGGAGTACTTGAGAATGAATTTGATCAAGCTCAAAAAATTCACTTAATTCAAGCTTTAAATAAATCTAAAAGCTTTGAATTTACGCTTGAAAAGGCTACTGAGATAGGCGTTGATTCAATACTACCAATAGAAACTGAATATTCTGTAGTAAAAGCTTCTGACATTACCCCTAAGAAAATAGACAGATGGGACAAAATTATATTATCTGCATGTAAACAGTCTGAAAGGATAACCATTCCTAAAATTTTTCCAGCAATTAATATTGCTGACTTAGATTTTTCTTCATACGATTTAATATTATTCTTATCAACTGAAGAAAAATCAAATGCAAAAGAGATTAACAATTTTGTTAATGAGATTCAAAATGCAAGAAATATTGCGGTTATTGTTGGTCCTGAAGGTGGTTTTTCTAAATCTGAAGTCGATTTAATGCTAAAAAATAAGAATGTTGTACCTGTAAGTATTAACAAAAATATACTAAGATCTGAAACAGCAGCTATTGTTGTATTGGGATATTTGAAAATTATAATTTCATAATACCTTCTCCGTACAGCATGGTATATGTCTTATTTCATTCCTAGTCATGATGTTTAAATCTCCTCTCCTGATAGGAGAGGATGAATCCCTCTTTTCTTTTAGAAGAAAAGAGGGAGAAAGGTGAGGTCTTAAGTAGTATTAAACTCATCAATATATATACATAAACTTTCTAAAACATCATTAATAT
>JAGQLF010000074.1 GCA_020429545.1 Candidatus Dojkabacteria bacterium
TCAAAATAATGCAGTAAACGATCCAAAGATTATTGAAGCTTAAATACTAAAAATTGAGAGTTAAACAGGAGAGGATGAAGGCTGAACAAGAATAGTTTCGCGAATTTAAAGAAGGCGAGGAAACGTTTCCTCGCCTTCTCTTTTTAATCATTTGAAAAAATGAAAACCACGCGTTAGACTTCGGTTAATACTTCTTAAACTGATTAAATATGGAGCATAGTAATGAATCAAACTATTCAGACGATCCTTTAATTAAATTGGTTAATGAGGGTGAATCGTATTTTGATGCTGTTAAAAGTTCTTCTAGTTCTTTAAAAAATCTTGTTTTATTTCTTTCTAATCCATCTGAAAACTTAAATAAATATACTGAAGATTTTATAACTTCAGGAAAGTTTACTAGTTGTTTAATTACAGTTAAATCAGCTTTGAATAGTTGTTTAAAAGGTGAAGATGTAGAGTGTGTAGATGTACTTTTAGAATTAGATTTAGAGCAAGTTAGAGACACTCTAGGAAACGCAACATCGTCTGGTGAGAATGTAATTTTTATTTCAAGAATAAACGAGTTAATTAGTTTACAGGCAGGGGTAAAAAGACAAACTAGAACAGAGCTATAATTGAAAAAATCAAAGCCTAGAGTTAGACTTTGTTAATTAATTCTTAAATAAAAATTATGGATAGTGCTCAAAATTTATATAGTTCAGGCTTTGGAGATGTACAAGTATATCCAAGCACAGATACTATAAAACAAGAACCACACGGCAAAACAAGCGACGATTTGGATTTAGAGAGATTGGCTGAAATTGAAAATTACATTTACAACTGTGAAGCCGCAGAGCTACCACAGTTATCCAAAAATATTCAACACATTTTAAAGAATCAATCTAGTGACAAAGACCCTAAAACTGGAAAAATGAGACCAATTGTTGAGAAGGGTGTAGAACTGAGAAAAGAAATACAAAGTAGATTAGATAAGTTAAATGAAGTAATGGAAAGCTAATAACTCATTGCTTGCCGCTGATAGCTTTTAAAACTCAGTTCTCGAATCCCAACTAGTAGGGCTTACTCAATCTAACAGGGTTATTTCTTAATTCCCATAGACACTAACCATCCACCAGCAAAAATAACTAGCAGTGGAAAGAGATATTGCAGGTCGATAGTGGGCAAGATTCCATGATTGGATAAAACATTATAGTAAAAGTATAGTCCGAGTATAACTAAAAGTATACCCCAGCCAAGTCTATTATTCCTACTGCCAAAATGATTTGTAATTTCCGGGATTTTTTCGCTAATATCTTTTACATTTTCTGACATTGTTTCTTTTGCATCCATTCCAACATGACTTTTATCTGGAATAATTATCCACAAAATAAAGTAAATAAAAATTGTTGAGAACTCAAATATAGCTAAAACCAAAAAAATTAATCTGAAAATAACAGGATCAACATTAAAGTATTCTCCTAGCCCAGAACAAACACCACCCAAAATTCTGTTTTTATCAGATCTGTATAATCTTTTTGCAGTAGTCATTTTTTTTAATTAAAAGGTAATCTCTCTCCAAATTATAGCAAAGCTTCACTTAAAATAATCTTGATGACAATAATTATTTTGAATAGTATTTAAAGTACCACTCTCTAAAATTTCCCGGTACATTTTTTAATTCTTAAACACCATAAACGTATGGCGCATCAGACTAAATATATATTTGTATCTGGAGGTGTAATCTCTGCCCTCGGAAAGGGAATAACAGCGGCATCTGTCGCTTTTTTATTGAAAAGAAGGGGCTTTAGTGTTTGTCCAATCAAATGCGAAAACAATCTTAATGTAGACTTTGGAACAATTAATCCAATTGAGCATGGTGATCCATTTTTATGTTTTGACGGTTTAGAGGGAGACCAAGATTGTGGAAACTATGAGAGATTTCTAAATCAAGAAATTGGATTTAAAAATTTCATGACAATGGGACAACTCTACTCTACTGTAATAAATAACGAAAGAAACATGCGATACGATGGTGAAGATGTTGAACCAATCCCGCATATTGTTGATGAGATTTTAAGAAGAATAAGGAAAGCTGCTAAAGATTCAAAAGCAGATTTTTGTGTGATTGAGCTTGGAGGAACTGTTGGTGAGTATGAAAATAATAATGGACTTTATTATGAAGCAGCAAGATTGTTAGCACTAAAAGAGCCTGTTGCACATGTACATGTAACATATGTTTTGGAACCACCACACATAGGAGAACCTAAAACTAAACCAGCTCAGTTTGGATTGAAAGATTTAATGAGTATGGGAGTTATTCCTAATTTTATTGTTGTTAGAGCGCAACATCCAATTGATAGACAAAGAAAGTATAAGTTTGGAATAAAATTTGGAATAGAAGAGCAAGATATCTTCAATGCTGAAAATCTAAGTGATATACACCAAGTGCCATTACATTTACATGAGCAGGGGTTAGATCTAAGAATACTTAAACATTTTAATATAAAAAAGAAAACAAATATTAAGATTGATGATTGGAAAAAATTTGTTAAAAAAACTCTAGCTAAGAAGAAAAACACAACTAAAATTGCAATTGTTGGAAAATATTTTGGAACAGGTGATTCTCAATTAAATGATTCTTACCATGCGCTTTTTCATGCAATTGAACATGCCGCAACTAGTGCTGATACGGATGTTGAATATATTCTTGTTAATTCTGAAAAAGAAGAAAAGACAATGACAAAAAAACTGAAAAACGCAGATGGAATAATTGTTCCAATTGGTTGGGGGAATCGAGGTATAGAAGGAAAAATAAATGCAATAAAGTACGCAAGAGAAAAGAAAATTCCTTACCTTGGACTTTGCTATGGCATGCAATTAGCTTGCATTGAATATGCAAGAAATGTTCTAAAGCTAGAAGATGCTCAAACTGAAGAAGTCTCACCAAAAGCAAAGAATAAGATTATTCACTCAATTCCATTCAACGAGAAGTATCAAACAATAAAAGGTGAAAATACATCTATGAGGCTTGGTACATTTGATTGTGTAATTAAAGAAGGAACGATTGCCTTTGACATTTATACAAAGCATTTTTCTAAAAAAGAACTAAATTACAATGCAAAAGATAAAACTATAACCGTGGGAGAAAGACACAGGCATAGATTTGAGTTTAATAATGAATATAGAAAACTGTTTGAAGATTCTGAATTTATATTTAGTGGAGTTTCACCTGACAATTTCTTCGTGGAGATGATAGAATTACCAAAAGATGAACATCCATTTTTTGTAGCAACACAGGCACATCCAGAATATAGGTCTTATCCGCTACAACCACATCCGATGTTTATTGAGTTTATTAAAGCAAGTTTAAAAAAATAAAATGGATATATTACCAGATGATACAAAAATACCTGAGCAAAAAGAAACATACACTGTAGATGATATGTTAAATACTGTCAGGACTGAATTTCCTATAGATTGCGGAGTAGTTATGGAGTTAAGCCCAACTAACTACGTAGTCAAAGAAAACCCTAAGAATACTATTGGCATTATATTTCGAATAATAGATGATCCGAACTTAATAAAAGTGAGAATGGATTTTTATGATAGAACTCGTACTGACCAGGGTTTAATTACACTGATAGCAATATCAACAGTTAATAAAGATAGCTGGGGACATATTAAAGTTGATAGAGTAAATGAGGCGTTTTTAACTCCTACGAAAGTAAATGAAATAAAAAATTTTAAACCAATATTAAATGGATGAGTCTGGTAAAGAAATAAACGTAGATATTATACAAGTAGAAGTATTGCAAGATAGTGATTCAGACGAAAGAATATTTAGGGATGTGCAAATAGGAGATGTAACATCTAGAAAAAATGAATTGTTCGAAGAAAGTGCATATGGTGAAAAGTCAGTTTTTGGGAATTATAAAGAAGTAATTACTTTAATGGATAATATCTTGGATGAGAAAGCAGAGGTGAGTATTTCAGATTTAAGAGCCCGTGTAAAATCGCTTCAATATGAAATTATAAACTTTAGTAAAAGAGTAGCAGAGGGGTTAACTACAGCATATAGACAACCTTCAGACAGTCCATTAAAAGTATTAGGAGGGATTATGTCTCATGACATGATTAACCATAGTGTGAACGATTATACATATACACTTACTTTTTTCGATTTCGCTCTATCAGACAGTTCTGCTGAAAATTTAAAGAATTTAGTAGGTAATTATCTTACACAACTTGAAGAACATATGAATTCATTACAAAGTTTCTTTCTATCTTTTGAGAAACTAATGAAAGGTGAGAGAGTAACTTTTAAGGATCTGATAGATACTTTTCCCAAAATATCTGATGCACCAATAGTATATGAATTTAAAAATATAGAGGTAGAAAATGGAGGTGATGGTTCTAACATATCAATAAATTCAC
>JAGQLF010000075.1 GCA_020429545.1 Candidatus Dojkabacteria bacterium
CCTAAACACGTAAACCTAACTGAGCTCTTTAAACTTTCTACTGGCCAGATTGCATCTATATAAAACTTGTCATTGTTTGTATATTCTTCCCAATACATTTGTCTCTTTTGATTATTTGCATCCAAAAAAGTTTTTTTAGCCATGCCTTTATACTTTTCTTTATAAGTTTCAAAAACATAATAAATCTGCATTTGTTCAGTACTGTCTTCAAAGTAACCAATATTACTTGTAACTCCATTCTGATTTACTGTCCATCCAAATGGGTAACTATAACTAACTAGCAAATTTCCTGATGGAGTTTCTTGCCTCATTTCAAATGCTCCAAGTACTTCACCATCAGAATTAACAGCAATGTAACTATTTCTATTAAAAATGGAGAATAAGCCTAAAAAAAGAAACAGTACTATTAAGGCTGCTACAGCAATGTACAATAGATTTTCTCGAACAAATTCCATGGATGAATTTTACTGTCCAGTAATGTTTTTATCAAGCTTGCTAGTTAATAAATCTAAGTCTTATTACCCAAAGTGATTCCGACTCACCATCTGATGTCAGGCAAGTTGGAATTGTATCTAAAACTAAAATCACTATTACTCTAGATATTGCAATCCAAACATTAAAACTATTCCTAAAACTACTATAAGAAATTGAATAATTGACTTCTTTAAATTATCTTCTACTTTTAGTTCAGGAAACAAATCTGCTATAGCTAAATAAATAAATCCACCTCCAGCAAATGAAAGTAGCATGTATGAATTTTCAGTTGCAATATCACCTAGCACAAAAGCTATTCCAGCTCCTAAAAAAGCTAGAGATGCCGACAGAAAATTAAAGAACAAAGCTGTTCTTCTAGATAGTCCTGAATGAATTAGAACTCCAAAGTCTCCAATTTCTTGAGGTATTTCGTGTAAAATAACAGCTATTGTTGTTGCAATTCCAATTTCAGTTGAAATACTAAAGCTTGAAGCAATTATTGTACCATCAATTAAGTTATGCAAGCCGTCTGCAAAAAGGTTATTAATTGCAACAGGATGCATATGGTTATGTTCATCTGGTTGATGACAATGATGCCAGTGTAAAATCTTTTCTAGAAAGAAAAATGTCATTATCCCTATAATCACACCAATCATAATTAAATTTGTATCAGCTACTTCTTCAAATAGCTCTGGTAAAATATGAAAAAAGACATCTCCAATCAAAGTACCAGCAGCTAAACTTACTAAAAACATAATGATTTTTTTTAAGAAAGATTTATTTACAGAAATTGTTGATAACCCAATTAAAGACATTAAGCTAACCAACAAAACTGCTCCAAAAGAGAATATGACTGCATTACTCATGAGTACATTATAAAAGCTATATATTATTTATTTTACAATTTACGTCAAGCATTACAACTTGAAGATAAATCTTCATATAGTATTATTATGTAAACATTTTACTTTTTAATCCTTATTTTATGATTACACTAAGCTTGCCAAAGATAATAATTAGCTTTATAAATTTTGTATTTGGATTTATTGTTTTTGGTCTTTCTTTAAGATTTATACTCAGACTTTTTGGGGCTAATCCAGATTCAAGCTTCATGGAATTTATTTACAATTCAACTAGTCCATTACTGGAACCATTTAGAGGCTTATTCCAACCATATGTTATTGAGAAAGGAAGTGTACTCGAATTTACCACTTTATTTTCAATTCTTATGTACATGATTGTAGCTTGGTTATTAGTAGAGTTTGTACTTTTTGTATCTTACAATGCCAAAAACACTTATCGAAGAAAATAGCTTGCAGTTTAAATAAATATGAAGTAAGTTTGGATATAAGATATTTTATTTTTTACTTAGCAATTTATGAATGATGACAACACAACAACTGACACTACTATGATGCCTGAAGAAGAGGAAGAATCTGGAACAATGTCAGATGATTCAATGTCTGGTGGAGAAATGGATATGGGTGATGAATCAGAGGAAGAAGAAGAAGAGGAAGAAATGGACGATGACAGTATGATGGACAACATGGATGATGATATGTCTGACGATTCAGACGACGATATGATGGATGATGACGAAGAAGATGATGATGACGACGACGATGGCAACTCTTCTGATGAAGACACTGCTATGACAATGGGAGAGTAGTAAATCGGTTTAACAACAAAAACCCTAGCAAAAGCTAGGGTTTTATTTTGTTTTTAAGACTTTAACATTATGCAGCCATTGGTCTGCTTCCTGTTCTTGGTCTTTCTTGTCGCTCTTCAGCAATAGACACTCTTAGTTCTCTTCCTTCAACCTCTTTTCCGTCGAATTCAGAAATAGCAGCTTGTGCTTCTTCTTCTGTTGAGAATGTAACAAACCCGAATCCTTTTGATCTTCCAGTTTGTCTGTCTGTAATTACGATAGCGTCCTCAACTGTACCAACTACACCAAAAACTTCTTTCAAGTCTTCTGATTTCATTGACCAGTTAAGATTTCCTACATATACTTTCTTCATTGTAGAGAAATATAATGAAAAATAGAATAATCCTAAAATGTTCCGTTGATTATTCTATACAATGAAAGAAGTAATCCGTTAACCTTTTAGCTGCGTTAATTATACTACACACTTATATATTAGTATAGAGAATTGCCTAAGATTCTAAAGTTATACTGACATTGAAGTATGCATTAATCATATTATTCATTTGATTTAGACATTTTATATATCTTTTTCAAACAGAAATACAATGCTATAATCAATATATATGGATAGATTCCCAGAGTTAAATACAACTAATCCGAATGAACTTCTTCTAGATTTAGATAATTTAGAGATAAATCTTGAGAGACTTGCAACAATACTTTTAAATGAAAACAAAGGATTAGACTTTGCTGTTCAAGAGTTTTCTAAAGATACCTCGTTACCAAACCTAAAACTATTATGTGAAATGATGGTCTTAAGCATACCGATGATAAACACATCAGGTCAGCTTCATCCATTGATGTCAACTCAAGAACAGATTCAAAAATTTTTGGATGGACAAAGAGATGGAATTGGTGATTGTAAATTATTAACAATTTTAACTACATATTTCATTTCTCATATTTTTGAAATGCCCACTGTAGTTTCAATTCGAAGCTATTCAGGTCATCCAATTTTATTTACAAATATGAAATCCCAAAATTATCAAATTTCATTCTTACACAAAGAGCCAGCAGTAAAACACAATGTACAAAGTGATCCTTTTTCTGTCATCAGTGCAGACCATATGAGTGACTATTTTGATGATCCAGATTTTCCTAATACAAAATCACTACTGTATTGGAGAGTCCGAAATGCTACGTTTGTTCTAGACGGTATGAACATTCTAAGACGTTGTGTAGTTAATTATGCTTTCAAGCCTAATTTCTATACTGAAATTTTTAAGCAGACAAGTATGCTGATGTACGAGGCAGAACTATTTGCTGATCCAATAATTTTCTACTGGGAAACAGAGCTTGATAGAATCAAGGAGATGTATCAAAGAAGAATACTTATTCAAGGCGATCGATTTAATGCCCATTTCTTTAAAAATGATGTAGTTAACTCTCTACGTTTTATTTAATATGAGGTTTGTTTTCATCTAAACGTCCATCTGGATGTTCTGGTGGAGCATAGATTGTATATAACTTAACCGGAACATTTCCAGTATTTGTTACATTATGCTCAGTTCCAGCAGGAACAATTACAACATCATCTGCATTAAGCTCTGTTTCTTCACCATCCATATAAACAGTTACTACACCTTCTTCAATTCTAAAGAACTGATCATGATCTTCGTGTACTTCCATTCCAATATCTTCACCTGGTTTTAAGCTCATTACAACTAATTGCATGTTTGCTCCTG
Organism: Candidatus Dojkabacteria bacterium; assembly: GCA_020429545.1. Classification (GTDB taxonomy): domain Bacteria; phylum Patescibacteriota; class Dojkabacteria; order J137; family J137; genus JAGQLF01. The sequence goes on from JAGQLF010000075.1 coordinate 3,868, forward strand.
TGTATATAACTTTTCTAAAATAATCGTTTGAAAGAGTTTCTTTCTCTATATTGTTGGCGTAACCAACTTTAGAACGGTTCATTTAAAAACATTAAGAATTATTTTTAATTATATACCTACTCGTCATACTTATAAAATTTATAAGCAGGAGTATGCATTTTTATGTAATTCAGTCAATCTTTATTATATGTGCTATAATGCAGAACGCTAGACTTTTGATATAGCCTCATAATAATATAGATGCGTATTTTATATCAATAGTAATGATATATCTCAATTAAGTTTAACTTATAAAAGCGCGTTGAAGTGTTGATATTTGTTAGAAAGAAAATATGGATAAAAGTAAAAAAAGAGTATTAATATTGCCTAAAATTCAACAACTAGACTCTATGATAGAGAATTCAAACTTAGATGATGATT
>JAGQLF010000076.1 GCA_020429545.1 Candidatus Dojkabacteria bacterium
GAGTCTAATCTTGCTTGTAGTTTTTCTGAATTAATTAATGGGTTAACCAGCCAATATCTAAGCATTCTTTGACCCATAGCTGTAAGCGTCTTATTAATCATTGCGAATACTGTTGCCTTTAAGTCTCCAGAAGTTTGAATTGGGTACAATAATTCTAGATTAGCAATCGTAGATTCATCTAACTGCATGTAATCAGAAAAATTTTTCTTTTCAATTTTAGTAATGTGATTTAATGACTTTCTCTGAGTATGCTCACCGTACCTTAGTAGAGATGCAATTGCATTAACAAATTGGCTTTCATCTGAAATACCTAATCCCTTTATTGTCTCTGTTTCGAAATAGTTTTTTAAATAAGCTAGATTATCTTTTAGATTGAAGTATTCTTTTTCTAAAATATTAACTTTAAGTTTATTTTGTAAAATGTTTCCAGCTAATGAATCTGATAATAGCTCTGAAACTTCTAGTTTATTTAGCTCTCTTGCAACATTATTTACTGATTTTGTTTCAAAGATAGACAGACTACCTGTTGTAATATCTGCAAAGGCCACATAAAAATTATTATCTCTAAAAACAACAGAAGCAATATAGTTATTAACCCCAGCTTTTAGCGAACTATCATCTGTAATTGTCCCTGAAGTTATTAGTTTAGTTACCTGTCTATCTACTAATTGACCCTGAACTGCCTCTTCAACTTGATCAGCAATGGCAATTTTTATTCCTGCCTCAACCAATTTTGGAACGTAATTATTAAGGGCGTGATGAGGAATACCTGCCATCGGAATTCTTTTTTCACCTTTCCCCCTACCTGTTAATGTTAGTCCTAAAATTTCTGAAATCAGTTCAGCGTCTTCATTAAATGCTTCGTAAAAATCTCCAAGCCTAAAAAGTAGAACAGCGTCTTGATGCTGTTGCTTTAACTTATTGTATTGTTCTTGCATAGGGGTCATGTCTATTCTTCTTCAATTTCAAAAAATTCTGCATCTTCAATTTCATCTTTTTTACTCTTTAGCTTTACATTGCTAGAAACCTTATCTTCCGCTTTTTTGAATAAGTTTTTTATGATTTCTTTGAGTGCTGTTGGTCCATTAACCGGTTTTAATCCTTTTGCAACTCTAGTCATATTATGTAGCACTATTAGAATCATTAAAAATGGTGCTACTATTAAAAGTGAGCAAATTAGCAATATTGTTTCAAACATTTAGATAAAAGATAAGAGTTAAAAGTTACGATTTATCTGATTATAACAAACGTGCTGCGAGGAGCGAATTAAATGAGCGACGTGGCAGTCCACTAAAATATTACGACAGTGTTTGGGGACCACCACGCTCGTTATACTCGCTCGTGAATCAGCTGTATGCGTCCTTGACGTATAATTGATTTACCTCTAACCTAGAATAATGAATATAGAAATTCTATCTCTTTTTTCGCTAATTATAGTCTTGCTTTACTTACTAGTTAGAGCTGCTGACCTAATTGAAGATGGTTTTGTTTTAATAGCAAGAACTTTAAAAATTAATGAGTTCTTCATTGGATTTGTTATTTTGAGTGTTGTGTCATCCCTTCCTGAACTGTCTATTGCATTTAGCTCTAATGACACTGTCCCTGAACTATCTGTTGGGAATCTCTTAGGAGCAAGTTTTGTACTTTTAACATTGGCTATAGGCATCACAGTTATTCGTTTTGGTGAAATTGAATTTATGGGTAAGTTTAAAGAAAAGGAAATAATCGAAGGACTAATTCTAATTGGACTTGGGATATTAACTGTATCTGATGGAATATTGTCAATTTCTGAAGGATTATTGCTTGGTGTTGCATATACGTTCTATGTAGCGCTGGTATATGATAAATATCGAAAAAAAAGAAAATCAGTAGATATTATAAATGCAACTGTAAGTGCCAGAAAAATAATCAAAATGTTTGGACAAGCAGCATTGGGTGCAATATTAATCCTAATTTGCTCATCACTTATTGTTGATACAGTTGTTCTATTAGGACAGCGAGTCTACATTAATGAATCAATTATTGGACTATTTATTTTAGCAATTGGTACAAATGTTCCAGAGCTTACTTTATTAGTTAGAGCAAAGAAAATCAAACAGAGAAATTTGGCACTAGGCACATTTATTGGTAGCGCAACTATAAATGTAGCCATTTTAGGACTTCTTGCAGTATTAGCTCAGGGTGTAGATCTAAAAACAGGTGATGGGAGTAATTACTATTCAATGATTCCATTAATGATCATTCTAGGAACTACATTAATTTCGTTTGCTTATTTTAGCTGGACAGGTAGGAAATTGACTAAGAATGAAGGGATTCTACTTTTGGGTTTTTATTTGAGTTTGATTATTATCGAGTTGGTTTTAATCCTTATAAATTAAGCTTCTGCAACATCAGGAAAATAATCTCTATCTCTCTCTGATAACTTTTCTTCCCATCTACGAATTTCTATTTGTCTTTGTGCTTCTATTTCTTCTCTTCTAGCCTCTTTTATCTCAGTACGTACTTTATCTGTAAATATAATAAAAATACGCCTCACATCATTATCTGTCATACTTGCAGGATTATCTACATACCTTTTCAATGAAGTGTCAGAGCATAATATTCCCATTAATTTCTCGTTTTTAGCGTTTAACTGGCTTAAAAGGAAAGCTCTCTCGCTTTCTAAATTTGTAGCTAATTTTTCAATAACTTTCTCAATACGCATTAAATTTGCTATTACCAATGTGCATTATAGCATAATTTGAGCTAATTGAACTTTATAAGGTAAGTAATTTTGGAGAGAACTATGCGGCACCTTTGGCGCCGCATAGTTTTTTATTTAACCATTTTTAAAAGTTCATCTTTAGAAACAATTTGAGAATCATTTTCATTTCTTTTCTTAACTTCATAGCCTCCATTCTCTAAACTTTTTGAACTTACAACAACTCTTGTAGGTATTCCAATTAAATCTGCATCTGCAAATTTTTCACCTGGTCTTGTTTCAATTCTATCGTCCCATAAAACTTCAATTTCTTTTTCATTTAGTTCGTTATAAAGCTCTTCCGCTTTTTTATATGCTTCATCAGATTCATCTTTTGCAATTGATACTATATGAACTACAAATGGAGCAACATTTTCTGGCCAAATAATTCCATTTTCATCATGAAATTTTTCTACAATAACTCCCATTGCTCTAGTAATTCCAATTCCATAAGAACCTAAAATTACTGGTTTCTTTTCTCCAGCTTCATCAGTGAAGCATAAATCTAGCTCTTCAGACTTTGTTGAACCAAAACTAAATATATTTCCAACTTCAGCTGTTTTTACTTGCTCTAGATCTTCTTTTTTTAAACCTAGTTGACTTAGAACTTCGTCATTATAAACTTCTTCGTTAACTGCAATTCTTTTCTCTCTATGTAGATAACAAATATCTTCACCAGCATCACAAATTGTTTGGAACTCATGGCTAAACTGAGTAAAGGCCCCACCTGAAGCAAATGTAAAGAATGTATCGTCGCCAAGGCCTAATCTTTCAAAGCTAGCTAAGTAAGCTTCTTTTGCTTTGTTATAAAATTCTTCATGAGCTTCATCTGAAACTGAGTAGGAGTACATATCTTTCATTACAAATTCTCTACCTCTCATAATTCCACTTTTCGCTCTTAATTCATTCCTCATCTTTGTTTGGAATTGATAAACATATACTGGTAAATCTCTGTAGCTATTTATATATAGCTTCATCATTTCAGAAATTGGTTCTTCGTGAGACCAACCAAATCCAACCTCTGTTCCATTTTTTAGAGCTGATTTAAACCAAACATCTACTTTTCCATCGTCCCATCTGTCTGTTTTTTCCCAAAGTTCTTTTCTTTGAAGAGAAGTCATAATAAATTCTTCTCCACCAATTTTATTCATTTCTTCTCTAACAATTTGCTTTATTTTTTCTAGAACTCTTATACCAAGTGGCAAGTAGCAATAGGCTCCAGCCATTTCTTTGTAAACAAACCCTGCTTTAATTAAAAGCTGTGCGTTGTTAGAAACTTCATCTTCTGAAACTGTTTTTGTTGTTTTTGAAAATAATTTTGAATATTTCATTTTTTATTTATTAATAATTAATTATTGCATATTTAATTCATCATGTACCCAATTAATGGGATTATTAATAATATAATTCTGAACATTATAAAAATGCTGT
>JAGQLF010000077.1 GCA_020429545.1 Candidatus Dojkabacteria bacterium
TATTATTAAACATTTAAATAAATATAAATTAGTTTATATATTTTTTGGAGTATCAGCTTTTATTACTACATCATTATTTTTCTCTTTAGTAGAATTACCTTCTCCAAAAAAAGATGATAGTAAATCACTAGATACACCAGGATATGAGTCGTATATAAGCAACAGATTAAGTAAACCTCGTTATGCTCTAGAATTTATAGAAGCTTATGCTTTTAAAGAAAACTATGTTGAATCAAATTATCAACAAGAGTTATCTTTAAATCCAACCAAAGAAGATTTAGGATTAAAGTTTGATAAATATAGCGGTACAAATCAAATAGAAGTATTAAGATTTATATTTACCAAATTAGAAAAAAAAGATTTAACAAAACTTAAGGAAGAGTTATTGAACTTTTTAAAGGAAGATTCTATTCATTTTGGTATATATCTTTTTGATTTAAAAAGAGGGCAACTTCTAGAGATAAACTCTGAAAAGATTTTTCCTCCTGCTAGTATTTCAAAACTACCCTCTGTTCTTCTAACATTAAAAGACATAGACTCAAAAAAATATAGCTTCGAAACTCCGGTGGTTGTTAAAGATGAACTAAAACATACAAACTGGGATACAATTGGCCAATATAAAGAAGGCACAAAAATTCCATTAAAAACCTTCATTGATGCAGCAATTCTTGAAAGCAATAACAGTGCACACTATCATCTACACGACTTACTTGGCGGACTAAGTATAGTAAATAAAAGAACACAGATTGAACTAGGTGCAGAAACTTTTTTTCTAGACCCACACCAAGCCACTGCCTACAGCATTGCCACTGTACTAATAAATTTATACAACGGCAATTTACTATCAGCAGAACTAACAGACTATATGATCAACTTAATGGAAACCACAGGTGCAGATTTAAGAATGGCAATTCCAGCAAGTGTACCTGCTAACGCAAAAGTTGCTAATAAAGTAGGATTTTTATTTGGCGGAAATGAAGGTTCGACCTATTCTGATGCAGCAATTGTCTTTGGTGAAAAAACTGATTATGTTTTAGTTGTGCTAAACGATAGTGCTCCAGATTATCCATACGGTTATATAAAAATAAAAGATATATCAGAAAAAATATATAACTATCTAAATTAATAATGTTAATCTTGCCTTAAGTAGCTCAAACAACTAAAATAAATCATGAATAGAAAAATTGGATCCATTTTTATAGGTATAACTCTAATTGCAATTGGAACACTTCTTACACTTGAGAATTACATTGATTCATTCAAAATAAACTGGCAAATTACATGGCCAATTTTCCTTATACTACCAGGACTTTTTTTATGGTCAATTTGGCTTAGTTCAACTAACCCTTCAAAAGATTACAAAATATTAATTCCAGCCAACTTATTAATTTTTATTGGAATAATATCTTTTGTTAATACATTCATCTTTAACTATTCTCAAAATGAGATGATTTGGAGCTTAACAACATTTATGTACCCCGGAGCATTTGCACTAGCATTTTGGATTGCATGGGCAGCTTCAGAGATGAAAGATCATGGCTTAAAAACATTAGCAATTATAGTTACTATAATTACTTTGGTATCTTTAATTCTGATAACTCCAATTGAATATTTTCAGATACAGATTTCGGATACAATTAATGAATTAATTATCCCTACAATACTATTGTTCAGCGGAGTTGTTGTTATTTTTAGTCCATTATTCGATAAAAAAGAAAAGACTAAATTTGAAGGTTTCGAAGAAAGGATTGAATCTGCAGCAAAGAAAATTGAGGACTTTATAGAAAATACATTTGAAAATAATGAAAAATGAGTTCAGTTTTACCCCAAAGGTTTGAAGAAACAAATAAAAATCTTGTAACCCTAATAAACTTGCCCAAAATACTCATTGTTTATCAGACTTCATACGGGAGCACATTTCAGTACGCTAAATGGATTAACGAATTTTTTACAGACGCAGATTTATTTCAACTAAATGATTTTGATCAAAGTTCTATATGTAATTACGACATAGTTATAATTGGCGGTTCAACAAAAAGAGGCCGATTAACTACAGAAAGTTTTATAAAAAAACATGCGAAAATTTTAGAAAGCAAATATGTTTTTGTTTTTGCAACTGGAATTATTCCTTGGAAAGGAAAATACAGAAAAGATGCCTATCTTAGAATTCCCCTACATATACGATCATCTATTCAATACATCAAATTACCTGGTAGGGTAGATCCAGATAAATTAACCTTACTAGATAAAGTCTATTTAATGTTCAATGGCATATACGAATATGATCAAATGGACAAGCAGTTTGTGAAACCAATTATAAACTATGTTCATTCAATTAGAGATCAGCACTCAAAAAAAGATTAAATTTGAGGTAAAATCATTCAATTAATTTCTCTAAATGATTAAAAAGTATCGAACTACGTTAGGAATAGGGTTGTGCATATTTTTTGTGTTACTTTTTGCAGTTTTAGGAATAATTACCTTAAAAAATAATGAAAAAAACACAGATGCTAAAGAAGAGTTTGCTTTTGCAGACTTAAAGAGTAAATGGTTAATTGAAAAGCTTGTAATAGGACTTGATTCAGAGGAAGGAAGTGTTTTGGGTGCTACATATACATTTGAAAATGAAGAAAATGATCTAAAAATTACATTTGATAATTCTTTATATACACTGTCTGACAATGATTTTAATATAGCGTTACAAATAGTTGCAGATTATATTAATGAAAATAACATTGAAGGTAAAAGATTTATTGTAAAAAAATTTGATGACATTCAGATTGCGTTTCAAAATTTACAAAATAAAAATTATTATTTACTAAGAAGATAATGAAATTAGTTATATTCGGAAGAAACAAAGAAATTGCAAGAATAGAACTTTATGAAGTGCTATCAAGAATGAGTATACGGTTTAGCCTTGACTACGAAGAAGACAGATACTGGATTATAAGTTGTGAGGATGAGACAAATATAAATTTTCATGAGATTATACAAAATCTAGCTGGAACCCTTAGAATTGTAGACATAAAACAAGTACTACATACAATCCACGATTTAGATCTAGAACAATGGGATTTATATCTACCAAAAAAATATAACTATGCAATTTCTGAAACTGGACTAAATGAGGAGGAGAGGGACATTGTTACTGAGCATGCTAAAGCATTTGCAAAAAATACTAATAGTAAAGCGATATTCAAAAATCCTAAGTCATCTGGAAAAGAAAGATTGATTGACCCTAGCTCGTATATTTCTTGGAATTTAGAAGATGGAGTAGAATACGTCTATTTTAAATCAAAAGATGGTGATATATATTCTGGAGTTACTGAAGGTTGTGGGAATACAAAAATTTTCAAAATGCTTGATACACACCTACCTGCAAGAAGATTTACCCACGGTACGTCATTTAGAGTAGCTAGAATGATGATGAATATACTAGATTTAAAAGAGAATCAAACATTAGCAGATCCATTCTGTGGAACAGGCACATTTTTAATTGAGGGTTTATTACAGCGACTTAATGTTATTGGCATAGACAACGATTCTGAACTTGTAAATGACTCAAAACAGAATTTGCATTGGTTAAAAAATGAGTTTGAAATAAACAATTCGTCAGAAGTTATTTTAGGTGATGCAAAAAAAACAGAATTTGTAGCAGATGGCGTGATTTTCGAACCATACATGGGCCCTTTCCTAAAAAACATTCCCTCAATCAAAGAAGCTAAGTATATTTGGAATGAATTGAATGACTTATACAATGAGACATTCGCAAATTTAAGCATGAACTTAAAATTAGGCAATAAAGTTGTTTGTATACTACCAGATATTCCTTCAACTTCTGGAGAAATTTTTAAGCTTGATGAGAAAGTATTTGAAAGCAATGGATTTATGTATACATCACTTCCATCATTTCTAAAAACTTCAGCAAAAATTAAATATGATACTCCAGACGGATCTAAAATAATTAGACACGTTTATATTTTAGAAAAAGTTTGAATATAAATTTGTTATAATATTTATTATTAATTAAATACAAAAATGAAAATACATAGTATTATCCCT
>JAGQLF010000078.1 GCA_020429545.1 Candidatus Dojkabacteria bacterium
TTTATTAAAGATCGCTCTGAATATAAAACTAAATCATGATATATAAAGAAATTCTCTAAAGTTTTTGCAGTTGATATGTTAAATAGTGGTTCTTGATTGTCTTTTAAGTAAAACCCTGAGTCCTTTATTTCAAAGGATTTAGTTGAAACACACTCAGTCTTTTTAAAAGTATTTTCTAGTAGATTAAGCCTGTAACATAAATCGTTAAACTTGTTAGCTAATAGTATTGAATTATTTTCAGTGTCGACTATTTGCTCAACTACTCCATCTAGATTAATTAAATTTTTAACTAAATTTAATTTTGGTTTCGTTTCAGAACTCCAAATAAGGCTAAATTGATCTTTCTGTTTAATTAAAAGATAAAATATATCTTCTGCATTTGAGTACTTTATATCTAATATCTCAAAAATATTATCTGTATTTATTGTAAAAGATTTCTTTTGATTAGATTTTTGGATATTAATTTCAGCCTTATTATCTATATTCCGTATGTAAGTTATTACATCGTCCTCGTAGAACTGTATATTTGTAGAATCCAATGGAAGAATATAAATTGGTGAAATCTCTCCAGAATTTATAATCTTTGCCAGGATTATATTTTTATCTGTATCAATTTGTAGATACGGTCTAATAATCTCTTTAGAAAGTATTTCTTTTTTTATTGATATTGTTGAGTCTAGATCAGTAGTTGAAGTATTTAAACCTTTTACATCTGACCTATCGGTGTATTCGCTCTGCTTAACTGACTTAATTGATGTATCTATTGTTTTATCATCTTGATTTGCAAAAAGAGTAGAGAGATCTACAAATGTATTAATTATTAAAGCCACACCCAAAACTCCAATAAATCCTAAAATTACTGTTATTAATACTCTTCTTTGATATGAATTCATTTACTCTATTGTAATATTTTCTTAGTCATATTATAATCTGACGTTACATAAATTAACAGCATGGCAAAACAACAAGGACCTACATACCAACCAAGCAAGATCAAACGAATTAGAAAGTTTGGTTTTCTAGCAAGATCTAGTAAATGGACTGGGAGAAATGTTCTAAAAAGAAGAAGAGTAAAAGGAAGAGCTAAGCTTACTGCTTCAACTGACTTTGGAACAAAAATGGAAAAAGACAAGAAGTTCAAAAGAAGAAAATAAATACACTCGCTATACGTTACTCATAGAATCAATTTAAATCTAACTCAATAAGCAATTTGGAATTGATTGTTGTTTATTGTTATTAACGGTAACTACTTAATTACTACACATAACTATAAATTACTTATTTTTAAAGATTTCTCAACTCCTCCGTATACTCTTTTAGTTTAATTAATAGCTCTTCAGAGTTCTCTTTTAATGCAATCTCTTTCCTTAATCTTAAAATTTCTGACTGAAGATACTTTTTATAAATTCTTGTGTAAAGTCTGTCTATTTCTTCTTCGGGATGTTGAATTGCGCTTACGTCATAGGTTAAAACTAGTTGAAGTACTTCTGCTAATTTTTCATCTGAATTTAAAGTTTTTAAATTAGTCTCAAGATCTGATGCATGTGTTGTTGATAGTTTTGTAATTATTGTATTTAATGAATCATTTGAGAGCATATTATCTGGAAATGTAGCTAAAATCTCTATGAATTCGTTCTGAATAATTAATGCTAATAAATAAAATTCTGAAGAAACTTTGGGCTGGTTTATCTCAACACTTGGAAGTTCTTTTGATAAATCGTCAAATGAAACTTTAGAGTTATTAACTAGATTTTGAATATTTTCTTGATTAGTCTCTAAAAGTAAGGATATATCCTTGATGTAATGCTCTCTAGATGTTTGGTCTTTAATACATTTCAAAATTGGAATAATTTTTTGCTGAAATGACTTCTTTCCGGAAACAGTTCCTAAATCTATCCCAATTGCCAGCTTTTGCTTTAGGTAATTTATTGTGTCTTCAGCACTCTCGATTAGTTCACTCCACTTGTTTGGGTCTTTATTTATAACCTCATCCGAATCTTGAAACTCACCTAGATTAATTACTTTGTGTGATATGTCTAAATCTTCTAAATATGGAATTGATCTGATTAAAGCTGTTGTTCCTGCACTGTCTGAATCAAAACAAAAATAAACTGTATCTGTATATCTTTTTATTCTTTTGGCCTGTTGCTTGGTAAATGCTGTACCAAGTGGAGCTACTATATTCTCTACTCCAACTCGGTGAGAAGAAACCACATCTAAATTTCCTTCAACTAGAATTAAGAATTTATTTTTTCTAATCGATTCTTTTGCATGGTATAAACTATAAAGATTTTCATTTTTACTAAATATTACGGTTTCTGGAGAGTTTAAATATTTAGGTGCATATTCACTTTTTTTTATATATTTACCACTAAATCCAATGATTTCACCTGATTCTGAAAAAATAGGTTGTAATAATCTATTTCTAAATTTATCTATAACTTTTCCTTTTTGCTCTGCTAATAAGCCAAATTTTATTAACTCATCATCTTTAAAGTTCTTTTTGTTTAAAAAATTTTTTAAATTAGTATAGTTTTTTGGAGCAAATCCAAACTGAAACTTTTGTATTTCTTTAGAAGTAAGCCCCCTACTCTGTGCGTATTTACGACCAGGCTCACCCATTTTATGAGTAGTTAGAATATGATTATAGTATTTTGCAGCAAGCTCATGAGCTTTATATGCCCTATTTTCTTCCTCTTCTTTTTTAGGATCTTTTTTAAAATCGTTTTCTAGCGTGATGCCTGCCATTTCAGCACCCTTCTTTAGAGCTTCAGGAAAAGATAACCTTTCAATTTCTTGTATAAATGAAATTGCGTCTCCACCTTTTCCACAACCAAAGCATTTGTAAATTTGCAAAGTTGGATTAACCATAAACGATGGAGTCTTTTCATTATGAAATGGACAAAGACCACGGAAATTAGAACCAGCATTTTTAAGCTCTACATAGCTTCCAACAACTTCTGTTATTGAAAGTGCTTGTTTTACTCGTTCAACGTCACTCATATGGTTAATTATATACTATGTGAAAAGCATGTTTGTCAGTTCGAGTAGCCATGAAGTTTAAACTTCATGGCATATCGAGAACTTATTGTCTACTTCTCGATACACAGCAAAGCTAACACTTTGCTGCACTCGAAGTGACAAATTTATTTATAATATGAAAGTGTTCTTAACGCTTGCATATCAAAGCTATATTCATTAATAAAACTCATTGATTCATTTTGGAGATTATTCATTAAAGCTGGATTTTTCAGAAGCTCATTGATGCCAGTGATTATCTCAGAGCTATCACTATTTTTAATTTTCTTAACTTGGGAACTAAATTCACTAAACATTTTAATATCTGTAGTAATTGTAGGTGTAAGTGTAGCTAGAGCTTTAGAAACTGCTGCACTTGCAGATTCACCGACATCTTTGTATGGAAATAGCGCAATATCAGCAGATTGGATGAATATGAAAACTTCTTCTTCTGATAAAAAGTCAGGAACAAACAGGACGTTTTCTTCTAAATCGAATTCCCTAACAATTTCTTGAAGTCTATCAAAATCGCTTTTAGCTGATGAATTACTTGCAACAACTGCATTCATTGCAATATATAAGATATTTGGATTTTCTTTTTTTAATTCTTTCATGGCTTTTAAAACTGACTTAATATCAATTTTTTGAAGCACTAGCTTTCCATGAGTAATAATTATTGGTGAATAAGATTCCAAACCGAGTTTTTTTCTTATAGAAGTTTTTGATCTTCTTGTTACTAATTTTCTTGGATGATACATTAGTACTTTATTATCAGTTGGAACAGCATCAAAGTCCTCTTTATTATGAATAAATACAGATTTGGCTAAGTGCAAGTTTTTACATTCAAGCGCAATGTTAAATCCTTTTCCTTTAACTGCATGTAGTGTTATGTAAGAATTTACTTCTTCTTTAGCCAGC
>JAGQLF010000079.1 GCA_020429545.1 Candidatus Dojkabacteria bacterium
GTTTTTTATGCTTTATTGTTGCCTTCATATTTACCTATACTGATCATATCATGGAAAGCTGGTCTTTAATTTCACTTTTTCTATTTTCAACTTTATAATGATAATCATCTTGATAATCTTTTATGTACTTGCCAATAATTCTTCTTTCATCCACAGCTAAAAGTATATTACTATTTTCAAAAATTGTATATCTTCCCCTAATTGCGTGAAACTTACCAACTAGATAGTCTGTTTCAGAGTTTTTTACTTTATATACTTCATCTTCAGGATAAGTTACAAGACTCGATAAGTCTACTAGTTCAGGCTTTTCAATTATCCAACTACTAAATTTATCGTTATCCTTATATCTATCATAAATCTTTGCAAAATATGACATCAAAAGCTTTTTTGCCTTGTCTACATTAGGTTTTTGGCTAAGATATCTAAACTTGTGGCCACTTCTAACAGCCTCCGTTAATCCTATCTCCTTTGAAATTGTATGTTCCAAATCTTGAATAGAAAATCCATCACTTTCAGCTATGAACATATAAACTAGGGCATCTTGCTCAATCGGTCTTAAAAACTTTCTACTCTCTGCAGCTGTACCAACTTTAACAATTCCTGGTTCAAAGTAAGCTAAGTAGACATAATGCTTTTGTTTTAGGTATTCCTGCATAAATTCGTTAGCTTCTCCTTGAAATAAAAACGCTTCTCTAAATCCTTGCTTTTTATCACAGTAAAAACACTGCGAATATGAATCTTTATTTAAAATATTATTGTAAGGACATGGATGATATCCATCTAAATAATGGTATCCTGGGCAATATCTCTCAGTAGTCAATATATAGTTGAAAATATAATTACGTAACATCAAAACTTGCACTTCATTCGTATTATGATCGAATAAAGTTATTGTAGGGTAATAAGATTCATCTTTTTTATTGAACTTCCAGCTTATGTTTATAATCTGTTTTTGCGTATCAGTTTCGTTCATAATATTTGTACAATATTAGCATTTTTAATAATGATTTATTAACGATATAATAACACCATGATCTCAATATTAATAACAGCTTGGAAAGAACAAGATTCAATAAGAAAGTGTTTAAATACACTTTTAAAAGGCATTCCCACAGATTTTCACTTTGAAGTACTGCTAGCAGCTCCTGATGATGCTACAAGAGACGCCGCAATGGCTGAAATTAGTGAACTAAATCTTGAAGATAAATATATTTATGTAAAAGATCCAGGAGAAGGTAAGCCAAATGCATTAAAGATGCTTATGGACAAAGCGAAAGGTGATATTTGGTTCTTTGGAGATGGAGATACCTTCTTTGGGGAACACGTAATTGATAAATTAACTAAACATTTTGACAAAAAAGATGTTATGGCAGTGACTGGTAGGCCAATGTCTATTGATTCAAAAAACACCATGATGGAGTACTTTGGACATCTATTAGTAGACGCAGCACACCATAAAAGAACAATCGATTTGACTGATGAACCTAGTGGAAGAAGCTTAAAATTCGTGAAAAAGAGAAAATTTTTTCCTGTAAGTGGGTACATTTTTGCAATGAGGGCAACAGATATAAGACCACCTAAAGATACACTGGTTGAGGATGCATACTTTTCTTACGAAATTATAAATAGAGGTGGAATTATTGAGTATGAACCAGAAGCATTAGTTTATGTTAAGTTTCCAAAAACTTTAAAAGATTACTTTAGACAAAAGAAAAGATCTGTTGGCGGCTATGTTCAGCTTTGGGAATATGGAGTAGTAAAATCAGAAACAAGAACTCGATCTTTTTGGAGAGAGCTTGAGTATTTTTGGTTTCCAATAACCTATGCCAAAAATCTTAAAGAACTATTCTGGTCTTTTATGCTTTATCCAATAAGGACTTGGTTATGGGTACAAATTTATTGGGAGAGAAGAATACTTAAAAAAGATTTTGTAAAAACTTGGGTTAGGATAGAAAGCACTAAGTAGCTTCTGGCTACTAGCCTCTAGCTTTTGGATAACTAGCTCGCTGGGGTTTGGGGTGAAAAATGTCCCCCTGACTGAGTGAATAAATAAAAGCTTGAGTAGGACTATTTTCACCCCAAGACTTTTTGCAGTACTTTTGGGTCTCCAAAAGTACGAAATGATCAAAGGTAAGAAATCAAGAAACTGAAGTTAATACTATGATTACTTTGCCGTTAACTATACGTTATATTCAAGCATGAATCTATAACTTCCTAAACAAATCACCAAGTAGAGCAGAGTAATTAATACATTCAATAAAATTGGCACTGAAAATAAAGTTAACCCAATAGCTAATGAAATTGATCCCAAAATTGCAATTAGAAAGGAAGTGAAATAGTTTATTGTTTTAAATTTTTCAGGCTTGGGAAGAGTATCTATTCTCCAAGTTATGAAATCTTTTAATGATTCATCTCTTTTAAAAAAATATTCCTTGATTTGGTTCATTACCATCGCAGATTCGTGCCAGGCCTGTCTTAACCTTATTATCTGCAAAATAAATATATAGCTTAAAAAAGATAAAACTAAGAATGTTAAAGGTAAATATTCAATAACATTTTCTGGAACTATTTGCTGAATACCAATATAACCTCCGTTTATAGCTGTGTATAAACCTAAATAAAAGTTCATAATTGTTAATCTGTCTTGTTGAGCTTGAATACTGGATTCTTTTGCATATTCAAATTCAAGTTTAAGGAGTTCAATTGAAGTATCAATGTTTTTTATTCTCTTTGTTTTAACCTCGGTAGATGAAGAAGTTAATGATTGAAGCTTAGGTATTAAATATTTCCAAATAAAATAGATTATTGCGCTACTTGTTGCAAATACTCCTAAAACTATTACGATAGTAGTTATATCAATCATGTATTGATTATAACAGCACATTGCTTATGGACAATAAAAAAAAGCCCTAGTTAGGGCTTTTTCTATTTATGTTCAATTTTTATTTTTTCTTTCTTGTAGTTGCTTTCTTTTTTACAGTTTTCTTAGCAACTTTTTTTACTGCTTGTTTTGCCTTTTTTACAGGTTTTTTCGCAGCTCTTTTAACTTTTGAAGCAGCAGTTTTTGTTTTCTTTGCTACTTTCTTAACAGCTTTTCTAACTACTTTCTTTGCCTTTTTTGCAGGCTTTCTAGTAGCTTTCTTTTTAACTGCCATATGTTTATATAAATAAAAAATATATATTATCTATTTTGACTAAAATTTTTATAAAGTGCAATACTCAAAGCGTCTATTATAAGGGGATATGAAAGACTAATTACCAATTTATAGAAGTTTTTCCATGCTCTTCTAAGTATTTGTTAGCTTTACTAAAAGGTTTACTTCCAAAAAATCCTTTATCTGCTGAAAATGGTGATGGATGTGGTGATTCTATAATTAGATGTTTCGATTTATCTATAACTTCACCTTTTTTTTGAGCGTAAGCTCCCCATAAAAAGAAAACCAAGTTTTCAGTCAATTCGGACAACCGTTTTACTACCTCATCTGTAAACTCTTCCCAACCCTTCTTCTGATGAGAACCAGCTTTTCCCTTTTCAACAGTAAGTGTTGAATTTAAAAGTAGAACTCCTTGTTTTGCCCACTTTGTTAAGTCTGGATTATCTGGAGCTTTTATTCCTAAATCATCCTCTAATTCTTTATAAATATTCCTCAAAGATGGCGGAATTTTTTGATTTGAATTTGCTGAAAAAGCTAACCCATTTGCAACACCTGGTGTGTGATATGGATCTTGCCCTAAAATTACAACTTTTATATCATCCACAGATGATTCATCAAAAGCTCTAAATATTAATTTTCCAGGTGGGTATACTTGTTTAGAAGAGTATTCTGATTTTATAAAATCAATAAGTTGCTTAAAGTAGTCCTTATCAAATTCATCAATCAAGAGCATTTTCCATGATTCTTCT
>JAGQLF010000007.1 GCA_020429545.1 Candidatus Dojkabacteria bacterium
CATATTGTTTAGAAGATATTCAAGAAAAAGCTACAAGATGTAAGTACTGTACACAAAAAGTAGAATAAAGTATTTAGTATTAAGTACTTAGATATAAAACGGGATTTTCATACTTAGATTTATTAGAGTAATTAGGTAATTCATTAACTACTAATTACTTAATTACTACTAATAACAAATGTAATTAGTTGAAACTTTCTCAATTGAAGCTTTGCAAATAGTTAAATTGTGTAACGACTTAAGTTAGTTTATAATCCCGAATCGAAGTCGTACTAGACTTCTTGTACTTAACAGTAAATTTATCTATACTGTTACTACGATTTATTTATCTTTTATTATAAGTAAAATGCCAAGTTTAAGAAAAAATAATGAGCCAGCACAAATGGGTATGTCACCATTGGCAGGTCAGACAGCAGATTCACAAGAAGCCCCTGTTGATAATAGTACAATTCACCCTGATAGGTTTGACATGTCTAGATTTTCAGAAAGGCAAGAAGAGGAAGAAAGTTCTTTAAGAATCATAATCTATGTCGTTGTTGTTATAGTAATTGGAGTTGGATTAGCTCTTCTTGTTAGAAATTTAATTTCTACGGAATCTAATGCAGATACTCCAGAATCAAATGATACCAATAATACCGTTGAACTAGAGTCAAAATCACCAATAACTATAGATACAGTAATGTCTTCAGATCCATCAGATGCACCTGAAAACGAAGAGTTAGTTGATTCACTAACACTTTCTGTTGGAAATTCAAATGCCCAGACAGATGGTGTTTCTGTTAGTGCACTAAAGTATAAAAGGTACACTACTTATGCAAGAATTGATTACTCATTAGATGGCGTGAACTCTCAAGCAGATATGCCCAAAATAGCTATTAACTATGATAATTCAAGAAACTCTCTTGATGTTGTTTTCCCTTCAAGCATGGAAATAGTTCAAGAATTAAAGGAAACTATTCAGGTAAATGATATTGTTTCTAATATTGTGTATAACGTAGATGCAAATTCATTTACTATTAATGTATCTGAATCATTTAAGTATACAGTGATACCAACAACAGGTGGGTTAACAATTGATATTAGGACAATGGCGCAGATTGAAAGAGATGTTAACGATACAACAGAAGAAGATACTACAGCTGAAGAACCTGATGAAACAGCACAAGAAACACCAAGTACGGAAACAGAAACTGAGAATCAACCAACAACTCCTGCTAATCCTTCATCAGTAAAACTTACTAACGACTTTTCACAAAGTAAGCAATACGTTTCAGGTGGCGTAACTGGAAATGTGATTAATTTGAAGGAAACTTATTTTGAAGATACAGCAGGTTATTTTGAAATAGCTTGGGGTGAGCCAAATGTTGTGGGTTCAGATAAAACTCCATACTCATCTGCAGAGCTGCAGATGGAGGGTAATACTCCTTATATTATCTTAACAATTGAAAACCTTAGCGGATTCCAATTTAATAAAGATGGAATTACAACTAATCTAATTCCTTTTGATATGAGTTCAGCTAATTTTGTGAGAGCAGATCTTGAAAGTTATGCAAATGGAAAAGCAATTGTAAAAATTCAGCTAAAGAATAAGGCTGACTTTAGATTAATCAGCACAGAAACTGTGAGTGGACAAACTCAGGTTTTAGCTTTACAAATTAAAGACTAGAGTAATAGTAATTAATGAGGAAAGAAGCACCGTGGCTATTTTATGGAATCATAGTAGTAGCCATGGTGCTTTTCGTTGCATTTTTGAGTTTTCTATTTATAGACAGAAAATGGGATATGGTTCCGTTTAAATATGTCTTAGAAGAAACAAGTCACCAAGAAGTTTATGATAATCTAACTATTGATGAAACTTTTTCAGTAAAGGCAAATTTCGATTTCCCATTATTCGAAGAAGCAGGCTTTTTATTTCCTGAATTAGATGAAAATAGTATGCAAACTTATGTTCTAGATTTCTTAAACGGCGATCAGCTATTAGATGAGACTAAATCAGACTTAGAAAATAGTGATTTTACAAAAAGTATTTTAGGCGATACAGAACAAATAAAAATTTGGCAGAAAATAATTGACCAATATAACTTTAAGACTGAAGAAACATCAGACTTAATATACTATAAATTAACAGATGAGGGAGCTGAAACATTTCTAAAATTGGAATTAAAATCATTTATAAATGAACGATTTATAGATTCAATACAACCAGAAGAGATAGTTATTAATAGTCTTAAAGATCCATCTGTCGAAATTATGTTGGATAAGAAAACAAATCAGGTGTCTACATTTGCTTTTTCTGTAGATCAAATTGAAATACAGGTAGTTTTTGATAGTGAGGATGTGGACTTGTTAATATCTACTTTAGAGTTGAATTCAAGTACTGTTGGAAAAATAAGTATTTCGAACTATTCTTATTCAGCTAACATTGTTGATTACAAGCTAAATGCTGATTACAAAACTTCTTTAGGATTTTTCGATAGATTAAAACTGGCAATTTTTAACTAAATACTTTTTCGTGCATTGTTTTTGCCTCTTGATCTGAAAGATTAAAGTATATAAATCTTACCGTATATTTTATCTGTTGACCTTCAACAAATTCATCAATTACTTCATAAGACCATAGGTTAGTTTTTATATCGTCATTAATTGTATTTTCAATTACTTTGTTTATGTTTTCTGTATTTTGAATTGTTATATTTGAGTCAAGTGTTACTAATTTACCAGTTAGTTCTATTGTTGAATCAGTTTCTTCATTTTCATTGGATAGAATATCTAGATTTATCTCTGCGTATGAGCAACTAGATGTTTCAGTTTCATTTGATTTATATAGTATTCCTGTATGAACTCCATTTATTACTATATCAAAGCATGATTTAGGATGAGCAAATGCTGGAACTATTTTAGCTTCAGTCAGTTCTATATTCTCAAATCCAAAACTTGCAAGAAGATTTTTAAGTTGAGCTTCTGATTCATTAAAAGAGTTTTCTCCACTAATGCATATACCAAGTGAATAATTCTCTTTAAACAGTGAATTGACATTATGAAATACTTTACCAACTTCAAAAATTCTTATATCTGGAATAAATTTCTTTTCATAAGTTTGAACTTGCTTTAATAATCCTGATGTTAGATTCTGTCTTAATGTAGGTACTTCATCATTAATTGAATTTTGCACATTAATAGCTACATTTTCTGAGTAGTTTGCTTTTGTATTAGAGTCAGTATCGACTAAAACCCAAGTTCTGACTTCATCAAATCCATTTGCAATTAAATGATTTTTTATTTCGTCAATAACTTTAAGCCTTTTTGGTGTTACATCTTTAACTACTTGTATAGCTAACTTGTCAGTTGGAAGTGAGTAGTATCCATGCATTCGAATTATTTCTTCGTAAACATCTTCTTCACACTCGATATCTAGTCTATTAATAGGTTTTACAACTTTAAGAATTGGATCGTTGTTTTCTCTAAAATCAAAACCAAGTCTAATTAAAGATTCAATTGCATCTTTATGATCAATTTCTACTCCAGCAATTTGTGAGGCTTTATTTAGGTCTATAGAGATAATATTTTCGTCTTCTTTTTGAAGATAATTATCATAAACTTTTGATGCAATACTAGCATTACATAAATCTAGAATTAGAGTGATTAACATTGCGAATGCTCCATCTATTGAAGCTGGATCCATAAATTTTTCTAATCTTGAGCTAGCCTCAGTAAATACTTTCATTTCCCGGCTATTTCTTCTGATTAGACCTCCTTCATAAACTGCCATTTCTACAATTACGTTTTTAGTATCCATGCTCATAGCAGCCTTATCTCCACCTACTAATCCAGCGAGAGCCAGAGGTTGTTTTCCATCAGAAACTACTAAAGCTTCTTCTGCTAATTCAATTTCGGTTCCATCTAAAGATGTCATTTGCTTATAGGAAGGGTTTATTTCCCAAGTTAGTCCATCACCAGAGATATCTGCATCAAATGCATGTGATGGATGGCCAGTTTCGAGCATTACATAATTAGTCAAATCCACAAGATTATTAACAGAGTTTATTTCGTATAATGCTAAATATTCTCTTAACCAATCAGGTGATTCTGTAACATTTACGTTTTCAAGTTTAACTGCCATTATTCTTTTAACTGCATCTGGATTCTTAACTTTTATTGGCAATTCATAGGTTGAGTTTGAGTCATCAATAGTGTAATCAGTTTGAACGAAATCTAAATTTTGGTAAGCAGAAATTTCTCTTGCTAGTCCATGTACACCAAAACAGTCAGGTCTATTTTGTCTAACTTCAAGATCTGTAAAATAATCTTTATTTCCACCAAAAATTACTTCTTCAATAGCGCCGTCTTTCATATATCCAATCTCAGTAAATATGTCTGCAACTTCAGAAGGAGTTATTTTTAAACTTGGAATATATTTTTTTAATTGACTATGTAAGAGTTTCATTATTTAATTTTCATTATATTAAATAGAATTTTTCTTGATTTTAATGGGTATTCTAATATCTCTTCAATCAAATGCATATGCAATTGTAACATTTTTTCTTGTTCAGAAGGCTGTAAATTTACCTTAATAGACAACTCTACTGGACTATTAAGAATAAACTTCTGCGTTTTTATAATTCTAGAGTTTTCATTTGAATCATTTGCAAAATCCAACTGAGCACTTTCTGGTGTATGTCCAGATATATCCAGAATTTTTAAACAAAAAATGGAAAGGAGCATTTTTAATCTATTATCATCAAATCTTTTTAAAACATCGTGAAAAACATTAAATAACTTTAAGTCCTCATGATCTTCAATACAAAACTTATCAATAATTTCACAAACAAATTGTATAGCAATTGCTCCATTTACATTTTTTTTCCATAAAGAAAATTCATTGATAACTGTTACTTCATTCAAAATAGGAATTGCATATCCATCAATAATACTCCCTTTTACATAATTTCCTATTTCTAAGTAAGAAGATTTTTTACTTGAAGATTTTCTTGCACCTTTTGCTAACATGGCTAATCTTGATCCTTTGTTATCAATAGCAACTACAATTTTGTCGGTTGCCCCTGAATTGTAGAGTCGATAGATTATTCCAATAAAGGCTTTAGATTTACTACTCATGTTGTCTAATAAAGGTATGCTAATAGTTATTTTAATGACTTAATAACTAAAAATTACTATGAATTACTAATTAGGTTATATATTCATGTATTTATAAACAGCAAATTCTTGACTAATTTTGCATTTTTTATCATTCTTCAGTTATTATTCTATCACTCAAATTAAATTACATTTTATATCAGTCATTATGAAATCAGTGAAAGTTTTAGTATTTTTAATCCCAGTTCTCGGGCTTGGTGCATTTTTAATGCTTTCAAGAGGATCAGTTAATAACAACAATTATGTACCATATGAGTCAGAAGGTGATATTACACCGAATAATGGTGAGAATGGGGCGTTTACAAGTAAATTGGTAAATGAAGAAGATTTCGCTAAGACTACTTCAGAAGAAATTTCAGAGCTTGATACAGAAGTTTTATTAGAAGGAACTGGTGATCAAGTTGTGCAACAAGGAGATACCGTTAGGGCGAATTACAGAGGATGGTTAGCGGTATCAGGAGAAGAGTTCGATAGTTCATTTAAAAGTGGATCTTCAGAAGGAATTGAATTTTCTTTAAATTCTGTGATTGAGGGTTGGAGCAAAGGTGTACCAGGTATGAAAAAAGGAGAAATAAGACGAATATACATTCCATCTGATTTGGCATATAAAGATGTAGACAGACCTGGAATTCCAGCAAATTCAGATTTGATCTTTGATGTTGAGCTGGTTGATATTGTTAATTAAGTATAATATTCGCATAATAGTTAGGTAAGACCCAATAAGCATTGGGTTTTACTTGTTATTTGCATATAATTTTTAATTGTTCGATAATTAATGGTTGAACAAAAAATAATGAACAGTCAGCAAGAACAGGTTGTATTACAACAACTAAATACTAATCAGGAGAATATTTTTGTAGATATTCTACAGTCAATTGCAATAGCAGTTGTGCTCTCTATATTTCTTTATGTATTTTTGGTAACTCCAAATGAAGTAGATGGTCCCTCAATGGAACCAAATTATAATGATGGTGATTTGCTTTTTACAAGTAAGCTGCACAGATGGTTTAACGATACAACTATAGGTGATACATTTGGTTTTAATTATCAAAGAGGTGATGTAGTTGTATTTCAAAAGCCAGGCTTATCTGATTTTGTAAAAAGAGTTATTGCTGTTCCAGGTGATACAATAAGAATAGAGAATGGAGTTTATTATGTTAATGGAGAAAGGCTTGAGGAATACTATAATCTTTATAATGATTTGAGAAGAGATGGATCTTTTTTGCGAGAAGGAGATGAGGCTATACAGCTAGGTGAAGATGAGTATTTCTTATCAGGAGACAATAGAAACGTAAGCCATGATTCGAGGGCGTTAGGGCCAATAAAGGATAGTTGGATAAAGGGTAAAGTTATATTTAGATTTTGGCCTTTAAGTGAATTTGGTATTGCGGAAAGAGGTAAAAGTGAATTAGTTCAAGTTTAATAATGAACCCAAAAGACAACCCTTTTTTAGAAGACAATACAGTTGTAAAAAGAAATTACCTCGCATGGGTGATTACTATTTTTGCTTTCATTATTACAACCTCTGCCATATTGTATTTTTTTGTCTTTACCCCAAATGAAGTAAATGGGCCCTCAATGTTACCTAATTATGAAGATAATGATTACTTATTAGTCAGCAGACCTTATAGTTGGTTTTTCAGTAGCGATTTTGGGCAAGCACTAGGAATAGAGTACAAAAGAAATGATGTAGTTGTATTTTCGGATAAAGTAGAAGGAGATATTGTAAAGAGGATTATTGGAATGCCTGGAGAAACTATAAGCATGAAAAATAATTATATTTATATTAATGGAGTCCAATATACCGAAACTTACGATATCTTAAATAGTTTAAAAAAAGATGGAAGTAAACTTGTTAATAATGGGCCTTCAATAACGTTAACTGAGCAGGAATTCTTCTTAATGGGAGATAATAGAGATGTAAGCTATGATTCAAGAGAAATTGGACCTATTGATGTATCTCGAATTAAAGGTAAAGTTATTTTTAGGTTGAACTAGTTGCTTTAGGTATATTAGCCTTTGGTTCGGTTTCTTCCTTTAGTTTTGATTCTGCATCTAAATAACTTCTTATCCATATTTTTTTGAAATACGGGATGGTTCTTGTTGATAGTATATATGCACCTGCTGGAAGTAGTGCATTTAATAATGGATTTTTAACACCAAGAAAGTACATAAATAATACAACAAAAGCATAAGTGAATATAACCACAAGCACAATTCTAGTTATGCTTTTATCCCATTCGTCTTGCATTTGAGTATATCTGTTTAATAGATTTAGCTTCTCAACTTTTTCTTCCAGTAAAATAATACGCTCCTCAATTGCTACTTGCTCATTTGTTTGATTATCTTCCATTAAAAAAATATATAAAAAGAGTTATACTAATCTATATAATATATCAGAATGAATAAAATACTAAAAACACATACTTTAATAATAACAGTCGTAGTAGTTTTTACAGCAGGAATATTTTTTAAAAGTAAAGTGCTTGCATTAACAACTGAATACCCTAGATATGATGTTACTGTAGATATACAAAAAAATGCAGCATTTACTGTAACTGAGAATCTGGATGCTGTGTTCAATGGATACTTGAACGGAATAAGAAGAGACATTACTTTAGAAGACGACAATAAAACCAAGGTTTGTAATTCTAGTCTTGCATACACCTGTGGTGGATTTGAATTCCTTTTATTTAAAGGAATGATGGTTAATGGTGAAAAAACTTCTAAGGATAAATATAGCTTATATACAGTTGATAACGGATACGTTAAAAGTTTCCGAATAGAAAAGAGATTAAAAGAAGAGGAGGAGTTTGTTGTAAATGAAAAATATAATTGGGAAATACAGTACGATGTCTATGGGGGAATACAATGGCTTCGTAGTGATAATAATAGTGATGAGTTATTTCCCTACTTCTATTGGAATGTTTTTCCAGAGGGCAGAGAAAGCAGAATTGAAGACGCAACATTAACCGTTAAATTTCCAGCTTCTATAGAAGTTGATTTAGAAAAATTTCAATGGCACGGCTATTTGTTAGATAGCCAGATAACCTCCAGTTATGATACTAAAAATAATTCAGTTATATTTAAATTAAAAAGTGTACCTGCTCAAACACACACTACACTTTCATATCAATTTGAACAAAATGATCTAGATAGACTTGCTAGTGTAGAGTTTAATTTTAAAAAACCAAGCCTGGGTGCAGACTTGTATTTTAATGGGTTTAAAATTGAAGCTTTGCAAGACAATAAAATCGAAAATATTCCTTCAGGTAAATACACAATTAGTGCAGATCGACTCGGTTACAATAAAGAAGATTATGATTTAAATTTATCACCTTTGTCTAATGAAGTTATAGAGGTTTCTTTGACACCTACCCCATGGATGATGCTATTGATATTACTTAATAACATACTATTTGTGATCGGTATAGTTGGTACTGTAATAGCTCCAATTTTTGTATATAGAAAATGGCATAGAAAGGGACGGGATATTGATAAGATACAGACAATTGTTCCTAAATTCTCACCACCTGAAGGAGTTAGACCTTATTTGCTGGGTTCCATAAAAGATGAAAAAGTAGATAGAAGAGATATTTCTGGAACTATTATAGACTTGGCATATAGGGGGTTTTTAAAAATTAAAGAACTAAAGAAGAATAGCGAATATGAGTTAATTAAACTTGGTGGAAAGCAAGGTGAGATGCTTGATGAAATTGAATCTGATTTACTAAAGGCAATATTTGACAACAAAGATAAAGTAAATACTAAAAATTTAAAAAGTGCATCTTTTACAAATAAAGTTTTTAATTTAACAAAAGACATTTATCAAAAAATGAAAGATGATGGACTTTTTGTAGAAAATCCTGAATCTACTAGATCTTCTTATGTAGGATTAGGGATTGCTGGAACAGTTCTAGGACTTATTATTGCGGTTGGTGGCTCTGTAGGGACAACAGTATTAATTGGAGAGTTAAGCTTTCTAACGATCGGGGTAGCATTAACGGTTGTTGGAATCGGTTATTTAATAATTGCGCAATACATGCCAGCTAAAACACATAAGGGAAGCGAAGTTTATAGTGAGATTAGGGGATTTAAAATGTATATGGAAACAGCAGAGCGGTTTAGAGTTCAAAATTTAACACCAGAAACGTTTGAAAAATACCTGTCTTATGCAATTGTATTTGGTATAGAAAAACAATGGGCTAAGAATTTTAAAGATATTTATAATCATGCTCCTGAATGGTATGAAGGATCAGATATAACAGATGCAGTTTTATTTAGTAGTTTTGCTAGAAATTTTGCTTCAACTACAGAAAATACTTTTACAAATGTTTCATCAAGTAGTGGATTTGGATCAGGAGGTGGTTGGTCTGGAGGAGGATTTTCTTCAGGATCATCTTTTGGTGGATTTTCAGGAGGAGGTGGAGGCGGTGGAAGTGTAGGTGGATGGTAATAAAAGATCTGAGTACTGGGTAATTAGTACTTAGATATTGTACACAGTAAGATAAGCACTCATTGTTTACTACTTAATACTCTCTTTGATCTTTCTTTCAATAAACTCTAGAATGAATAATGGGAAATCTGTATCAGAATAATAGAGTTTTAATTTTATTATTTGTTCTATTAAATTTTTTTATAATATTTTTACTTTATTATTCAGGAACTGCTGATATTGAAAGATCTAGTGCACAAGAAGATGTGACTGTTGCTGCTAATGTAGTTGGTTGCGAATTAGAATTAGTAGTTTATCCAGAAAATAGAATTCCGGTTTCTGGAAATTGGGGTACTAGCTTAAATGTAGAAGTCTATTTAGCAGATCCTATTACATACCTTGGAACAACAACTTCGACAAGTAATGATCCAAATGGAAAAGGAAATTTTGATTTGTGTTCTGATAGTATTTTTGCGGGTGAAGATGATTACTTATTCTACATTAGAGGAAAATCGCACTTAAGAAAAAAATATGGTCCAATAACAACATTTGGAGGAGTTGCATCATATGTTAATTTTTCCACGACTGGTGGGCTTATAGCTGGTGAAACAAGCAACATCTATGATAACTACATAAATTCATTAGATCTTGCTACACAAATAGCAACATTAGAAACAAATGATGATAAAAATGATTTAAATCAAGATGGCGAAGTGAATGTTTTAGATATTTCAGTAACAATAGGTAATTATTTTAAAGAAGGTGATTGTTCACCAAGAGAGCAACAATATGCAATTTGTAATTAAACAAATACAAAGGTCAATTATCGTGCTGTTCTTTATGCTTATTTTTGCATTGGCAGTTTATACAAAAGTAGATGCTGCGTCGTTCAAATTTAATCCATCTACTAAATCTTTTGAAAGAACGTGTCAAAGATCTGTGTCAATAGATATTAATCCAGAAGGAGAACTTTCTAATGCAGCTGAGATTGAGATTACCTATGATCCAAGCGTAATAACAATTGTAGATCAAAATCCTAACATCGCAGGTATACAAATTCAGCCTGGAAATGCATTTGAAACGTATTTTTATAACGAGGTTAATGTTACTACGGGTAAAATAAAATTGGCTGGAGCTTCATTTGTTACATCATTAAGTTCAAACAAAACTTTTGCTACAATCACATTTACCTCTTCAGCTCTTGCTACTTCAACAAACTTTACAATTAAATTTGATTATCCAGGTGCAACAAAAGATAGCAATATAGCAGATGCTGTAACTAGTAACGATTTATTAAGTAGCGTCGTTAATGGATCCTATACATTTATAAATGGTCCATGTCAGGCAGATACAACTTCACCACAAGTAGTTTTTCAAAACCCAACAAATGGTGCAACTGGTGTGTCATTGAATTCAAATGTAACTTTACAAATCACAGATGATCAAAGTGGAATAGATCTTGATAGTATAACTTTTATAATTGATGGAGTATCTTACACAACACTTAATCCCGAAGTATCTTATACAGGTAATTCAACTAATTATAATTTTGTAATCAATCCAGTAAATGACTTTCCTGTAAACCAAGCGAGTACGGTAGTTGTTACAGGTAAAGATATAGCTGGAAATACATTTAGTAAACAAATAATTTTTAATATTCCAACACCTCCTCCAGTTACAACAGATAATGAAGAACCAATTATTGGTTTTGTTAATCCTGTCAATCTTGACTCAAACGTCCAAGTGAATGAAGATATTATCATTACTTTAGGAGACAATGGATCAGGTGTTAATCTATCAACATTAATCATTTATATCAATGGCCAACCTGTAACAACTTCAACGCAGGGGGTAGTTGTATCGGGAAACCCTAATTTATATACAATAACAATTCCTGGAACAGGAAGAATTATAGCTAATCAGGTAAACTTTTTGAGAGTAGTGGGAAGTGACTTTGAGGGAAATAGCTTTGATAGGCAGATTGTTTTTAATATTCCCCAAGCCATTCAGTGTCCAACAGATACCGATCCAAATGATCCAGACGCTCCAGACAGTGTGGACGATCCAATAACAAATACACCTGAATATCAAGAACTTTTAGAAGATTTTAAATCCAATCCGGACAGTCTAGAAAAACAAATAAAGAATTGTTATGGTCAGGAGATTGAGATTAACGAAGTGCCGACGATCGTCTCAGAAGTTTTAAAGTCAGAAAATTTGCTTAAAGGTACGGCTTTAGAAAATACAGTAATTGATTCTATTGCAAAGGAAACAAGTACAAGCGGTTTTGCAGCTTTATTTGCAATCATTTTGCTTTCATTGAATATATTGCCAGTTCTTTCACTAGTTGCAGCAGCACCAGGTTTAGGAGTTAAACTTTTGAGTATATTGTTTGGTAAATCCAATACAAATCCATGGGGGGTAATTACAAGTGCAGTTGATAATAAACCGGTTCCTTTTGCTGTATGTCAAATTTTTACCCAAGGATCTCAATTTAAAGTTACACAGTCGATAAGTGATTTAGATGGGCGATATGGATTTATTTTGAGTCCTGGAAAATATAGACTTGAAATTAAGCAATCAGGATTTAAACAGTTTGATCTAGATATTGATATTGATGAAGGACAAGAATCCGTAATCCGAGATGTAAAGCTTTTACCAATAAACCAGACAGGAGATTACTCTGAAAATATTTTTCAACAATTATTTAAAGTTTTATTAGTTGTTTATAAAAAAATATCGATATTTATGTTTGTCTTTGGTTACATTTTTTCAATTATTTCAATGATAATTGCCCCGAGTTTCGCCAACTTTATAATTTTTTCAATTTTCACCACTACTATATTGGTATATTTCTTGCCAATTCTGTTTAAAAGATCCCAATTTGCATCTATAGTTGATGTCGAAACTGGATTGAGAATTCCATTTGCACAAATTAAAATCTTCAATTCAAATACTTGGCAGTTAATCGATTCTAAAGTTACAAATTATAATGGACTCTTTGATTTTTATGGAGAAGCTGGAACATATGGAATTGTTGTTGAAGCAAGAGGTTATCAGTTTCCTTCATCTAAAAATAAATACCCTACAGCTGGAAAAAACAGGAATAACGTTCTGTTAGTTGACCTTAAAAAAGGAAAGAATAATATAACTATATTTTTAGATCCTCTTAAAGGCAATAATTTATTTAAAGACAACATAAACTCACCTTTTTCTGGCTAATTTTGTTGATGCATTATACAAAAATACGTATACTAATCTTAGATTACTTAATAAATAAAAAAAGTTTTTATGAAATCAAAGAATAGAATAAATAGATTGGCACTAATTATAGGTGCATTATCGATCCCTTTATTGGCATTTAATATTTTTAGCTTATTCGGTGTAAAGGCTGCAGTAGTTACTTTATCGCCAGAGAACTATCAATCGGCCCTTGCAGGTGCGGATGTCACTTTTACTTATACGGCTTCAACAGCGGTTGAGGCGGCAGGAGCAACATATTCACTTATAGTTTCTCCAGCTCTACCAAGTGCCTTGGATGATTGTGCAGCTCCAACATCTGTAATTGACACTTCTTCGGGAGGTGCAGGAGCTTTTGGAAGTTTCACAACAACTGGAGCGATTTTTACTACAACTACAGATACAACAACAACGGGTAGATCATTCTGTGTAAACTTCCCTGCGGAATCTAATCCAGATAGTTATTCAATGATGCTTTCAACTTCAACTGGAGATTACGGACTTTCCATGATACATTACGCAGACAACAATAGAGTAAATGTATCTGCAACAGTTGGTGCTACTTTATCTTTAAATATTGTAAATTTAACTGATACTGGTGATACTAATGTTTGTTTATTAGGAAATGTTTCAACATTAACAGCGGTAAACTTGGATGTTACAGATGACGGTGATGGAGAGTGTGGCTATGGAGTTGCAGTTGGATCAAATGCTGCTAACGGTTTTGATGTCCAAATTCAAGGAAGTGCTAATGGGTTATATAATGGTTCTAGTACTATAGCTAATGTGTCAGGTGCTTTTAATACAGGTACAGAAGAATATGGAATTGCAAATGTTACCGTTCCAGCAGGAGTAACAGCAGATGCTGCATTTACTGGAGCTAATGGATATGCTATTCCTACAACAGCATCAGACTTTGTTTCAGCAGCAGCACCATTTACATATACCCCAGGTACAGATGCTACAGATGTTACAAGAGTAGTCCATGGTTTAACTGTGGCTTCAGGTACGGAAGTAGGTTCATATACACAAACGGTTACGTATACGGCTTTTGCAAATTTTTAAAATAATTCTTAATTAGATCTGCTAAAAATGAAATTCATCAATTTAACGAAACTAAGTGTGCTGGCAGGTATTACTCTGTCTGCAGTGATTTTTTTATCTTTAGCTGCAAAAAAAACTGTTTTAGCAGCAAGAGGCCCAATAATTGATGAAATTATGTTTGAATTTGAGGATGTAAAGCCAGGAGACAAAATTACAAGATCGTATACTGTAACACATGACTATGCTCCTTTAGCAGATGGAACCGATCCAGTAGTATCATTTGAATTAGAGGTGGTTGATTTTATGCAGAGAGAAGGTGATGGCAAGCCAATTTTTTCAGTAGATACAGATCAGAAAGTACCTGATCAAATTAAAATTTCCGATTGGGTTACATTAACTCCGAGTAGTTTTATATTAGAAGAACAAGGACAAACTCAAGAGATTATTGTTGAAATAGATGTGCCAAGTGATGCACTTGGAGGAGGTAGATATGGTTCAATATTGTTAAAACCTACTTTTGTTGATGATACTGGTGATGGAGTATCTACGCAATCACGACCATCTGCACAAGCTGGTGTTAGCACACAGTTACATACATTAATATTTTTAACTGTTGATGGCGATATTGTCGTTGATATGGATATCAAAGATTTCCATCTAGAGACATTAGATGGAAGCACTAAATCAATTTTTTGGAATCCACCTGTAAAAGCTGTCGTTACATTTGAAAACAAAGGAAATGTTCACTTGGCGCCAAGGGGAATAATATTCTTTCATAATGGAAAAGATGAAATTGAAGCAAGATTAAATGCTGAGTACACAGAACAGCTAAATGATGAATTAACCTATATATTGCCTGGATCAACAAGAACTTATGAATATATATGGCAACCAGACTCATTTATTTATCAAGAACCAGTCGAAATTCATGGAGACGAAGGTATTAGCCTTAAGCCTGGGGATCCAAGATACGATGATTATCCTGTGCTTGAAACAACTTATTCAACAAAATTTGACTGGAGCAACTTTAGTAAAATAAAATTTGGAAAATACGCTGCGTCAATACAATATTCAGCAGATAACGATACTGATTTTGCAGACTTAGAATCAAGGACAGACAGCATTTCATTTTACTTTATACCAATTCAAGTAATTATTCCTATAGTGGTAATACTCTTTGTATTTGGAATAGTAGTATTTTTAATTGGTTGGTCTTCAAAACGTAAAAAAACAATGTCTACAACTGTCAGTCAACCAATACCTAACACACCAGCACCAGTGCAAAGCGTGATGCCAGCACCAGTGCAGCAACAGTAAAACATAAATTATGAAATGAATAAGCTAGGTAATATAAAAATATTTGTAATGTTGTTAGTAGGGCTTTTAGGAATAATAAGCCCTGCTAAAGTATTGGCCCAAGATTTAGATTCTTCAAATTATACTTTAAAAAGTCCAAATCTCACCGGAGCTAGTGGCGTTGTTAATTCTGGTACAAGTAACTTTACCACTTTATTAGTTGTAGGAGACGCAACTGCTGATGCCAGGTTAGAAAGTGCTAGCTATTCTGCAGGAACTGGTTTCCCTAATGGGATATATGCAAATGTTCCTAAAATAAAATGTTTAGAGAGTAATACAGATGATTCAGTAGGAGGTGCTACCGATACAAATTGCGAGGCATACCCTCTAACAGCTGCTGTTGCAGGCGCAGACACAATAGCTGGAGATGGAATGCAAGGAATATGTGGTAGTCCTGGATGTTATGATAGAGCTAAAATAGAGATTGATCCGCAAGGGAATCCCATAGATACACTTTATTTAGTCTCAATTACAGATAATGATTCTGCCATAGAATACTTTTTGCAGAGTGATAACACTCTTTCTACAGGTTATGATATAAATGATTATCAGACCATATGCGAAATTGAAGGCTACGATCCAAGATCAGGAAGCGGTTGTGAGAGTTCGATCGATCCTAATTGGGACGATACACTTCAACAGTACAACATCTTAAATTTATTATCTGGAGTTACATATACGGTAAAAGTAAAAGCTTTGAACGGTGATTTTACAGAAAGTGCATTTGGTCCATCTCAAAACGTTACACTCGAATATGCATCTTTGGTTTTTGATATAGATATTGCTGGGAGTGGTGGTTTGGCAACTGATACAAATGCTCCACATAATGTTGAATTAGGTGATATTTCTAACACCACAGTTACCGCAACGGATAGGATTTGGAGCGATTTAGGAACTAATGTGTTTAGTGGACTAACACTAGAAGTACAAAATACAGATTTAACAAATGGTGCAGATACAATTCCTTCGACATCAGAAGATTTAACTGTTGATATAGGTGCAGATGGTGGATATGGTCTGAAAATTGATACATATACACAGGATGCATTAGGGCCTTTGCTTCCAGCTTCTCAATACGATACAGTTGGAGCTAATGAAGTAGGGGGATTAAGCTCAACTCCTGCAACAATATTCTCTACTAATACAAGCGGCTCAAATAAGGGGCCAATCAGTGGAGGAAGAGTTAGCATTATGGTTAAAGCAAAAGCGGTTACATCAACACCACCAGGGGCATATACTGATTTAATTACATTTTTGTTAACAGCTAATCCATAAGATGTTTAAGCTATATTCTAAATTAAAATTAGTAGTATTTTTGATTAGTCTTATTCTAGTTTTGTTAGTTTTTAAATCAGAAATAAAAGCTCAGAATGTGAACGGCAGTGTTGCTGATGGTACAATTACTGTTTCACCAGCAATTTCTTATGTAAAAGCCAATGATGAATTTAAATTAATTATTGAAAATACAACAAACTCACCATTTCTTTATCAAATCACAGTTTCGAGCTTTAACCTTAATGTTGAAGAAAGAAGTGTCCAAAGAAAAGCCAACATTGAGGATTTTTCAAAGCTTTTTGAAATAGAAGATCAAAATTTAAATGGAGTAATTGACTCTGGTCAACAGAAAATAATTCCGGTAAAGTATACAGGTGTTCCTTCAGATCTTATCCCAGCGCTTATTATTTCCCAAGTCTCTGATAAGTCAAATAATGTGGGTATAAGTGCAGAATTTGCAAGCCTAGTTGTTGATACAACACTGGTGGGCGAAGATAGAGGGTTAATCAAAGACGATTTGAGTATAAACCCATCAAGCACGCTTTTAGGTATAAATTTTTCCAATGATTATAAAATTGAATCTGAGTTTAAAAATGAGACAAACAAATTAGTAAAGATATCTGGAGAGATTACAGTTAAGGATGAAGATTCTTATCTTGCAAATTATGCAATGAGCCAATATTTACTTGAACCGTTATTTCCTGGAGATTCAAAGAATTTTAAATACAATTTTTCTGACAATAGAAATTTTTTAGAGAGATTTGGCAATACCACTTTTACTCAAACATATATTGTAAATGGTGAGAGCTATATAATAGAGTATACAGTTTTTTCTGTACCTACTGAGCTTGCAGCCATTGTATTTGGAGTCTCTGTAATTACAATAGTATGGATTAGTTACAGAGCTAGAAAGAGGGATAAGTTAGAACAGTTAACAGGTAAAAAAACAGAGGAGGTTTTACAAGGTTCACAGATAGAGTCTAATTAATAGATTTATGGTCTATTTGACTCATCGCATATTGATAATATTTTCAGAATGAATTCACTTGCCTTTTCTAAATGATAATTAACTTCTAAACGATCATAAGGTTCCATATAATCTCTATAGTAGTCAAAGTTATCTTGATATATACCTATTTCATTGCAGTAAAATTCATTGCTATTTAAATCAAGCCATAGTCCAAGATGTCAATCAAGATGATAAAATGGTGATTGATATGGAATATTATTATCAATTAATTTAGACTTACCGTCTCGTAACCCAGAAATATAAACTTGATAATCATCAGACTTTGTATAAACCTTTTGTATACTTATGGTTAAAGAAATTTTCTCTAGAGTAAAATTTATAGAATATGTTTTATTAACTTTCTCTTTCTTAATGAGTTTGACTAGATATTCATTTAGTAAATCTGAGTATTTCATCTTTATATTCTTTGAGAATATGAATTAGTCCATGAGTAAAATCATCTGGATTAGTTTCAATCTTTTTGTAAAGTTCATCAATATCAAACCATTCGGCCTTTTCAACCTCTTCTTCTTGAAGAGTAAAGTTTACTCCATTGTATTTAGCTATAAAAATTCCATTAAATCTATTTATCTTTTTCCAACCAATCTCTCCAGCGGTGTAAAACTTATCAATTAGCTCAAGCTTAACGTTATCGATACCTAGTTCTTCTTTTAGTTCTCTGTAAGCTGCAGTTTCATAATCTTCACCTGCATCTACGTGTCCACCCGCAGACTGATCCCAAGTTTCTGGAAAAGTATCTTCATTTGCACTTCGCCATTGGAGTAGAATCTGGTTTTTATCGTTAATTAATAAAACACGAATAAGTCTGTGTATTAGACCTTTTTCGTAGACGTTTGTATATCTATCTTCACCTATAACATTATCGTTCTCATCCACTACTGTGAGTTTTTGTTTCATAAGCTTTTAAAATTAATAAAACAAATTCTGATGCTTTATCAAGTAGATAATCAATTTTCTTTTGTTCTTCTTTATCTGAATTAACAAGAGTAGTAGATTCATTATCTTTTACAAGAATAAGCTCATTACAGCTAATATTATTCTCACTAACCCCTCCAAATAGTTGAAAGTGTAGGTATTCTAACTCAGTATCAAATGGAATACTATTATCAATAAATTTAGAGTGGCCTTCTTTAGTGAGTTTTATTATGTATTCACTATTAACTTTATTAGAAAAGTTTCGTCTTAGCAAAATATTTAAAATTAAATTATCTAAAATAATATCTAAATGAGGTATATCTTGTTCAGAATTTTGAATAAAATCTAACAAATAAGTATGTAGTTTTTTAGTGTAGTCCATCCTATTTTACTTTATTAGAGCCATATTTATCATTTAGGGTGTTCTTATGTAGAGTCTTTAACTTTTCTAATAAAATATCAATCTCATTCAATATTCTTTGAGCCTTTTTTTTCATAATTTCATCGTGTAAAAATGCATAAATCTTTACATCACTATTTGCTCTATATATAAATTTATTAAGCTCAGAAAGCCAAAAATCATCATCAGTCAATCTATATCCTGTAATCTCATATAATATATTATTGGGTGTACTAATTTGATACATATCTAACTTACTTCTAGTCATGTATTCTCTACTCTCTAATTTGTCAGTTTGCGCATAGCTCAAAGAATATTCAGCTAGTTGAAAGTTTGCCGCAAAAATATTCTCATATTCTCTTATGGGTCTTAAATATGAAATAGATTCAACTAATGGTCTGATATCTCTTTCTGTATAAATTTTCATATATTGTTTATAATACAACAAGGTTTAAGGAAGAAGCAAAATTGAGATTGCAAGTATCACCATCAGAATTCTGAGGTAAAGTTTAGAAAAGAAGGAGATTATCCATTCAATTCTAGATTCTGCTTCTTCCTACCTAATATATATGGAGTTATACTTAATTTGCGAAATTAGCTAGCTTTCGTCAGAACCAGTTATGGGTGCAGGTGAACTACCTTTACGTGTGTCAAGGAATGTGTTCCCATACTCATCACGATCATATACAACTTTATTGTCTTCAATGACAGTGTGTGAGTGTCCTCTCGTTTTCGTGTCATTATCATTGGGGTCAGTTCCACCTGAGCCTCTAAAGATGTCAACACGGTTGCCTTTCTTTTCAACATTCACTTCGTTAAAGTTATCAAGCTGCTTACCTTTTTTAGCCACAATTGGCCTCCTTTTAGACTTAGACTTTGTTTATTAAGTACAACTCCATTAGGTAATAGAATATACCTAGAAAATAAGTAAAAAACATTGTATTGCAATACAAATTTTGTAAGAAAATGGCAAAAAATCCCGATTTCTCGGGATTTTTTATTGTTTTTTAGTAGAAAATTAGATTATTCTCCTGATTTTTCTCCAACAATACTTGCTACAACTCCACCTGGAACTTCTGCGTAGTGACTAGGTTCCATTGTTGCTGCCGCTGTACCTGATGTTAAGTTTCTTAAATCAGAAGTCATTCCGAATAGCTCCCCTAGAGGAGCTTCAGCATTTAGCTCATTTGTTTTTCCTCTAGGCATCATATTCTTAATAATTCCTCTTCTACTTGAAAGGTAACCAGTTACTGACCCAACATGTTCTTCTGGAACATTAATGTTTACTTTCATAATTGGTTCTAGTAAAACAGGTTTTGCTTTCTTTAGTGCATTCTTGAATCCATAGAATGCAGCTGTTCTAAATGTATCAGTATTAGAGTCAACTTCGTGATAAGAACCATCAACAATTTCTACCTCAACATCGACAACTGGAAAGCCTCCTAATGGTCCTGCAGTTGTAGATTCTTGGAATCCTTTGTCAATAGATGGAATATATTCTCTAGGAATTGATCCTCCTTTAATACTATCAACAAATTTATAACCTTCTCCTCTTTCTCTTGGTCTAACAATCATTGCAATATCTGCATATTGTCCTGCTCCTCCAGACTGCTTCTTTAAAAGCTCTCTGTGTTCTGCTTCTGCATTTATTGTTTCTCTATAAGCAACTTGAGGTTTACCTATATTTACATCTAGTCCATAATCATCTTTTAGAAGTCTTGTTTTTACTTCTAGATGAAGCTCACCCATTCCTGCGATAACAACTTGACCAGTTTCTTGATCAGTTTGAGCATGGAATGTTGGATCTTCAGAAGTAAGCTTTCCTAATGCTTCTCCAAGTTTTTCTTGATCTGATTTTGTTTTTGGTTCAATTGCAAATCTAACAACTGGTTCAGGGAAGTCAATACTTGCAAGTCTAATTGGATTTTTTTCATCTGAAAGTGTGTCTCCTGTTTTTGTATCTTTTAGTCCAACAACAGCTGCAATATCTCCAGCCTTAACTTCAGTTGCTTCTTCTCTTGAATTTGCATGCATCATAACGATTCTTCCAATTCTCTCCTTTTTTCCATTAATACTGTTGTATACAAAACTTCCTGCTTGGATCTTTCCAGAATAAACTCTAAAGAATGCAAGATTTCCTACGTGTGGGTCAACTGCTAGTTTGAATACTAATGCACTCATTGGTTCATCAGCATGTAAATCTCTAGAGATTACTTCGCCTGATTTTGGATCCCAACCTGCAACTTTACCGTGGAATGTTTTCTCTTCTCCTGTTTGTTCATCTTCAATAACATAGTCCTTATCGTGAGGTGATGGTAAGTATCTACATACATCATCAAGCATTGCTTGAACTCCTTTGTTCTTTAATGATGAACCAGGAAGTACAGGGAATAGCTTGTTTGCAAGAACTGCATTTCTGATTCCTGTTTGTAATTCTTCTGTTGAGATTTCTTCTCCGCCTAAGAATTTTTCTGCAATAGCATCATCAACATCAGCAACAGCTTCGATAAGCTTAGCTCGCCATTCTTCAGCTTTTGCTTTGTAATCATCTGTAATATCGTGTACATCAATAACTTTACCTTCATCATCATGATGAGTTCGCATTTTCATTTCCACAAGATCAATAATTCCATTGAACTCATTTTCAATACCTACTGGTAGTGCAATAGGTACAGCTTTTTCAGAAAGATGCTCTGTAATACTTGTATATGATTTATAGAAATCTGCACCAATATTATCAAGCTTATTAATATAGCAAAGTCTAGGTACTTTGTATTTTTCTGCTTGGAACCAAACTTTTGATGATTGTGGCTCCACTCCCATTTTCCCATCAAATACCACAACAGCACCGTCAAGTACTCTTAGTGATCTTTCAACTTCTGCAGTAAAGTCAACGTGTCCAGGTGTATCAATAATATTAATTCTATACTTGTTACCATCTAATTCCCAAAAGGCAGTAGTTGCAGCAGATTGAATTGTAATTCCTCTCTCTTTCTCCTGTTGCATAAAATCCATTGTTGCTGCTCCTTCGTGAACTTCACCAGTCTTGTGTGTTTTTCCTGTGAAGAAAAGGATTCTCTCTGTTGTTGTTGTCTTACCTGCATCAACATGTGCAATAATTCCAAGGTTTCTGTAAAACTTTGTATCTTTTACAGCTGCATAATCTGTACCTGCCATTTTTTATAAAATAATAATTAAATAAACTCCTATTTGCTCAGTGTATAGGAAAAATAGTTTAATTTCTCTTGAGCATGAGAAAATGTTTAAATCGACGGGATAATATTACCAGAAAATGCCTTAAGCCACAAGCTGTAAACTAATATGGTGAATTTGATTGGAGTATTATATTATTGTAAAACTATTTGTATTCTCGATAATCAACAATAACAAAACGGCTATTTTTGAGAAGTGCCTGGTCACTATAGGACAACGTGGATCTTTTCCCATTTATATTGAAGTGTAAAAGTCTTTTGTCTTGAGATTCATATGCCATATCTTTTTCATATGTTAAACTATCCCATATTCTCTTTGTTAGATCATTTTCCCTTATATCTTTCAAGGTAGATTGAAATACGATATCATCATTCATGTAAGATATGTTTGAAAAATATACTCGTAGATAGGCTCGATATAAGTCTTCATAGTCATCACCATACGTATTTTTATCAAGTCTTGTTAACATTGGACTATCTTGTCTTAATATAACTTGAACTGTAGTTTTACCCATAATATAGTCTACTTCCTGAGGAGTAAAGTTAAAATATTCAATGAATGCATCTGATGATTCAATAAATCTCCATCTATCATCAAGAAGATAGGCTAGTTTTCCTGGCTTAATTAATTCATCGTACGCTTCTTTTTTTGCTTCTTCAATTTCAAGAGCTGTTGCAGGTTGCGCAGTGATTCCAATCAGATAATTAATCTCTTGGCTGTTTAATTTTAGCGTATTAGCAATCTGTAATATTGTTTCTTTTGTAGGATTAACCTGCCCTGACTCAATTCGGCTTATACTACCAGGAGAAGCCTTGATTTCTGTTTCAAGCTGAAATTGACTATGATTAGCTCTGCTACGAAAAAATTTGATTTTGGAACCTATATTGTTCATTTTATATTAAATTTTCTATACATTCGGATA
>JAGQLF010000080.1 GCA_020429545.1 Candidatus Dojkabacteria bacterium
TTATTTATCCCTAATAGAAGATTTTACCAGATCCTTAGCTTTAAAGCAGTGAATTTACCGCTTCTCTTACAACATAGAAAATTGATCCTTCATCTGGTGTAATAACAAAAGTGAAGAATAAAAACAGGACTATTGCAGCTAGTACTACAGCAATTCCAACAACACCAAGTATTGAAGAAATTCCGCTATCAACATTAGGCGCTACTTTCTTATCTCGTGGCGTTTCTTCTGGTTTATTTTGTATTGCTCCTGTTCCTTCAGGCTTACCTACTCCACCTCCGGATCCAGCCATTCCTCCACCGGAACTTTGATTGGGAGCTTCTAAATTTGGCAGTTCATTTGCGTTATGTTTTGACATATCATGATTCTCAAGAGTTGAAGGCATAGTTTCCCCTTGCATAGGTGCTGGCATTTGAGCTGGTTGATTTTGCATTTGCATTGAACTTTGTTCTTGCATGTTTACAGCTGGAGCATTCGCATCCATAGCTATGTTTGAAGGTTGTTCGGTACTTGTTGGCATGGTCATTGCCTGAACTGATTTAGGCATGCTTTCTGCTGCTACCTGTGGTGCACTCGCTTGTGCCATATCAACAGGTGCATTCATTGCATTCTGTAGTGCAGCAGCAGCTTTTGTTTGTTCATCATTCATTGTCTCATTTGTTTGAGCTTGCTGCTCTGGAACTGCTTGCATTGAGCCACCTTCCACTGTAGGTTGTGGTGATTCTGAAGGTATATCTTTACTTAATTCCTCTCCTTCTGTTATTGGTGGGGCAACAGTAGTTGCTTCAACTCTATTAATTGCATTATTCAAGTTTGTAGAATCGTTTGGTGTAGCTGGTGTTTCTGGAGCTGTTTCTATAGTTGGTTCAGAAGTAGTCTCATTTCCTTCTTCTGAATTCATTGGTTCAGTTAAATCAGTAGTTTCTGCTGATTCAGTAACTTCATTTATTTCAATTCCACCTTGTAGCGGAGTATCGGTTTCATTAGTAGTATCTTCTTCAGCAGTTTCTACAGTCGCTTCAGGTTGTTCTTGAGGTATAGTATCTTCAACTGCTGCTGGTACTTCTTTAGCTGTCTCAGTTGGCTCTGCAGCCATTTCTTCTTTTGGCTGGTTACCAATTTGTACTTCATTTTCTGATGTGGTAACAGGAGTTTTAGGTTCAGTTTGTAACACTGATTGCATTTCATCAGCTGATTCAGTATTATTTTGTGTAGGTACTTCTGGAGTAATAGGAACTTCCACTTCTGTTTGGGCAGCAGGATCAGCTTGCATAGTTTCACTTTGAGTTTGAATTGGTGGCATCTGTGCGTTTTGCGCTACAGCTTTTTTTGCAGCTTCTGCTGCTTTTAACATCTTTTGCTTCTCTTCTTCTGTCATTGCATTTGGCATTTCAGGTGTTGATTGATTCATTTTTAACTTTTAATATTTAACCTATTCATAACTATTCTATCAGAATAGATTTATGACTTCACTAATTTGGTAAACATTAATATGTTTGTTATTATTCCACATTAAATTTTAAAAAAATAAAATGTTGAATCAATTTAATAGTTTTGAATCACCGTGTAGTTCAAATAGAAATCCTGATGCTCCTAAGATAGATTTACCTATTGAAACTGATTCGCAATCAGCAACTTTTGTAGAAGGTATTTCAGGCTTTACCAATGCATGCAGTCACGAAACTGAAAATATGGATTCACGTGTTTTGATACAGAAAACAAAAGAGAGCAAAAAAGGTATTTTAATTAATTTGACAACCAATTCAGCTAGGCCATCATATATATCTGAACAAGAGTGGGGAGAACAATAATTTGTTTGCAAGATTTAATTATGATTGATAGAATGCTGCCATCGTATTACAACAATATGAATAAAAATTTTAGATCAACAAATTCAGTCCTAGTACTCATTATTATTGTGAGCTCATTCGCTGGGAGGATTTTAATGATCTAGAAGATCAGAATTATACAAATACAAACCTCCCAAAAGGGAGGTTTTTTTATTTATTAAAAAAAAATATATGTTTGACACTAATGATGAATTTATAGATTTATGCTCTGGATGGGCAATAAATCAGTCAGGGATGGAATTGCAATGCCTAAGGGCTGATAAGAATAGTTTTGGAAAAGAGAACGTAAACCACCATGAATTCATAGTAGACGACACAGAAAAGTTGAGAGAAGCCTTAAGTGGCTTTAAAGATAGGGGATATTTTATATCAATATTTGAAAAAGGTCATTGTAGAACACATTGCTTATCACAAGATTATCCATTTAAAGTAGGAGATAAATCTTATGTAATAACAGGTTTAAGAATGATAAATGAGAAAATGGATAGGGTATGCATTGATTTTGCTTCAGAAATTGAAATTAAGGATGATTTTAGGTCTTGCAAACGTAGATTATTGAAGCATATTCATGAGATAGTCCAAGATACTTGGCCAATGATTAACATTGAAACGACAATTTCTCTTGATGGAAATTATGGACCAATTAGATTAGTTGAACCTGTGGATGCAGAAATATGACATGAAAAAACTATTAATAGACCTACTAAAATTTAAAACTACAGCTGATAACAATTCAGAACTACACAAAGCAGTTGACTATGTTGATTCTTTGTTGAATGAATACAACGTTCACACATCAAGATTTGTTAGTAATGATAAGCCATCAATAGTAATTACAACGCAGTTTACAAAATCTCCAAAGATTTTACTAATGGGGCATTTAGATGTTGTTCCTGGAAATTATGAAAAGGCATTTGAACCATTTGAAAAAGATGGAAATATTTTTGCAAGAGGAGCATCTGACATGAAAGGTACAGTTGCTGCTATGATTTCTGCTTTCCAGTATGTTGCTAAAAACAATCCAGAAATAGATTTAGGATTAATGCTAACTACTGATGAAGAACAAGGAGGAGAAAATGGAGCAGAATTTTTATTAAAAGAAAAAGAATATTCTGCAGAAATTGTATTCTTACCAGATGGTGGAATTAACTGGAACGTTTGTACAGATGAAAAAGGTCTTTGGCATGTATTTGTAAGGGCACAAGGCAAATACGCCCATGGATCAAGACCTTGGCTTGGAGATAACGCAATTAATAAATGTTGGAAAACATATAGAGATATCAGAGATGTTTTTAGAGAAAAATGGGGAAAGTTAAGAGAATACGATAGTTGGAAACCTACAATTAATCTAGGTTCGTTGCATGGAGGGGAAGCTGCAAACACTGTACCAAAAGAAGCAGAAATGAAATTAGATATTAGATTTCCATCTCCTGTAACTCCTGATGAGATGATGGATATAATAGAACAAGCTAGTAAAACAAACGATGTTGAGTTTGAAATAATTACAGGCGGGCATCCAAGTCATACAGATAAAGAAAATTCTTACGTTCAAAAGTGGCAAAAATTAGTTGATAAAAAACTTGGAAAAGGAACTGTAGAATTTGAAAAAGCTTTTGGAGGTTCTGATGGTAGACACTTTTCTAAATATAATATTCCAGTACTAATGTCACTACCAAATGTGTCACAGCAACACATAGAAGATGAGTGGATCGATTATAAGAGTCTAGAAGATTTCAGAGATATTTTGATTAATTGGATAATAGAAAAATAAATCTAAAACTTGTAAGTCTTTAAAAATTTACTGTATCCTAGTATTAGATTAATTATAAATTTAATATGGGATTGTTGGATTTTATCTCAGGTGATAAAGATGATAAGAATGATGCAAATAATGCACCAGTTGCACCATCTCTACAACCTGCAGCAAATGTAACTCCAGGTATTTCACCTGTTGACCCTGCAGCAA
>JAGQLF010000081.1 GCA_020429545.1 Candidatus Dojkabacteria bacterium
TGTTATTGCAACTAACGATATAAATATGACAAATATTGCTGTCGCCTGGGGCTATAATAGTGAAAAAGCCCTTATGGGCGTAAATCCAAATCACCTAGTTCATACACCAAATGAACTAGTAAAAATAATAGAAGAATTAAAATAAACACAAGTTCATAGTTCGATAAGCTCACTATGACATCTTAATTATAAATATTTGAATTTTTATTAAAAAATAAACTATGAAAACATCAGAAGAAATACGTGAATCATTTATAAAATTTTGGACATCTGAGCCAAGAAACTCAAAACAAGTTCCAAATGTTTCTTTGGTACCAAACAATGATCCAACACTGCTTTTTGTAAATTCAGGAATGTTTCCAATTAATCCATATTTAGGAGGACAACCACATCCACTAGGAACAAGACTTTGCAACTTTCAACGATGTTTAAGAACTAACTACGATGAAATGCTAGAAATTGGAGATAACAGACACACTCTTATGTTTGAAATGATGGGTGATTGGTCTTTAGGTGATTTTACAAAAGTAGATCAGATTCCTTGGATTATGGAGTTTTGGGTTGAGGTTTGTGGATTGGATCCAAAAAGAATTTATGTTTCTGTATTTGAAGGAAACGATGATGCCCCAAGGGATGATGAAGCAATTAGAGTTTGGAAAGAAACATTTGAAAAGTATGGAGTAAAAGCAGAATTTTCAGAAGATATAACTAATATTCCAGCAGATTTGAAAGAAGGGGAAGAATGGAGTGCAAGAATTTTTCCATACAATAAAAAGAAGAACTGGTGGCAAAGAGCTGCTGATGCACCTGGAGAACTTGGTGGTCCAACTTCAGAAATGTTTTATGACACTGGAGATATCGTTGTTGAGCAAGATAAGTACCATATAAATGACGATTCTGGCAGGTTTATAGAAATTGGAAACAACGTGTTTATGGAATATAAATATTCTGAAGATGGAAAGTGGGAAGAAATGACAAGCAAAAATATTGATTTTGGTGGTGGATTTGAAAGAGTAGTAATGTTGGTTCAAGATAAAAAAGATATTTTTGAAACTGATATTTACGAGCCTGTTCTAAATAAAATTACAGAACTATCTGGTAAAGAATACAAAGCTTTAGGTGAAGAAACAGAAGACACAAAATATTTTAGAATTTTAGCTGACCATGCAAGAGCTGCAACATTTATTATTGCAGATGGAGTAAAGCCTTCAAATAAAGACCAAGGCTACATATTAAGAAGATTTATTAGAAGACTTGTTAGATTTGGATTAAAGCTAGGGCTTGAAGATAATTTTACAAAATATCTGGCTGAAGTTGTGGTTGATAAAATGCAACATGCATACACTCATCTTGATGATATGAAAGATTTGATTATGGAAGAAATGGAGAAAGAAGAGATTAAATTCAGAAGAACGCTGAATAATGGCCTAAAAGAAATTCAAAAATTAGTAGAAAAAGGTGAAAAATTAG
Source organism: Candidatus Dojkabacteria bacterium (assembly GCA_020429545.1). Lineage (GTDB taxonomy): Bacteria > Patescibacteriota > Dojkabacteria > J137 > J137 > JAGQLF01. The sequence goes on from JAGQLF010000081.1 coordinate 1,471, forward strand.
ATGGAAACCTAGCTTTCTATGTTTATGAAACTTATGGATTTCCATTAGAAATGACTTTAGAGGAATTTGGTATTGATGAAGACACAGCAGTTATTATTGAATCTGGGTTTAATGAGAAAAATGAAGCACATAGAGATGCATCACGAGCTGGAGCAGAGCAGAAGTTCAAAGGAGGACTTGCAGACCATTCAGAAGAAACGACTAAATTACATACAACTCACCATCTGCTTTTGAGAGCATTACAGTTAGTTCTTGGAGATCATGTTCATCAAAGAGGAAGTAATATTACAGGCGAGAGATTGAGGATCGACTTCAGCCATGCAGAAAAATTAACAGATGAGCAAATTAAAGAAGTTGAAGATATTGTAAATAAAAAAATAGAAGAAGGGTTGCCAATGACTAGAGTAGAAATGCCAAGAGAAGATGCAATGGAGATTGGCGCAGAGATGGAATTTGGGCAAAAATATCCAGACACAGTTTCAATTTACTATGTGGGTAATTCTCTTGAAGATGCATTCTCAAAAGAGTTTTGCGGAGGACCACATGTTGAAAATACTTCTCAAATTGGTGAGGGTGGAAAGAAGTTTAAGATTAAAAAACAAGAAAGTATTGGTGCTGGAATTAGAAGAATTAAGGCAGTATTAGAATAACTATCATGCAAGATAGTAATTATTCTTATGATGATGATCTACTGTTTGAAGTCGCTGATAAAGAAACATTAGCAGATGTTCAGCTAATTGCAGAAGAAATTAAGGATAAATTTTTAAGAATATATCCTGAAAGAGCGTTAGCTATTTTCAAACCCAGTCATACCTTAACTAAGGCAGAACTTCTATTTCTATGTAAATTCATTGATTCAGAGATTCCTATCGTAAATAGCAAAAAAGAACTTGGATACCCCTCATCAATTACAGAATATGTAGCACGATATCAAGCAAATGGATATTTAAAGGGTCAAAGTAACTTAAATAGAATATTATATACTGGATGCAAGCTGCCCACCACCGTATTAGCTTGTATATTACAAAAGGATTCTACAGAAGAAGATTATGGTTATGATATTAAATTAGCCATTAGTCCTAAAGACAGTCACCCATTTTTATTCGTTGATAATGGATCAAACCAGATTTATTGGGTAAGTTTCTATGATTTAGAACCTAAAGTTGATTATGCAGATTTTAATAGAATAAAAGATTTTATATTTTTCGTAGATGAAAATCGTATTTTAGATTTAATGCACACTGCTGATTGGATAACTCAACTAAAAGCTTTATATATGCTTTCAGAAAATCCATATATTCAAATCATAAGTCATCTTTATCTATATATCCAAGAATCTGAGCTTGTGCTAGATGAAATAATAAATTTTTGGGACGCCCTATCAAGAAGTATACATTTTGATGGAAGTGCCACTAAAGAATTACGAAAATATCATTTTAATACTTTTGCTTGGCAATATTTTAACTCTTCTCAATCTTTCTAACTTGTTTTCTATCTGCACCTAGCTTACCTGCTAAGTAAACTATAAATAATCCTAAAAAGATTAGTAGAACCATTGCAACAAGTTCTTGAGTTGGAAGAGAAAATGGTGAGATAACTGTTTTATTATCCGGAGTTCCAGTAAAGAATGGATATGTAATTCTTAAAGATGCAGCAATTACACCAACTAAAATACTCATTAAAGTTTTAGGGAATTTCTTTAGTAAGTATGTAAGTATTTTAATGAATACTGCAAGTCCAACAAGTTGTCCTGTAAAAAAGAACGTAAATTTTTTAATTTGCTCCAAATCAAACTGTAACGTAGTGACTGAAGCTAATAGTGAAATAATAAAATCGTAAAGTCCAACTAAAAGTAATAGAAATGGACCACTAACACCTGGAAGTACATTTCCAACTACTGCGATTACTCCTGCTGCAAATAGTAAAACCTCTGGAGGATTTGTTCCATATGATGTTGGTTTTATACCAAAAATAATAAACAAGATAACAGTTGTTAAAATAATTATTACCAAATGAACTGGCTGAATTTTTCCGATTTCTTTAAGTGGTACAAAAATAGAACCTGCAACTAATCCAAAAAATAGAGCATAGACATATCTTGCATTATCTTCAAGCAAATAAGTAATAAGGTTAGAAAAGAGCACAGATGCCAAGAACATTCCAATTAAAAGACTAATACCAAACTGCCATGGAACTAACTTGAATGAAGATTTTATATTATTTCTGGCATCTTTTGAAAATATGCTTCCAACTACATTTGAAAAGAAGTTAGTTGCTTTGTCTAAAAAGATAATATAA
>JAGQLF010000082.1 GCA_020429545.1 Candidatus Dojkabacteria bacterium
AATGAACCCTTCATTCTTTAGAATTTCAGCTATAGCAACCAGCATCTTTGAAGATGGTAATGCCACTTTCTCTCTTTTTATTAATTGAGCATTTCTTATTTGTGATAAAAAATCTCCTATTGGATCACTAACCATATTTTTCTGTTCTTAAATATTATTTATATTATTTACCAACTAATTTTTCTTACTCCAGGTAATTCCCCTCTTAATGCATGTTCTCTTAGTGCAATTCTACTCATTTTAAATCTTCTAATAAATCCTCTTGATCTTCCTGTTACAGCACATCTATTTCTAAGCCTTGTTGGAGAAGAGTTTCTAGGCAATTTTCTTAAACCTTCAACGTCACCTTCTTCAATAAGTCGTGCTCTTTTCTCAGCATACTGATCTACTAATTTTTGTCTTCTTTTTTGTTTTGCAATTGCTGCTTTACTTGCCATATTTTTTACTAATATTTTGCCAATCTGCTTAGAGCTTATAGCCTAAAGCTTGTGGCTGCTAATTATATCAAAAATTTTTTAAATATCTAAATTATTCCTTACTTTTCGGCCTTTACCTCCTTAGCCTTCGCTTTCTTTTTCTCTTCTTCTATTTCTTGTCTTGACTTTCTAAAAGGCATTCCCAATTCTTTTAGTAATTGCTTAGATTGTTCTTTATTTTTAGCTGTTGTTACAACTACAACTTGTAAGGATCTGATCTTTGCCAATTTAGATGTATCAATTTCTGGGAATATTGTATGCTCAACAATTCCTAAAGTATAATTTCCCATAGGATCAAATGAATTAGGTGAAACTCCTCTAAAGTCCTTTACTCTAGGTAGCGTAATGTTGATTAATTTGTTCAGGAAGTTCCACATCATATCAGATCGAAGTGTAACTTTTACACCATTTGGCATTCCTTCTCTAAGTTTAAAGTTAGAAATAGCTACTTTTGAATAAGTTACTACTGGTTTTTGTCCTGTAATTTGTGCAATAACATCACTCATTTCTTCAACAACTGCTGAGTTGTTCTTGTATTCATTACCAATACCTGCGTTAACTACTATCTTGTCTAAATTAGGAACAGCCATTGGATTCTTAATTCCAAACTGTTTCATTAATTTTGCATGTATTTCTTTTTTATATTTTTCTTCTAATGATGTCATTTTTATATTTCTTTACCTGATTTTTTAGATATTCTAACTTTTTTACCAGTTTTTTCGTCTATTTGTAGACCAGCTCTAGTTACTTTTGAACCTTCAACCAACATCACATTTGATACATCAATAGGCTTTTCAAATTCAATAATTCCTCCTGGAATATTGAATGTTGGATTAGGTTTTTGATTCTTTTTTACAATGTTTACGTCTTTTACAACAACCTTTACAGATTTATTAATTCCTACTTTTGGATTAATCACTTTGATAACTTCACCAGTTTTACCAGCGTCTTTACCTCTCATTACTTTTACTTTGTCTCCTTTTTTTATTTTCATATTACTTACTAGTTTATAGTTGTTAGTTTCTAGTTTTAATTATTGCTCTATATGTATTTTCGAATTTTAAATTTTTCTTTTACTAGATCCACCGACTTCGCCTCAAGAGGCTATCTTACAGCACCTCCGGTGCTAGAGATATCACTTTATTAAATCCTCTCTCTCTTAATTCTCTAGCGATTGGACCAAAAATTCTAGTTCCTTTTGGCTCTTTTGTTTCTTTGTTGATTAATGCTGCTGCATTTTCATCAAATCTAATGTATGAACCATCTTTTCTTCTAATCTCTTTTACAGCTCTTACAATAACAGCATGAATGACATCTCCTTTTTTATAGTTACTATTAGGGATAGCTTTTTGTACGCTAGCACTTATAATATCTCCAACAGTTCCTGTTTTTTGAAAAGATCTTCCTTTCTTTTGACCAAGAATTTGAATTACTCTAATTTCTTTAGCGCCACTATTATCTGCTACTTTTAGTTTAGTTAATGTTTGTATCATTATTTTTTATCTTCAACTTTATTAATAATTTCCCAAGTTTTATTCTTTGATAATGGTCTTATTTCTCCAATACTTACCATATCTCCTGCTTGTACTTCTAGGCCCTCTGAAATATGTGCCAAATAACTTTTATGGCTTTTAATGATCTTTCCGTATTTAGGATGAGGAAATTTAGTCTCAATCTTCACTTTTGCTGTTTTTGGATCTGAAATAGAAACAACTACGCCATCCATAATTCTTCGTAAAGTATTCTTTTCTTCTGTTTTTGTTTGTTTTGTATTTGTTTTAGCCATATTTATTTTTTATTTTCTTCTGTTTTTAATCTAGCAATATGTTTTTTAAGCTTTTTTACTTTTGATGTGTCTGTTTCTTCTCCTGTTCTAACTAAAAGAATTACTTTTTGTAATTCAATTTTCGCATCAGCAATTCCTAAACCTTTAAAACCGTCGTTTTTCTTTTTCTCAGTTGTTGCTTTTTTTGTTGTTTTCTTTTCTCCTGCCATTTTATTTTGAAATTATCCTTGTTTTAATAGGGAACTTTTGTGCAGCCAGTTTTAATGCCTGCTTTGCCATATCTTCTGTAAGTCCACCAACTTCAAATATCACTCTTCCTGGTTTTACAACTGCTACATAACCTTCAACATTTCCTTTACCACCTCCTCTTTTTACTTCAGAACTAATTGAAGTAAATGGTTTATGAGGGAAGATCATTAACCATGTTTTTCCTTTTCTTTTTGTCTCTCTAACAATTGCTTTTCTAGCAGCTTCAATTTGATTACCATTAATCCATCCTCTATCTAGAGCTTGAAGAGCAAAATCTCCATACGCGATAGTATTACCTCTCTGAGCAATTCCTCTCATTTTACCTCTGAATTCTTTTTTATGTTTTCTTTTCTTTGGTTGTAACATATTTTTAGTAATTAGTATCTAGTACTGAGTATTTAGTATCTAAGCACTAATTACTCACTACTCATATCTGTTTAATCTATATCGTATCCGTGTTTCTCTCCTTTATTAATCCAAACTTTAATTCCATGCTTTCCTGCTCCAGGTACTTGAGCTTCAGTAAAAGCATAATCAATATCATTTCTAAGTGTGTGCCTTGGTACTACTCCCTTAGAAATTTTCTCAACTCTTGCCATTTCTGCTCCTCTAATTCTTCCTCCAATCCAAACTGTAATTCCTTTTACATCTCTATTTTCCATTGCTGCTTGCACTGCCTTCTCTCCTGCTACTTTCGGATTAATTCTTCTTTCGCACTGGAATGCAATATTTTCAGCAACTAATTTAGCTACAGATTCCGGATTTCTTACTTCAAAGATCTTTGGTTCTACTTCTTGACCAGCTATTTTTTCTAAACTTTTCTTTAAGTCTCCAATTGCTGAGCCTCCTTTTCCAATAACTACTCCAGGTCTTGCAACATGTATTTCAATTATTACCTTACTAATTGATCTTTTAATAACGACTGATGCTACACCTGCATGTTTTAGGTTCTTTTCAATAGACCCCCTTAGCTTTTTATCATTTAAAAACTTATCAGCATAAGTAGTCTTATCTGCATACCATCTAGATTTCCAACTCTTATTTATTCCGAGTCTAAATCCTGTTGGATGTACTTTGTGTGCACCTCTTGCCATATTTTAGCTTTTGGCTTTTCCCGATCTATCGGGATTA
>JAGQLF010000083.1 GCA_020429545.1 Candidatus Dojkabacteria bacterium
TACTCAGAAAATTGAAGCTTAAATTTATTATTATAATAATCATTTTGCCAACTCCAAGGAGAAAATAGAGTAATTAGAGTAACTAAAACATCATCAAAATGAGTATTTGGTGATGCTGCTGTAAATATAGATTTTCTAAATAAAGACATATTTAATTTTTTAATTTATGATAACTTTTCCAATCATAAGCTTTCTGTATTAAAGCCATAACTGATCCACTAGAAACTTCATGAACACCAACAAGTGATCTTAGTGTTCCTTCAAACTTCATTTTAAAATCACTTAAACCTCTCCAATCGTGTTCAATTCCTTTTGGAATAACTCCCCAGAAGTCATATGTATTACACCCTATGCTCTTAGCATATTTTATCATCTCCCAATGTAAGAAATATGGAGCTGCAAGTTTTGCTAGTTCCTGGTCTGATGTTGAACCTGCATGTGAGTAATAAGATGTTTTATCATAATAATTCATTAAAGCTCCTGCTAGTGGTTTATTTTCAAAATAAGACACAAATATCTCACACATGCCTTTCGAATTAAGTTCATTCCACTGATTTTTATAATAACTATCATCAAAATTTGAAAAGTTTTGTCTTTCTTTTGTTTGATGCATAAGCTCAATAAAATCATTAACAGTAGATTGATCAGTTGCTCTTATTACATTTATTCCCTTTTTCTGACCTCTGTTAATATAATATCGTGTATCCTTTTTTAAGCTTTTTAAAATATCATCTTCACTTGCAGAAATATCCATTATCCATTGATGTCTTGCTTGTCCAAGTATATTTGACTTTGACCAACCAGTTTTTTTTAGTAAAGGTTGATATGATTCTTCTAAGATTGGATCAATTCTAAAGTAGTTCAACTTCTGTTCATTTATAAAGCTCTTTCCAAACTTAACTAATGATCTATAAACTTCTTCTGAAGTAGTGTAGTTGTTAAGCAGAACTGGTCCATGTGGAGCATATGCATATTTGGCAATCTTTCTTCTAAAAATCTCTACATATAGTGTTCCAATGGTTTCTTCTTTATCTTTAATCAAAAATTGTTTTGTTTCTTTTCCATTTTTTTGTTGAAATTCTATTCTTGGCTTTGCTGTTAAAAAAGATCTATTTGTTGATCTTTTTTGGATGTCTTCCCAAATACCCCAATCTGAAAGTTCATTAAATTGAATTACTTGAATACTCATATAAATGATTGTACAGGTTTTAATAAAAATTGAGTAGGGGACGTTCCTATAATATAGCTTTTTGATTTTATATTGTTAAAATTGAACCATGAAAGAGTATATTTTAATAGGTGGTGCTCCACTAGTCGGCAAATCCACAATCGTATTTAATTATCACGATTACATACACGTTTCTACGGATGATATTCGTAGTCTTATGCAAAATTTATATGAACCAGAGTCTAATGAAGATTTATTTTATGGCTATCAATTAAACGCAGAACAGTTTTATGATAAATATAAAAGTGCACAAAAAGTCTTTGAACTTGAAAAGAAACAAGCGGAGGAAACACAAAAAGGAGTAGAAGCATTAATAAAATCTGACTTTAATTGGAATAAAATTTTAATTGAAGGTATTGCAATTACACCTGAATTTGTAAGAAAGCTAGAGAAAAGTTATAGTCAAATAAAATTTCAAACTATTTTCCTTTACGATAACAATAAAGAGAGAATAAAAAAAAGACTATTTTCAAGAGGTTTATACGATTACGCAAATAAATACCCAGATGAACTTAAGTTTATTGAATTAGAATGGGTAATACTTTATAACGCATATTTTAAGACAGAAGCAGAAAAATATGGATTCAAAATAATTAATGTTGATGATCTATAGCAAATCTACTCCCTTCGCATTGGCATAACTAGGTGAACATAGTTTGGATCGTTACTATCTTTAAATACTGATGCAGCTAATGGTCCTTTTGTTTCGAAGATAATTTTTTCTCCTTCTACATGGTTTACAATATCCTGAAGATATCTTAATGTATATGCAGTTTTTAAATCAGATTCACCTGATGCATTACTTACTTCAATATTCGTTTCGCCTTCACCAACTTCTGCAACTGCAGATTGTAGTTTTATAGAATTATTCTCTACATCAAAATCAAATAGAGTTTTGTTTCCAAGATTTCCTCTTGCAAATGTGTTTGTAATTTTAATTGCAGATTCTAATTCTTTTTTATCCACTTCAAATTCAAACGAATGATCATCAGGCATAATTCTTTTATAGTCTGGATAAGGTCCTTCTAATAATCTAATACTAAATTCTATTTGATCAATTTTGAAAATTATTTGTGATCCACTTTCACTCAAATATACTTCTAATTTCTCAACTTCAGGAAAGTCAGAAAGAATTCTTGATAGTTCTAGTAAATATCTAGCTGGTACAATTATTTCTTCCTTAGTAATTTCAGAGTCTACATTAGATACACTACATTTTCTTTTTGATAATCTGAATCCATCAAGCCCAATAAAATCAATTTCACTGTTTGATGCTTGTAGTTCAAACAAAACACCTGATTGCTGAATTCTACCAGCAGATAAATCTGTAGAACAGGCAAATATTGTTTTATCCATAGCTGTTACAAACTCATGTGCATTTATTTGAAACATTGGTTTAACTCCAAGTGTAGGAAGTGCTGGAAACTCTTCTGCAGGAATTGTTGTAAAAGATGCTTTTGAAGTATCTGTACTCAAATTTAAATTATTATCTTTTTGCTCAATAGTAATTTCTTCACTACTTGAATTAGTTACTGAAACATAATCAGAAATGTATTTAGCATTTACAGTAGTGCTTCCTGACTCATCTATACTACATGGTATCCACATCTTTATCCCCATATCTAGGTTTGTAGCCATTAGTTTTAAAGAGTCTTCTGAACTCTCTAGTTTTACGTTTGAAAGTATTGGTATATTTGGTTTTTGACTAACTGATTTAGATGTATATGATAGTGCTTGTGCTAGTTTTTTATGGTTTAAAGTTAGCTTCATAACTATTAATTATTTTATTTAGAAGTATATAGTAATAGGGCGTGTTGATATGTGTATAAGTTTTTAAATTTATTTATTATAACAGGAAGTTTCAAATTTTATAGCTGTGGACATATGGCGTGAATAACTTTTGTTGGCTTCTCGTTAATCTTACTTTATTCCTACTTTTTCTCTCAAATTCAATGTGAATTAATTTGGGAGGATTATTGCAATCAACTCGGTAATATATTTAGTGAGTATTAATATTGTAGTGTGAATAACCTATTTTTGATATATAAAGTGATATTTAAGATAACTCTCTTCTAATTTCTACTAATTTCTCACTAAAAAATAGAGTTCAATAGCAAAAAGAGTAGGTGTTAATAAAGAGTATTTTATTTGCACAATTAGTTTTCCACAAACTTATGTTCATAAGATTTTCTTTATTAAATATATTATTACAATATTAATTTCTATTTATCCACAATATTGTTTTTAATATACCTAAT
>JAGQLF010000084.1 GCA_020429545.1 Candidatus Dojkabacteria bacterium
ATTTGTGTAATAACTCCTGCGCCAACTGTTCTTCCGCCTTCTCTAATAGCAAAGTCCATTTGTTCTTCTAATGCTACTGGAGTAACTAGTGTCACAGTTACAGTTACATTATCACCTGGCATAACTAATTGAGTTCCCTCATCTAAATCCACTGAACCAGTTACATCTGCAGTCTTAATATAGAACTGTGGTTTGTATCCTGATCCGAATCCAGTGTGTCTACCACCTTCTTCTTTAGATAAAACATACATTTCTGCTTTGAATTTAGTATGTGGCTTGATTGACCCTTTAGCAGCCAATACTTGCCCTCTTTCAATATCTTCTCTCTTAATTCCTCTTAGCAATAGACCTACATTGTCTCCAGCTTGCCCTTGAGGTAAAGATTTTTTAAACATCTCAACACCCGTTACTGTTACTTCCTTCTTTCCTTCCATCATACCTAATTGGTCAAGAACATCGTTTACTTTAACGATTCCTCTTTCAATTCTTCCTGTAGCTACTGTACCTCGACCTTCAATTGAGAATACATCTTCAACAGGCATTAGGAATGGTTTGTCTAATTCTCTTACAGGCTCTGGAATAGTTTCATCCATAGCTTGTAGTAGATTTGCGATTCCTTCATCGCCATCCTTTTCTCCAGTTACTCCATATAGAGCACTTGCTACAACGAATGGCACTTTATCAGCATCATATTTATATTTTGTAAGGATATCCTTTACTTCTTCTTTAATTAGTTCAATCAAGTCTTCATCCATGTTGTCATCAAATCTGTTGATGAATACAACTAGATGTTCAACACCAACTTGTCTAGCAAGAAGAACATGCTCTCTAGTTTGAGGCATTGGTCCGTCTGCTGCAGATACTACTAAGATTGCTCCATCCATTTGTGCAGCACCAGTAATCATATTTTTAATATAATCCTTGTGTCCTGGACAGTCGATATGAGCGTAGTGTCTGTTTGTTGATTCATACTCAACATGAGAAGAAGCCACAGTTACAATTTTGTTAGAACCAGCTCTCGCGATTCCTCCTTTTGCGATATCTTCATATGATTTTCCAGCATCTGTCCATCCTTGTCTTTGTGAATATGCAACAAGTGCTGCTGTAAGTGTTGTTTTTCCGTGGTCGATATGACCTAGTGTTCCCACATTTACGTGAGGTTTAGTTCTTTGAAACTCTGCCATCTTCTCTTAGTTAATATATAAATTTAATTAAATTATTATTCTCTTAAATAAAGAGCATCAGTATTATACCAGTTTACCTCTTTATTGTGAATTCTTTATTAGTAATTTAGCTCACGATTTTCAGTGTTTTTAGCCAAAAATTCGAGCACTTGTGGATTATGCCAAGAAGGGAGAATAAAATCAAGCCCTTTAAGATTTTTTTCTTAGAATATTATGCCTTTTTATTGAGAAGATTGCAATTAGACTAGTGCAAAACCACACTCACAATATCACGATATCTATGATAGACTGTAAATATTTAATACTCATGAATATGAAATTCATACGTTCCTCCTTCTTCATATTTATTATAATTGGAGCTTCTTTAGGAGCATATCTTTTATACCAACAACTCTCTATTAAGACAGTAAAAAAATTTGCAGATGATTTTATGTTAAGTGCTTCGTTCTCTAAAGATAATACTTGGGATTACACTATTACTGGAGATCTACCCAATCCTTGTTATGAATATGAAGTAAAAGAAATACCCAACGATAATAATTTCACAATTACGCTCAGTATCGTTAATCCCTCAGACAATATAATATGTACCCAAATTATTGATCCGGTTAGATACAGTTCCTCTTTCTTAGCTCCAGATGATATCGAGATACTATTCCTTGTAGAATATAAGGATAGTACTGTAACTGATACAGATACAATTTCCCATAACATTGACATCGATACTTTTTCCCTTGAAAAGGAGTATAGTAAAGACCTCGGTTGGACCTATAGTATAAATGGGAATATACCTGATTGCGTTGAAGTAAGAAAAACTGACGTACAGGTACTTGAAAGCTATCCCGAACAAATTTATATTGTATTAGCCATTCAATCTAAAAATTCTAATTGTGATGCAAACAAATTAGTTCAATTTTTCGAAAGTGGCAGTATAAAAGCTAGTGATGAAGCTATTTTTAGTATAAAACTTGAAAAAATATGATTAATAAAATCGATTCAAAAAAAATAACTCTAATTATTTTTCTGATTGTTATTTTCTTAGGAGTATTGTTGTTTTATTCTTTTAAATTAAGAACAAGTAATAACTCTGATAGTACAGGTGATGAAGCGGATGGTTTGCCAGTTTTGACCAAAGCTGATTTTTACCTCAAAGCAAGTAATTTAAAACAAACATATACATATGTATATGAAATTGAAGGTATGATATTTTCCGCAAAATATAATGAGAATGGAACGTATTCTGTTGATGGTTCTTTTGAAATAAAGAATCAAGAAAATAGCATCTTAGATGTACTTTCCCAAGAAAAGTCAATAAATAATTGGGATATAGTTATTGCCATCCCATATACTGGTGATTGTTATGAATTGGATATAAAAGACACATTTGAAGAAGATAGTGTGCTTGTAGGTTTAGATGTGTCAAAGTCCGAATTTGATTGCTCAGAAAGTATAAACAATGGGTTTGTAGAAGTATTTGAGGCAGTTCAAGGATCAAAAGAAGCCAATATACTTCCATATGTTAATAATACAGAGGTAACTCTGCCGTCTCTTCTAATAGATTTTGAACCACTTTCAATAGATGAAACAGAAGTGAGCGTTAAAGGAGATTATGATGATTGTTACAATGCAATACTTTCAAACAAAGTCCTTTCTAGTATTAATAAGACAGCCCTAGTTTTAGAGTTAAACGGAGAAATGGATTGTGATAACAAAAACTATGTTCCATTCGACTTTAAGAGTAATGTAACCTCAGATTCAGATTTATATCTATTGATTAGCTTCTAAATCTTCAACTGTAACAGCATCAGAAATGCTCCAAGGACCTATCTGTGTTCGTTTCAGTCCTACAAGCATTGTAGAAGTGTTAACTGCCTCACCAAGATCATTTGCCAGTTGCCTAATATAAGTACCCTTTGAGCAGTTTATTTTGACATTAGCAATAGATAGTTCTCTATCTTTGCTACCTAGATATTGTATGATTTCAGCAGAGAGATAGTCTCCATAAGTCTCTAATCTTTTTATTAGTTCATTTGTACTTATTTTATAAAAATCTACAATATCGAATTTTGAAATCTTTACTATCTTTGAAGGTAAATTAATATGTACTTCTGAATTCTGCTTTTTAAAAGTAACTACGTGATCTTTATTAATAGTGAATTTTTCATGTGTCCTTGCTAAAACTCTAAGCTTTTGACCTTTAACTTTAACAGAGCTATATACAGGTACAAA
>JAGQLF010000085.1 GCA_020429545.1 Candidatus Dojkabacteria bacterium
TACGACTCAGAACGAGGCGAAATTGGCTCTTTTAGAAGCGGCTGTTAGTCAGTATAAAGAGTTAAGAGATTCTAAAAACGACCTATATAGCTCTAACGAAACTTTGGAAAACCAAATCCAAAAACTAAAAGCTAGAATAGAAAGTTCAAAAGAGCTATTTCAGCTTAAAGATAGAATAGAACATGAACTTAGTAGATATAGTAGTATTGAGGATTCAAATCAAAAAGTTAATGAGATTAAGAATAAAAGGTTTGCATTAATCACTAACTTATTAATCAAGCTTCAAAACATTATTAGTGATAGCTCTAAATCTGAAAACAACACGGTTTCGGATAACAATACTAGTACCATGTATGGTGTCTTTATGCTTTTGCCACTTCCATTTGTAATTGTTATAAGTACAATTCTGTTTATAAGAACTAGCCAAGTTCAGCATGTTGTTTTAGGAAGTATAATTTTTCTTTTGAATTTAATCTTTTTCTTCTTGGTAAACCTTTATTCAGAAGTCCGAATATTTAACTCAAGTTTATTTTCAATTGACTACAACAACACTAATACAAATATCTACCAACAGTTTGTTAAAAAGTTAAGTAATAGAGAAAATGAATTTTTAGTTAATGCCGCTTGGGTAGATGCACTAAAAACAGAAAGATCAAAAATACTAGAAACAATAGAAAAAAGAATGGGAGGAAAAAGTTTTATTGAAATTGATGCTGAACTTAAAAAACTGCAAGAAGAAATTGAAAATAATAATTCAAACATTAATAAAAAAGTAGATGGACTAATTGATGCTGAAGAATATTTAAAGATAAGAAGAGAACTAGATTTGCTAAAGATTGATAATCCAAGTATAACTGCGCCAGATAGCTTAAATATTAAGTTTATTGGACTTAGTAATTTGGAAGAAAGATTAAAAGGCACTATAATGAGTTATATTGAATATTTGAAGCAGAATCAAATTGCTTCAGTAGTAATGGAATAAAATGAATATTTTTAAAAGAATTACATTCTTTATTTTTGTAGCGGTCTTTGTGTCTACCGCTTTTATTCCTTTATTTACAACCACAATTCACTCACAGTCTTCAGCAGAACTTTTGGAACAGATTAAGCAAAAAGAAAAAGAACTAAAAGAGACTGAAGATGCAATTGCAAATTTAGAAAAAGAGTTAGCAGAAACGCAGAACACAATTTCTACAGTATCAGAAGGATTACCCAAATTGGAGGCCGAAATTAAAGAAGTAGAAACACAACTTGAAATAAATCAAAAGAAAAGAGAGTTAACAAAACAAGAATTTGAGTTAAAACAGAAAGAAAGAGAGCAGCTTATTGCAGATCAAAAAGATGCAGTAGAAACTTTATATGTTCAATGGAGAGTTGAAAATTCTGATTTCGCATTCTTTAGCGATAATAGAGCAAAACTACTAGCAACTGGATTCAGTCAAAATGTATTTGGAGTCAGTAACGAAAATCTTGCAGGTTTAAATACAACTATTGATAGCTTAGATAATGATTTATCTAGCCAAGATGAAATCTTGGCTACTTTAGATGTTCAGAATGAAGAACTTATTTCTAAAAAAAATAAGCTAGATGAAGAGATTTCCTATTATTCGGGTGTTTTGGCTTCGAGTACAACACAGATAGCAAAACTACAAGATAGGCAAAGTCAAATTAAGAGTCAGATTAGTGATTTAACAGTTGAGCAACAAGCTGCTGCAGAAAAAGAAGCTTGGATTTTACAACAAGAGTTAGCAAAGCAAAGGGCTGCAGAAGATATTGACATTGTTGATGGATTCTATTTTGCAGGTACTGGAAGAGATGTGTATCAGGGACATGGAGTTGGTTTTTCACAGTTTGGTGCATATGGTGGAGCAAACACAGGTATGAGTTATCAACAATTAATTCAATTTTACTTCACAGGTGTGAACTTAGTTCAGATGGCAGGTAATGTTAGTGTATATGGAGGACCTCAAAATATAAATGTTGAAGAGTATCTTGTTCACCTTGGAGAGGTGCCAGATAAGGCTTGTGGTACAACTGCCCAAGCAAAAGAAGATCCAGATAAGTACATTGTTAACGAGAGTGGAAGTGTATGGGCATGCTGGCCAGAAGAGGCAATCAAAGCGCAAGTTGTGATTGCAAGAACTTATGCTCTTTATCACAAAAACCTATATCCAGATGCCAGAAGCCAAGTTTATGACATATCTTACAATAAAGCTTGGGCAGTGGAAGAAACAAGTGGAGTGGTAATTACCTACGGAGGTAATCTTATTGATGCGGTTTATTCTTCAGATAATAGTCAGGGAAATGGTACTGCTAATAATGATACGATTTTTCAAAACTTTTTTGGTGAAGGAACACCGTATCCATATCTAAGATCGGTTAATGACTCATCTTTTGCCTACAAAACACAGTGGACGAATTGGTCTTATCAAACAAATGTGTATAACAATGAATCAATTGCATCAATGCTAGATTTTATTGCTAATGATCCAAAAAGTTCTTATGACTCTTCGGTAAAATCAAATGTACGTGATATCATTAGTTCAGTTGGAACAATTGAGAGCATTTCTTTTGAAAGAGATCCTTCAATGAGAGTAAAGAAAGTTTATTTTAATGGGTCAGGTGGGCAAAAGGTAATGGGAGGCTGGTGGTTCAAAAATCTATGGAATACATGGGCTTATGAAACTGGCAGAAACGATTATCTTTACAGCCAAACATTCTATGTTGTATCTACAAATTAAGTATGAACGGCAATTATATTAGTGGAGTTGAAGCTCAGAAACTTAAAGAGCATAACGAAATCATAAAAAAAATTAAACAGAATGGTGGGGTCGGAGGGGTAAAAGTTGAACCTCAAGGAATCTATTTCGCGACTCAAAATCTTGATGAGAAGATATATGTATATATTAGACGACATTGGAGTGAAAATCTTGGTTGGTTCATACGTAATTTTACATACTGCTTTCTACCATTATTACTATATGCTATTTTTAGCGTATTTAATATTGAGTTTGATTTTTTGTCTGGGAGAGAATATCTCATTCTTCTAATATGTTTTTATTCTTTGATAATAACAAACGTTTTCAAAGATTTTTTTGATTGGTACTATGATCCTTACATAATTACAAATCAAAGAGTTATTCACTATGAATTTAAACCATTTTCAAAGTATGAAGTAAAAGAGACAGAACTTGTAAGCATCGAAAATGTTACAGAGGTTTCGGCCGGGTTAATAGCAGGTTTGTGGGGATATGGAACGCTTACTGTATCTACTGAGGCTCATGATGAGCTTTTTGTTTTTAAAAGAGTTCCTAATCCAACTCAAGTAAGAGATATTTTAATTGAT
>JAGQLF010000086.1 GCA_020429545.1 Candidatus Dojkabacteria bacterium
GATTCTGGTGGTGGAGAAACTCCAGTATTTACCCCAATTGCAGGTGCAAAATATGTAGATAATCAGTTAGCATCTAACTGTATAGGAAATTATTCTGGAGAACTAAGAAATTGCAGTGGATCTGACGGAACTGCATATAGAACAATTAAGCAAGGGGCAGAGTCGCTTACAGCAGGTGATGAGCTATACATTAGAGAAGGTACATACCTAGAAGACATGACAACACTCGGTTCTTTTGACAGCATGGTAACAATTAGTGCATATCCTGATGAGAATGTAGTTTGGAAACGTGATGTAGATTATTTCACTGTACTTTTAAATGGAAGTGCTAAAAACATTACATTTAAAGATATAAACTTTGAGGGAATAAGATACTTTAATATGAACCGTTTAGGATGGGTTCAGCACCAGGGAAACGTCTGGAGAACAGTCGATAAATTTGGAATAACCTTAGAAATAAAGTCTGGATGTAATGCACAAACTATAGAGTGTGCGAAGACTATTAGATGGTATACAGGACAGACAAAAGAGAGCATTCAAGACCTAATTGATACTGGTACAGATGGTGATTACTATCAAGAAGTAATTCCTGGACAAACAACTTATGTCTATTTCTACTCAAGCCAAGGTAATGTGGAAAATAGAGATGATGTATGGAGAACTGGTAATGGTGTTACAATCGGAAACAATAGTTCAAATATTGGATATATAGCTGTTGATAACTGTACTTTTGATGGGGCAGGACACGCCCACTTAAAAGGACAATTTACATGGAGGGTAACAAACTCAACTTTCAAGAATGCTGGAACTGATTGGAATGATCACCATATATATGCATGGGGAGTCCACTCAGCAGGGAATGAGGCAATATATGAAAATAATATTTTTGAAGCGGATATTGGATTAGGAGCATCACTACACGTGTATGGAGGCGTACCAGAATATCACATATTTAGAAATAACGTTATTATTGGAGGTGGATCTTGGGGTGTATTATTAGATGGTGCAAACAGTGTCGTAGCAAATAATACAATGTACATGGGCGGTGGAGCTGGTAGCAGTAGAGGAGTAAATATGCAAAACGCATTTTCTGCAAACAATGTTATAAAAAACAATATATTTGTTGATCCTGGTTATGCAGCTTTAATTTTTGAAGGTGCCCCTGCGAATAATATAATTCAAAATAATATAGTATATGATGGTTCATTCTCATCAGGTACTTGTGATAGCTGCACTATTACTAATAATTATCAAAATACAAATCCACTGTTCTTACAGTATCCACCAACTACATGGACAGATATGCGTCTGCAATCTGGTTCACCGGCAATTGGTACTGGACAGAATTTAGGAGCATCCTATCAAAATGGACTTAGTCCAGATAAAACTACCCTGCCGTTAGAAACTCTTAACCAGAATAACTACGGAGCTTGGGAAATAGGAGCGTTCATATTTACAGGAGTTGGACTATAAAATGGGTCTTAAATATAAAGCTTAGTAGGACTAGTATTAGCTAGACTCTTTTAATATATCATCTAGGTGGTCTTTTCTGATATGATCAATATCTGTATTGATGGATCTAATGTTTGGCGTGGCTAACCATGCCTACTGCAGTCAAGTAAGGATTTTCTTAGCACTCACCTGATACATCAGGATCGTGCAGAAAATCAGAGTCAAACCAATGGTTCTCATCACTATTCATTTATAAAATAAAATCCACCGAAAGGTGGAATTTTGTTTTTATGGAGCGGTATTGTGTACGAAGTTGGAACTTTCTTTAAAAGCTATCAATCTCAAGTACAGTTCATTTAATTGGAATCTAGTTCTTTTATAAAATATTGAATGTTCAGTTTTAAAAAATTTATACGGTACGCTCGAAAATTTGTATTGCAATACATTGTTTAGAGACATTCAATATGATATAAATCACTTCAAGTATCTATTAACGTAAGCGAAATGGACAATATATTGAATAATAATGAGGCTTGGGAGTGTTACTATGAAAAAACAGATAAACAAATTTCTGAAGAAAGGATTAATTCAATAAGACTAATCCATTCTAATTTCTTAGAAGTCCTACTTTCTCAAAATAAGATTTTCGTTACAGAGATTGGTATAGGTACAGGCGCAATGGGATATACACTTAGTTGTTTAGCCAAACAAAGAGGTCTAGATTTAAATGTATTTGAATTAGATTACAGCATGAAGTTTCTCAGAAATGCACAAGCATTCAATGGGAATAGTGGTATTCAATACATACATAGTGATACCTTTGCACTGCCAATGGCAGAAAATTTTTGTAAGCAACATATGATATTTCACCAAGGACTAATGGAGCATTTCACTGACCATGAAATAAGACTGATGTTAGCAGAACAATTAAGGGTTGCAGACACTGTAATCGCCACTGTTCCTAGTCATAAATATATTTTTGAGGATGGGTTAAGGGGTGATGAAAGATTAATGCCTTTAGAAGAATGGACTCAGATAATTGCGCCAATAGCTAATATTAATGGATTTTACTACGGTTTAAATCCAGGTGAACATTATCATATATGTTTAATTATTAGTAAAAAAGAATAATGTCAATAGAAATGGGAATAAGACAAGATGATACCTGGATTGCTGTAGATCCTGTAGTAGGATGTGCTAAAAATTGCCAATATTGCTTCCTACAGATATATGGCGCTACACCTAAGGCAGGAGAAATATTATTAAGTCCAGATGAAGCAATTGATAATCTCATGAATTTTGAAACCTATTCTCCAGGATCAACCATTATGATTGGAAGTGAAACTGACGTGTTTATGAGCAAGACTAACATAAACTATTTCACGGAATTTATTAAAAGGTATGATGAAAGAGAGATTGGAAATCCAGTTGCTTTCGTAACAAAATGTCACATACCCGATAACTTTATTGAAATGGTCGACAATCTCCAGAATACAAAAGTAATATATTATTTATCTTATTCAGGTCTTAGTAAGCCAATAGAGCCTACAACAAACATAGAGAGACTACGCCAAAACTTTGTAAGACTGCATGAAGCTGGCCAAGATATCATACATTATTGGAGGCCTTTCTTGCCACAAAATTCATCTCATGAAAAAATACAAGAAGTTATTGATCATGCTGCTAAATACGCTAAGTGTACAGTTGCTGCAGGTATAAAATTGAATCCAGGTATATTATCAAATGTGAAAGAATATTGGCCAGAACTGGCAAAGGCTAATATAGATTTCAATCAAGTTGCCGCTGTCTGGCCTGAAGGAGTTAGAGACTACTTATTGAATTATGTCGTTAAGACATATCCCCATTATCCTTTATACTGGGTAAAT
>JAGQLF010000087.1 GCA_020429545.1 Candidatus Dojkabacteria bacterium
CTAAAAGCGGACATTTTTACTGAGGGAGATCTTGTAGATGTGGCTGGAGTATCAAAAGGAAAAGGGTTCCAAGGTGTGATGAAGAGATGGAATTTTAAAGGAGGTAAGAGGACTCATGGTCAATCAGACAGAGAAAGAGCACCAGGATCAATTGGATCAGGTACTACTGTAGGTAGAGTTGTTAAAGGAAAGAAAATGGCTGGTCGAATGGGGAGAGAGAATGTAACAATCAAGCAATTAAAAGTAGTTGAGGTTGATTCTGCTAACGAAATTGTTGCAGTAAGTGGTGCAATTCCAGGATTCAATGGATCATATGTTGTAATAAAAGAATCATTCTTTAATAAAAATAATAAATAAAAATGAAATTTAAGATTGTTGATCAAAAAGGAAAAGAGGTAAAAGATATTAACTTGAGTGATGATATTTTTAAGGCTCCTTTAAAAAAAGAAGTGATAGCT
The DNA here is from genome assembly GCA_020429545.1 of Candidatus Dojkabacteria bacterium. Taxonomy (GTDB): domain Bacteria; phylum Patescibacteriota; class Dojkabacteria; order J137; family J137; genus JAGQLF01. Next base: position 459 of record JAGQLF010000087.1, read on the forward strand.
CAATACGTTTACATGTTCCTATCTAATAAAAGACAGTCAAATGCTCATACAAAAGATAGATCAGAAGTAAGCGGAGGAGGAAAGAAACCACACAGACAAAAAGGAACAGGAAGGGCAAGATCAGGATCTTCTAGAAACCCAATCTGGACAGGAGGAGGAGTAACTTTTGGACCAACAAATGCAAGAAATTGGAAGAAGACAATTACAAAAAAATTTAAAAAAGCAGTACTTAGACAAGTTATGTCTAATTTAGCTGAAAGTAAATCATTCGTTATTGTAGATGACATTTCTTTAAAAGAAGATAAGCCATTAACAAAACAAGCAGAAGATATAAAGACAAAGATTACAAAAGACTCAAGAAAAGTACTTATTGTAACAGATGGAAATGATGATGTAGTGTTTAATGCATTTACAAATATATCAAACGTGAGAGTAGTGCCATCTACAGAAATGAATGCATACGATTTAATTACAGGAGGAACAGTAGTTTTTGAAGAAAAAGCTATTGAGTCAATCCAAAATAAATTAAAGAAATAAAATGATTATTCTAAAAAGACCTATAGTCACAGAAAAAACAACAGCAGAATACGAATCAGAAAACAAAGTGACTTTTGAAGTTGCACTAAAAGCTAATAAGATTGCTGCAGCAAAAGCACTTGAAGAAGTTTATGGTGTAAAGGTAGAAGCTTCTTGGGTAATTAATAGACTTGGGAAAAAGAAAGCAAATAGATTAACAAGAAAAATTGAAAGAAAATCTTCAGATAAGAAGATAATTAAATTTAAATTAAAGAAAGGAGACAAAATAGATTTATTTAAAGCATAAAAATGGCACTAAAGAAATTCAAAGCAACAAGTCCAGGAATAAGACACGCGGTGTTAATTGATCGAAGTGATCTTTCAAAAGAGGGTCCACATAAATCTTTAACAAGAAAAATTAAAAGAAATGTTGGAAGAAATAACAGAGGTGTCATTACAACAAGACACAAATCAGCTGGTGTTAAAAAATTATACAGACAGATCGATTTTAAAAGAGATAAAAAAGATGTGCCAGCAATAATTGAATCAGTTGAATACGATCCAAATAGGACAGCATTTATTTCACTAGTAAAGTACGCAGATGGAGAAAGACGATATATTCTGTCTCCTGATGATACAAAAGTAGGTGATGAAATTATTTCTAGCGAAGAGGCACCAATTAGACCAGGAAACTCAATGCCATTGAAAAGAATTCCGCAAGGTACTTATGTTCATTCAGTTGAATTAAGACCTGGAGCAGGAGCTACAATTGGTAGATCAGCAGGAACTTCAATTCAAGTAATGGGAGGAGATAAAGGATATATACAATTGAAAATGCCAAGTGGAGAGTACAGATTAGTAAAAGAAGATTCTTATGCTACAATCGGTACAGTATCAAATCCTGATCAAAAGAATGTTAAGTATGGAAAAGCTGGAAGAAAGAGAAAGAAAGGAATTAGGCCTTCAGTTCGAGGAGTTGCGATGTCTTATAAACACCCTCATGGTGGAGGACAAGGAAAATCAGGTAGACACGGTACAGGAGGACCTGCAAAAGACAGATGGGGAAATAAGATTGGTAAAAGAACAAGACGAGATAGAAAAGTATCTAGTAAGTTCATTGTTAGAAGAAGACCATCTAAGAATAAATTTAAAAAATATAAAACAGTTATCTAAGCTATTAGCGGTTAGCTATTAGCAAGTGTGAATTAAAATAAATAAATTAAAAAGCTAAAGGCTAAAAGCCAATAGCTAAAAGCTAATATATGGCAAGAAGTTCAAAAAAAGGACCATTCATTGATCTAAAATTAATGAACAAGGTTCGACAACAAAAAGCACAAGGTGGAAGTAAGTCAATCAAGACTTGGAGTAGAAGTTCAACGATTACTCCAGATATGGTTGGATTAAATTTTGAAGTGCATAATGGAAGATGGTTTATCAAAGTATTTGTAACAGAATCTATGGTAGGACATAAGCTTGGAGAATTTGCACCAACAAGAAAGTTTAACGGACACAGTAAGAAGGGTAAGATTGCAAAAGCAACTGGTTCAACTGGTAGCTCAAATGACTAATGTATAATTCCTTCCTTGAGGAAGGTGGTTGATCCCGATGTATCGGTAGAAACCGGAAGGTGTTATATTTAAATAAAAATCGAAATAAGAAGATCGAAATTCGAAACAAATTAGAAATTCGAAAATAATATAAAAATGGAACCAACAATTGAACAAAGAAAGATTAATTAATATAAGTAATTATGGATACTAAAAGAGTAATAGCAAAAGCAATAAATGTAAAAGGATCTGCAAGAAAGGCAAGGATTCCTGCTGACGTAGTACGTGGCATGAATGTTGATGAAGCCCTAGCAGTTTTAGAATACATGCCTAAATATGCAGCAAAAGATGTTGCAAAAGTTATAGCTAGTGCTAGAGCAAATGCTGTGCACAACTATAATCTAGATGGTGAAAAACTAAAAGTAGATAAAATCTATGTAGGCATTGGAATGAGATTAAAAAGAATGAAGCCAAAGTCTAGAGGTATGGGTCGAATAATCAATAAACATTTTTGTAATATTACTGTTGAACTAGTAGAAGAAAGAGAGGATGCAAAGGTTGAAAAGACAATAAAATCAAAAGCATCTACTAAGAAAGAAGAGAAGGCTGAGGTAAAAGCAGAGAAAACACAAACAAAAGCAAAAAGTACAACTAAATCTAGCACAAAAAAAACTACAAAAACTGTAAAAAGCAATAAGTAGCTTAGAGATTTAGAGGTTTTTTGATATAATTGGAAGCGGAAAAGCATTTAGCGATTAGCAGTTAGCTTTTAGCAAATGTGATTAATAATAAAATTT
>JAGQLF010000088.1 GCA_020429545.1 Candidatus Dojkabacteria bacterium
GGACCTTTTACTAAAGGAATTCCATTTTCATCTCTTGCATAAAAAGAGAATCCAAACTTAGTAAGCTGGTTCATTATTTCTTTTAATTTTGGATCTTCATTAGCATCCATATTCTGTTTTAAAAATTATATCTTTTTCTATCCATATCTATTCTTCTTTTCTGATCTTTTTCTTTTAAAGATTGTCTCTTATCAAATTTTTTCTTACCTTTTCCAATTCCTATTTCTAACTTTATATAGTTAGAACCTGCTCTGTATATTTTCAGAGGAACAATACTATACCCTACTCTTTCCTGTTTCTGTGTTATTTTTTTGATTTCATTCCTATTCAACAATAATCTCCTCTCTCTATTTTCTTCTTCTTTAGATTTCTCTTCTCCAAGCTTCCAAGCAGGTATTCTAGCATTTACCCAAAATGCCTCATTGTTTCGGATTTTGATAAATGAATTTGCAATATCAACTTGATGATTTTCAATAGATTTTACCTCCCATCCTTCAAGCTCGATTCCTGCTTCATACTTATCCTCAACGTTGTAATTTTGAAACGCCTTTTTATTATTTTGAAGTACAACCATTTTAAATTGCCAATCTTATTATTCTATTTCCGTCAAGAACATAAACATATCCATCTACTATTTTAATCTCCCTAATATCAGTAAAAATCGTAGAGTCAGTACCTACATACCTAAATTGTTTAGTAAAGATTAAATTTTTCTGTTCATTATCTTGCACCTGGAATAATAACACTCTCTGGTTAATTGAGTCACCTACAGCCATGTAACTTATGTTCACATCAAGCGCTGTTGCCTTCTGCATTGCAGTAAAGTCAGAATCTAAAAGATTAATGTACACTTGTCGTTCTAAGGTGTTTGGACCCCCTGCAAGGTATCTTCTTACTCCCAAATCTTCAGTTAGCACATAAATTTCGTACGGCGCAGCGATATCAATAGCTCGTGAAAGCTCTGGATCCTGTTTCCAGTTAGGTGGATTTTGCGACTGAAAAGCTGCACCTCCATTTGCAAAAGTATCTCCAGCAGGCTCTCTCTTAAATATTTGCTGATGAATTTGATTTATCTCGTATAAGGCACCATTAGAATCAAATATTGCAGATTCAAATGGTTTTCCAACTGAAGGTGGAATCAAATTCTCATATCTTTTCAATGATTCTTTATCTGTTGGATCAAAATGTCCCATAACGGCTTCCTCATCTTTATCATAAACTATGATTTCACCATTCGTATTTCTAACTAAAATTTGTGGCTCTGTAACCTCAGTTTCATGTACTTCTACATCGCTTTCCAATTCTGGAGAAACTCTATAAATAACATCCCTTCCTGCATCACTTACAAATAGATACCCTTCTGAATATTCCAGATCTGTAAGATCAGAATCATTAAATTGCCTAGAAAGATCTGCTACAATCTGAGGCTCTGTGAAAGATTCTATATTTAAAACATCCTCCTTTGCCTCTGCTACTGAAGAGCTTATTCCCCTCAATTGTTCAAAAAATTGAGCTTTATTTTTTACCACATCATCTGCATCCAGTTTTGTAATTGTAGAAGCGACATTTTCTTCTAGCAGAATAAGCCGCTCTATAAGTGCTTGCTTATCTTCACCACCAGCAGCGTAAGTTTCATTTAAAATTTCTTGCTCAATTGAACCAATTTCAACATCATATTCAGAAATTAGTGTTTCATATTCTTCTACCGCCTCGTTTAATTTTGCTCCATTTTTACTGCTGTTAATTATTGAATAAGATCCAAAAACAATAAATAAAACTAAGACTACAAATATATATCTGTTTCTTTTCACTCTTCGCCTATTCATTACCCTCCTATCCATATTTTTTCCCATCACTTCAGTTTCAAAAAATTGATATGCAAATATAGCCGTTTTTTTTATCTTTGAAATAATGGTATTGACTATATGGGCATATGTTTTTTTATTATCTTTGAAATGGTTTTTTACTGCAGCAATTACTGCAGATACCGAACCTAAAAGTAGATCCATAGCTCGAATTAAACCAGTTTTCTCTTTTGTATCTTCATATTCAAATTCATCTTGAATTTCTCTTCTCTCACTATATGTGGCATCTTCATCTAACTCTTCAACAATAACATCCTCTTCTTCGCCTGAACTTTCTAAATTCGTTGAATTTCTTCTGGGAAACTTTTGTTTTATGGAAGAAAATAACCCTAGTGCCTTATTTTTGATATTGCCTATTGCAGAGTTTTCTGATTCTGTTTCTTCTTGGTCAACTACGACTGGGTTTTCAAATATCTCAGCATTTTCTGATTGTTGAGTCTCTATTAATTCATCTTCGCTGAGTTTACCCTCTTTGGTGTCCTCTTCTTCACTTATTTGTTCTACAAATTCAGTATCTTCATCTTCAATAAAGTTCATGTTGTCTTCTTTTTTTTCATCATTAGGCAGATCACCCTTATCTGTATCCAATTCTTTTGTTTCTACTTCAGGTGCCCAATTTTGTGATTCATCGGCAATGAACATAATACTAACCCCTTCTTGGGATCCTTTCTCTACCAATTTTTTCTTATCTAGCTTCTCCAATGCTTCTTCTATATTCAATAGTTTTTTATTACCACTTGATGTAGTTAAGCAAATTTTGTCTGTCTCTTGTACCTCTAAACTTGCAGATTTAAGGAATCCTTGTCCGCCCCTATCAGTTAATCCTTCAGATATATCTACAAAGTTGCCTTCTCTCTCAATAAAAATTTTACTTTCTCCAATTGTTACTGCATAGAGATATTGATTTTTAAATACGGCTATTGCCATTTCAATATCAATTCCTATTTTTGCTGCTTCTTCTTCTCGAGAAAGTAGAAGGTCAATTTTAGACTTCATTTTCCAACAGGATTCTTCTAGTCTTTCGAGGGTGGATTTATACTCTTTTAATTCTTCAAAGTAAGAGGTTTGTAGAGATTCAATAATTATTTTGGCAAATTTATCTATAGCAAAGTCTTCTAGCTCAGTTTCAAATTTAAAAACTGCATACATAGAGCCCAACTGATCTTTGTCAGCTTTAGACTCTGGAGTGTATCCGTAGACCTTAGACCAAATCTTATTGGTCTCTTTGCCATTTATATATTCAAACTTTACAATCATCTTATAAAAAAGTCTCTTTAACCAGTATATCAAAAAAGAAGAAAGCTAAAAGTCAAAAGTTAAATGATTATAAATAACTGTATCTAGAATTACTTCAGATATGCTATTCACTAAATAACCCTGAATATACTTATACGTGTATCGAGCTATTTTACTTTTAGATAACTATGAAGAGTACAACCACAGCAAGCAG
>JAGQLF010000089.1 GCA_020429545.1 Candidatus Dojkabacteria bacterium
CCTAAAACTTTCCATTATACTTAAACTATGAGCTTACTTAAAGACAGAGGTCTTCTATCACTCGTAGTAATTTTTTTTCTATTACTATTTTTATTTGGTCGACCAATCGTAAATGGTGATGGCTTTGGTTACTTTGGAATTTATAGAACCTTAAAAACAGAACAGTCAGTGAATACAAAATATCCTGAGCAGTTTACGAATTTTGCAGACTGGACATATGGACATGTCTGGGACGATACGTATGCACCACTCTACTATCATGGATCTGCAATGCTATGGTCTCCTTTTCTAATTGTATCCGATTTAATTGGAGAAACAGGACTGTTATCTGATTTTAGTGATGATTATTTCAATACATATGGAGTCAGTATTTTTGAAGGAATGGGAATATTAATTGGAACAGCGATTCTTTCATTAATAAGTTTTTATTTAATTTTCTTAATTTTAAAAAGGTATTTTTCTGAAAATGTTAGCTTACTTGCTAGTTTTGGAATTTTCTTTTCGAACTTTTTATTCTTTTATACATTTATTGAGCCTTCTAACTCTCATCTGCCAGCATTATCCTTGATCACAGTAGGACTATGGCTTATTCACAACAGGATAATTGATTTGGATCAAAAAAATACTTATCACGACTTAATAAATAAACTTAAAGAATCTGAAGATAGTAACTGGTGGATTTTAGCAGGGCTAATATTTGGACTATCTGCAAATGTAAGAATAGATTCTATATTGATAATTGCCCCATTTATAATTTTTTTAATCTACAAAAGGAATTTAAGTGTTTTTATTAGAGTTATGGCAGGGATTATATTAGGAATAATACCAATGTTAATTTTTTCAAATAATGCATATGCTGATCCTTTTGAATCAGGTCTTTCATTATTTTCTTATGAAGCACCTTTCTCTTTAAAATACTTCTCAGTATTTAAACTCTTATTTAGCCCTATAAGAGGTATTTTAGCTTGGTCACCACTAGTTATTTTTAGTATAGTTGGTTTAATTTTGGGAGTAAGAAGAATAAATATTATTAAGCAAATATCTATTTATGGATTAGTTACAGCACTATCTGTTTTATTGTTTTATAGTTTTTGGAACAACTGGTGGGCAGGATACAGTTTAGGAAATAGGTTTTTTATTGTACTCTACCCTGTTTTTGTTTTTGGACTTGCTAACTTTATAAATCAAATGCGACTTAGAAGATTAAAATATTTAGCATTATTTATTGTTTGCATAGGAATTCTATTTTCTCTAACACTAACTCTTGGTTTTGTTACATATGATAATTCAAATAAAGATGCTCCTTATTACGTTAAGTTTAAAGAACCAAATATTCCAGATAACTATCCAAATCTTTTGAGTGAGCAGTATGATGTACTAGATATGTATAAAGCAGGGGTTATGCATTTAACGCTTAATTCGCTAGAGATTGAGTTTAATGATGGGGGAAAAAGTTTGATGCAGTTAAGCAGATGAGTAGAGGTTTAGAAAAGTAGATGGGTAGTAGTTAGAAATATACTACTATGGTAAAATTCGTACAGCACTTTTTATAAGATCGGGGCGTAGTTCAGTTGGCTAGAATGCACGCTTTGGGAGCGTGAGGTCGTGAGTTCGAGTCTCGCCGCCCCGACCATAATTTAAAACTTTCCCCAATTAGATAGTTGATGAGTAGAAAAGTAGAGAATCCCTATAGTGGGTTCAAAGATCTAATTATTTGGAAAAGATCTATTCGTTTCGTAAAAATAATTTATGAAGTTACCAAGTCTTTTCCCAAAGAGGAAATCTATGGCTTGACCTCACAATTAAGAAGAGCTTCAATATCAATTCCCTCAAATATAGCTGAAGGAAGTCGTAGAGGTAGCCAAAAAGAATTTAGGAATTTCTTACGCATTGCCTTTGCTTCAGGTGCGGAAATGGAGACACAATTAGAAATTGCGGCGGTTTTAGGTTACATAGATAACGCTAAGTATAAAGATATTCTTCATGAGATAATTGAAATACAAAAAATGTTGAATTCTTTCATCAAGAATATGCCTATTTAAAAAATCTACTTATCTACATTTCTACTTTTCTTAACATAGAAACAAAGAATCCTTCAAAATATTCACTTGGAAGGATTCTTTTAGTATTTTTTAAAACTGGTTGAAATTGCTTTCTTCTCCACTCTACTTTTCCATCCACTGACGGAATATCTGAATTCAAGTCAATTTGATCCAACTTGGCATTTGAATATTTATTAAGCAGCCAATCAACAACCATTTCATTTTCTTCAACACTAAATGTACATGTGGAATAAACTAGGCTACCACCTGGTTCTAGCATATCAAAACCAGAAGCTAGTAAACTTTTTTGTAATCCACTTAGTGATTTTCCTTTTCCTGGGTTCCAATATTTAAAACTTGATTCATCTGTTAGGCACAATGCAGCCTCATTAGAACAAGGGGCGTCAACCAAAACTTTATCAAAGTAGTTTTCAAACTCTGGAAATCTTTTTACTAATGTTTTGCCATCTGCAAGAATACAATCAACATTTTCAATTCCATAATCCTCTAAATTCTTTTTTAATCTAAAAAACCTATTTCTATTTGTCTCAACTGCAGTTATTTTTGCTGTTCCTTTTGAAATAACAGACATTAAATTAGTCTTACTTCCAGGCGCTGCTGTTAAATCTAGAATTCTTTCACTCTCTTTTGGATTAATTAGCATGGCAGGAATTGAGCTTGAAAGCTGTTGAATATATATTTTGTTGTTAATAAATGCATTAGATTTTGCTAACTGCAGCTCTGAATTTTTTAGAACATACATAAATGGAATTATTGATTCTTCTATTTCAAAACCTTCACTTTTTAGTTCTGCTAGAACTTCATCTTCAGAAAAATTTAGAGTATTAATCCAAAAACTTTTTAGTGGAACATCATTTAATTGCTCAAGGATAGAATCTGCTTTATCTGTATAGATTTCTCTAATTTTATCTTCAAACTTCTTAAGCTTGTCCATTACTATGATAATATGAAATATTGCTGACATTTTACCTTATAGACTTATTACAGACTATGTCGCTGTAAAATATTATTCTTATGAAAATTATTTACATTACTCTAAATAATGATATTGAAGCTAGA
>JAGQLF010000008.1 GCA_020429545.1 Candidatus Dojkabacteria bacterium
TAAACCAAGCACCAGCTTTTTCAATAACTTCAAAGTTGACTGCTGCATCTATTAAACTTGATACTTTATCTATTCCTTTTCCATGAAATGTCTCATACAAAGCTTCCCTAAAAGGTGGTGCAACCTTATTTTTTACAACCTTCACTCTAACTACATTCCCAATCAAATTATCACCATCCATGATTTTATCTTTTGATCTAATATCCATTCTAATTGTTGAATAGAATTTCAAAGCATTACCTCCTGTTGTAGTTTCTGGGTTTCCAAACATTACACCAATCTTCATTCTTAACTGATTTATGAATAGCACTGTGGTATTTGTTTTTTGTGCAATACCTGTTATTTTCCTTAAAGCTTGGCTCATTAACCTTGCCTGAAGTCCCATATGGGAATCCCCCATTTCACCATCGATTTCTGCCTTAGGGGTAAGTGCTGCAACTGAATCCACAACGATTAAACCAATTCCTCCAGATCTAACTAAAGTTTCTACAATTTCTAGTGCTTGCTCTCCATAATCTGGTTGAGAAACTAAAAGATTATCAATATTAATTCCTAATGCTTCTGCATATGTAGAATCAAAAGCATGCTCTGCATCAACAAATGCACAAACATCTCCTTGTTTTTGAGCCTCAGCAATAATGTGAAGTGCAAGGGTAGTTTTACCAGAAGACTCAGGACCATATATCTCAATTATTCTTCCTTTTGGAACACCTCCAACTCCTAAGGCAATATCTAATGAAATCGCCCCTGTTGGAATTACATCCATCTTCTTAATTTTATCTTCCTTTAGAGTCATGATGGAACCTTCTCCAAATTGCTTAGTGATTTGTTGAATTGCCATTTCTATAGCTTTTTGTTTTCCAGCACTATCAGGGGATTTTTCAGGTGTAGCTTTTTCTTTCTTACTCTTCGCCATAAAATGTTAATAATAGTTATACAAACAATCTTAATTGACAGAGCTAATATTGTCAAAACTTTGTTATGTTAGCTATAAATTAACTGGAGCAATTTTTAAGTCAACCTGGAAAGAAAAATTAATATTGGTATCTGCAATATAAACCAATTCGTAAGTATTAGTTTGATAAGATTTGATATCAACAGTAGCTAGTTTATCAAGGCTGTAAAGATAACCTTTATTAGCTTTTAGGAATAGTTTTACATCACCACCCGTATGTCCTTGTATACTTGCTTCTATTTGGAATTTACTATCAGTTGGAGTTTTATTTTCAATATCTAGAAGATTAACTGATAGAGTTCCTTCATTTAAAGAACCAATATTAATACTTATAGTATCAAAACCGTTGTAAGAGTCTCTATCTACAAGATGTCCAGAATAATCGTACTTTAGAGTATAGTTTAGTGTTTGTTCACTAGTAGTTGAAAGTCCTGCAACTCTTGGCCCGCTGATTTCTTTAGCTGTAGGATTTAATAAAACAACACCATATGCACTAACAGCTGCAATACTAAAGAATATAAATAACCCTAGAACAGATTCTGTTATATCTAATATATTAGATAAATGCTTTTCCATATCTACATATTAGAGAGTTTTAAATTTAGATGCAATTAATAACTATACGAGCATGTGGGGTTTGGGGTGAAAAGCGTCCCGGTGACTGAATGATAAAAGCAAAGCGTGAGAAGGACTTTTTCACCCCAAGACTTTTTGCGTACTTTTGGGTCTCCAAAAGTACGAATAAACAATTTTTATTCTCTTTGCAAAACTTAAGTTGCTCTATTAGCCACTATTAGAGATATGGCTTATTACCTTTAAGCTGGAATTGATAAAGATACTACTGAAGAAAAATCAAAATTTTTTATAAACTTTATTGTATTATGATAATCAACAAATTTATCTATTTGTTCATCAATAAATTCAGGATCTGTATCGTATAAATAACCAAGACCTAATTTAAAGAACTCTTGTTTTATTAATTCTTTATCAAGATTTTCTTCACCTTCTTTTGTTATATCAGTTATTATTTTATTTATTAAACCAGTTTGCTCTCCCAATACTCTTTTTGCAGTTTTTTCTAAAAGTGAATCTAGCTTAAAGTGGTGAAGAGAAACATCTGTTCCAGCATGTGGTCCAACATTTTTACCTGCAATTGAGTTCATCATTCTAGGAAAAAGTTTTTGTAAAACTCCCCACATTCGTCCTAATCTTCTTTTGATTTCTTCCCAATCTAGAGATTCATAATCTTCTTCACCTAATGATGGGTTTACAACCATTACTTCAAGTAAGTTATCGAAAGTTTGTTCATCTCCTGACTCAATCATTTCACTTAGTTCAGAAAAGTTCATATCACCAAAATATTGATTGAAATCACTAACCATATCATCGTAACCAGATTTAAAGCTCGCTCCTCCGTATACCTCAGCCATTTTCTTTTTAGTCATTGCCTCAACAAGTGCTTCATCATCAACACCTGTTTCTGTATAAACACCTGCGTGTAGTCCTTCATGGAAAAGTACATGTGCAATGTCTTTTTCTGTTCCATATAAAAGTAACCATGGATTTATAGCTATTGTATCAACAAGATTAAAGTACCCTCCAACCCAATTAGGCATTGTCAAATCAACAACAAAATTACCTTTGAATTTAAAATTAATTCTTCGAAGAGCATTTTTTAGTTTTCTTAATGCTTGTGGGTGTTTCTCTAAAAACGACTCTGGAGATGGTCGCAGAAAATCTTCTATGCTTTTTTGTTTAAAAAATTCCAAAGCCATTAGCTGTTAGCATTTAGCTGTTAGGACATATAAATTTACCTACTATATTATATCATCCAGTCAGTGATTTAGTCGATCAGTAAAGGAGATCGTGAAACAAAATGTGAAACTAGTTAGCTGCTAGCTACGAGCTCCTAGCCATTAGAATATGTCAGTTCGAGTGAAATTTACGGAGTAAATTTTATATCGAGAACTAAATTCAATGATACAAGACTAGTCCGCTGGGTTTTGGTACTTCCTGCCTGCCGGCAGGCAGGTTGGCCTCAAAAGTACAGAAAGAATTATTTAGGTCCAATATAAACAATCTCAAACAAAATCTTATCTGGGCTTTCAAACATTACCTGATAATAAGTCTCGTCTTCAGAATCTCTGAATTCAGGTCTATGTCTTGGTGTATCAAATAACGTATTAATATTTTTCTCTCTTAGGAATCGTACAATTTCATCAATATTTTTTTGTTCTTCAACTCTTATGGCAACATGATTAAGACCTTTTTCATCATAATCTTGATTTTCCTCTTTCTCTGAATCTACAAACCAGAGATCCCCTGATACATCTGATTTATACCCCATCATATCCTCACCTTCAAAAATAATACTCCAGCCTAGAAAATTCATTAGCTCTTTATAGAAAGAATTATTTTTAGAGAAATCTATATTAAGTTGTATATGATAAAAATGTGATTTCATAATTCAATTTATTAATCTTTAAATTAGGAGCAGGTCAGAGCCCTGCTCCCGCATAATATCTAAAAATAAATCAAATGCACAAAGCACATAGCCCTTTATTCTGCCCAGCTTTGTAATTTCTTAACCTCAATTGGTGCAGTTTCCATATCTTTTAGATTAGGAGTCTCCATAACAAAATCTAAACCTTTTAATTTGGGATGATTTAAAAATCCTTTCATTCCTTTTTCTCCAATAAGTCCTTCGCCTAAATTCTCGTGTCTATCTCTATTTGAGCCTAATTCTGTTTTTGAATCGTTAAAGTGAACACACCTAACATTTTCTAAACCTAAAATTTTTTCCATTTGATCAACAACTCCATCTAAATCATTTAGAATGTCGTATCCACTTGCCCACATATGTTGAGTGTCTAAACAAAATTGAACTCTAGATTTATCTTTTACTCCATCTCTAATTCTTGCCAAATGCTCAAATTTTGAACCTATAACTTTTCCTGCACCTGCTGCACATTCTAAAAATAATGGCTTTGACGAGTTTGCATTTTCGCAAATCCAATCAATTCCTTTTATAACTCGTTCAAATCCTTCGTCTGGTTCTATATCTTTAAATGATCCTGTGTGGAAAACAACCCCAGGTGAATCGATATATTCGGCAAGTTCTAAATAATTGCCAATAGACACTTTTGATAAATGCCATTTTTGTTTATCTGGATTTGCAAGATTAATCAAATAAATTCCATGCATGTGCACAGTGTTTACAATTTCACTAGCGATAATAGCATCTTTAAATGCTTTCATTTTATCTTCTTCAAATGGTTTTGAGTTCCATCTTTGTGGTGGTGTTGCGTGAATCATTATTGTATTAACTCCAAGTGCCTCGCCATTTTTTACACCATTTTCTAACCCACCTGCACAAGATACAAAACATCCTAAATTTCTCATTTAATATTTATTTAACTATATTGATAATAACTTATGGGGTGGTAAGAATAAACCCCATTGTCCATATACATGAACGCCTCTCCTTTAATAAAGGGGAGGCGGCTCTCTATAGCTTTGGCTAGTGAAAAACAGAAGGGATTATTTCTTACCTTCTTGTTTTAGTACTTCCATTGATCTCTTAGCAAAGAATGCTAAGGCTGGAAGTGTCGCAAGTAATACTGCAAGAGTATTTACATCTAGCCCAATCTTACTGTCATCAATATATTTCAAGAAATTGATAAGGAATACAAAGAAAGCTGTTGATGCTGTAAAAGCATAAGTTAACATTCCAAAAGCCACAAATAATTTGGTAGACATTTCCCCATTTTCTTTTACCCACTTGTCTAATCTCATCTTTCCCATTCTTACAAGATAAGCAAAAATTCCGAAGAATATTAACAATACAATAGCTTCAAGAAGCATAAATCCATCATATTTATCTACTGATTTTGGAAGGTCTGTAAACAAATTAGTAAATACATACATCAAAATCTTATATGCTGATGCAACTAATCCAAAAGATGCTGAATATAATCCAACATAAGCTAAACCTCTTAGTGCGTGAGATAAGAATTTTGGCATATACTTATCTGCTCTTTTATTCTCACCAGTAATATAATAAAAAATTAAAGCAAATGCAGCTACATAAAGCATTATTGTAATGAAGGATGTAGCAAATGAGTTCAACATACTTAGTTGAACGCTAGATTGGAAGCTATCTGCAATTCCGCTACCAAATAAGTTCATAGAACTAAAATAATAAGTAATTTACCTTATTATAATTCGTTTATTCAAAGTTGCAAGAAATTAGACCAGAAGTATTTATGTGTTTAGCTTTTGAGACAACTTTTCTTCGGCAACTTGCGGGTTAACTCTACCTTTACTTTTTCTCATCACTTGCCCTACTAGAAATTTAATTGCATTTGGATTTTTAGCAATATCTTCAATTACTTTAGAATTTTCTGCAATTACTTCATCAATAAATTTATCAATTTCAGATTCATCTTGGATTTGTACCAAACCTTTAGTTTTAATTATTTCTTCTGCAATGCCTTTTTCAGATTTATTCATTTTAATAATCTCTTCTATTACACTTTTTGCAATTGTAGCAGTAATCTTTTTATCTTTAGCCATTTGAATAAGATAAACTAAATCAAATGGATCAATTTGCACATCAGAATAATCCTTATTATTCTTAATTAATATTCCAGTTAAATCGGTATTAATCCATTTTGAAAATTCTTTAGCCATTGATTCATCTTTAGCAGATTCTAATACTAAATCAAAATAATCACCTCTAGCTTTATCTTCAACAAAATTATCTGCTTGCTCAAGCTCTAACCCTAAATCTAAATATCTTTTAATTCTTTCGTTTGGAAGTTCTGGCATATCTTTCTTAATTTCTTGAATATATTCCTCTGAAAAATGAATGGGGGGAATATCTGGTTCAGGGAAATATCTATAATCATCAGAAGATTCTTTCGACCTTTGGAATAAAGTCGCTCCTGTCATATCTTTTAAACCTCTAGTTTGATTTTTTATTTCTTCTCCTTTTCCTAAAAGCTCTGATTGTCTATTTAATTCGAAGTTCATAACCTTTTCTAAAACAGAAATTGACCCAATATTTTTTACTTCAACTTTATAATTAGGAAGTTCTTTTGTTCCTGATTTTTTAACAGAAATATTCAATTCAAATCGCATTTGTCCTTTTTGCATCTCTGCATCTGAAGTATCTGTGTATCTCACTATCTGTCTTAATCTTTTGGCAAAAGCTAAAACTTCTTCTACACTCTCAAAATCAGGTTCAGTAACCATTTCAATTAAAGCCACCCCCGATTTATTGTAGTCAATTAAAGATTCATCTCCAGAATGCATCGATTTCCCAGTATCTTCTTCAACATGCAGTCTTGTTATTCTTATTCTCCTAGAATCATCTCCTATCTCAATTTCCACATATCCATCTCTTCCTATTGGTTCATCAAACTGAGAAATCTGATATCCCTTTGGTAAATCTGGGTAAAAATAGTTCTTTCTATCAAAATGAATTCTTTTATTTATTTGACAGTTTAGTGCTATTGCTAGTCTTACTGCTTTTTTGATTGCCTCTTTGTTTGGAACAGGTAGTGCTCCAGGTAATCCAAAGCTAACTGGATCTATATGTGTATTTGGAGGTTCACCAAAATATTCAGAACTAACTCTGGAGAACATTTTTGTTTTTACTTTTACCTGTAGGTGAATCTCTAATCCAACAACTGGTTGATACTTCATTAATCAACATTAAATATCTTGAATTATACTAATAAACATGGACTCAAACAAATCTATAGTAAATGTTATTAGTAGTAGTTCATAGTTATTAAGTCTATTTAATTACTATTAATCTACAATTTGATACTATAATATTAGAATGTAAATTATAGTCTATGTTATCTATATTAAAATCCTATAATAAAAAAAGTACAATGCCTGTAATTGGAATATCCGGTGAACATGGTAAAACTACAACATCGGAACTTTTGGCGCATATACTAAAACAAAATGGAATTAAAGTTTCTGTGCTCAATTCTATTGGAAAAAATATTGATGAGCGGGACGATAAAATAACTTCTGATAATGCATCTAGAAAAGATGTAAATAAATTTATTGCTGACTCAATAAAAGCTTCTTGTGATATTGCAATAATTGAACTGGAGCCTAAAAAAATATCTAATTCTATTTTTAGTTCAGTTTCTTTTGACTCAATTGGTATTACTTCTGTTGGTAATTTAAACGAACCTCAACCATATAAACTATTGTTAGACTTAGTTCGAGAAGATGGTTTTTTAACTGCTGTTTCAGAAGATGATGAGTTTATTTCTTGGCTAATAAATGAAAGTGAAAAACTAAGCAAAACTATTTACTGTTACTGGGTAAATCCGGAAAATCTATCAGAAAAGACATTTGATAATACTGGCATCAGTTTTGATTATTATGTAGAGGGTAAAATAAACTCAAAACTTAAAGGTATGCATTCATTCGAAAATATTTACCTAGCAGTAAGGTTAGCAAGTAATTACATTCCTATTAGAAATGCCATTGAAAAAATTAAGGATTTTGAACCACTACGTGGTAGATTTCATGAAGCATATAAAGATAAATTTAGTGTGATTGTTGATGCCGCAAAGCATCCATTTCAACTTTTTAAGTCGATGGAATTCTTGGGTAAGGTAAAAGATCCATCCAAAAAGATTATTAGCGTTGCTAGTGTATCCGAAAATTTATTTGATAACGCAAAAAATCTTGGTAATTTAGTAACAAATTATTCCGATATTGTCATCCTTGGACCTAGCGATTCAAATACCATGCCTACATTTGATCTAAACTCACAGATGCATATTGGCGCTGAGGATAAACAAGGAAGGCTAATTGAAAGATTTTTTTCTAGTGAAGAATCACAAATCGCAGATAAATATAAACTAGCAAACAGAATTTTTCATTCTATGCAGCAAGGAGATGTTCCAGTGCTTGCATTTGATGCTCATGACTATACAGGTAGACTTGATGCAATAAAAATGGCCATTTTATTAGCAGATCCAGGAGATATCGTTTATATAATGGGAAAAGGAGATGAGAGAACAATTACATTTGATAATACTGATTTTGAATGGTCAGATTACGAGGCATTAAAATTGGCCTTAGATAATTTATAACTCCACCTTTATACCTAGTTAACTCTTCGTATTACTCCTCCCTTTTACTAAGAGGAGGTTGGAAGGGGTTTATGCTACTTTATCAATTTTATATTCAACTGTTCCTATAGGTAACTTTACATGTACAATATCTCCTTTTCTAGCGTTTAATATTGCACTCCCAATTGGAGAATCTTTTGAAACTTTTCCCTCAGATGGATCAGCAGCTTCAGTTTGTTCTGATCCTGTTAAAGTTACTTCTCTAGATTTTTTTGTTTTCAAATTTGTAATTTGAACCTTACTTCCAATTGTAACTAATGAAGTTGAGCTTGAAGTTTTCACAATTTGCACATTTTTAATAAGACTTTCAAGATCAGAAATTCTATTCTCATTGATATCTTTCTTTTCCATCGCAACTGTATATGCATGGTTTTCACTCAAATCTCCAAGTTCTCTAGCTGCTGAGATTTCTTTTGCAATATTTTCTCGCTCAGTTGTCTTTCTAAATTCAAGCTCCTTAACTAGCTCATCATATGATGCTTGGGTCATTTGTATTAACTCTTCGTCTTTTTGTGCCTTTTTTCTTGCCACGTTCAAATTAATAATAAGTATTGAAAATCGTCAAATAATATCATGTATAAGCTTTATCCGCAATCTATTATTGTCTATTTATTATAATGTTTTTTACCACATCATTATTTAATACAACTTTGGATCCAAGCCCATTAGCTTCTAGTGTTTGCCCATCTACATTTACTTGTAGACCTCTTTCAAATTCAATAATATGATCAAGCTCTGTTCTTGCACCATTTACATTGCCTATGCCCATAGTAAAATTAATTGAATCACTTTCTGTATTTTTGAATGTTTCATCTTCCCATGAAAACCCAAAAGTAGTTTCTCCTAAAGATCTTCCCACAATACATATCTCATCTTCCGAAATATTAACTTTACTTCTTTCTGAAGGAATTGTACCTTCATCAATTTTAATAGAACTTAACCTTACCGTTTCAGGTAAGCAAATTGAGATTTCTTGTGAAGACCCAACCGATGGGAAAGTTACTAACAATGAATTTTCTACGCTAAAGTCTCCCTTAACTTTTGTTTCCAATGAGAGCGTAGTATTTATATATGATGTACTATTCACTACTTTAGGATCTTCAATTAATATCCCTGGGACCATATACGTGTTTGCTCTATAAACAGAATTATCGTACAGATCATTCTGATTAATAAAATCAGTAAATCCTTGGTTAATAGCTACAAGATGAAGCATATCTTCACTTGCCATTTTCTCAATAGATAACATTATTTCCCTTGTGTTTGAATTAATTTTATTTAAAGTCTCATGAAAAATATTTGCAAAGACTTCTGTAATTACCTCGTGTTTATATGCCACAGATTCATTCCCTGCTTGTGCTCTTGTTATATCTGATAAGAAATTTTCTGGATTTAATTGAATGCCTTGAACCATAAGATTTTGTAAGCTTGAACTCATTTGTTGTAAAGCTTCAAGTTGAATCGTACCTAGAGCATCTATCCTTACTCCAAAATATTCTTCCCATAAAGATTCTGATAAAGTCTGGTCCAACTCTAATAGGTTAGAAATACTTCCAAAACTTGATACTCTAACATCATCTGGTTGCAGATTAATGAATCTTCTCTTGTTTATCTCTCTCAAGTTCTCATCAGACAATATTTCTTTATCAATTTCAATATCGTCAACACTCTTTACTTCTATATCTACAATTCCACCATTTTGTAAAGTTATTAGTGCATAACCTGCAATTTCCCCTCCTAACGGTGATATTCTAGTATTATCAAGAATCAAAAATAGATATGTAGTTGGTTTATCTACTCCAACCATTGAAGGAATAACTGTAATTACTTTGGTTTTTTGTTTTACATTTGCATATTCTAGAATATCTTCATTTGTACTCATAAACAGATTTCTGATCTGATTTGGTAGCACAGGTAAAGTATTATCTTTTATAGAAGATTGCGCTTTCTCTAGTTTTTGGATACCTTTTTCATAAAAAACACTTCTATTTTCTATTTCTGCAAGATTATTTACATAATCCTTACCGGGCGATTCAATAGATAAGTAGCCATCACTACTCTTTCTTAATACTGTATTATTTTCAAAATCTTTTAGGTATTGGTTAAATGGAGCTAAAGCATAAAATATATTTTGCAACCCTTCAGAAAAGTCTGAATAAAAACTTATGAATGATTTAATATCATCTAATTCTGAATCGTATGAAACTAGTTTTGCTGCACCTTTATATTTCGGTAAAATATTCTCAATCTGAGAAAATGAATTCGAAATTTCTTGTGCCTGCACATATCCAACGTCGTATTTTTTTGCTTCGAAAGTTTCGTTTAAACCTGGTAGTTGAGTAGATACCGTAATTGCATGTCTTGAAATATATAAAGTTGGAGAAATTACAGCTACGTAAACAATCAAAAATACTACTGAAACAATAATAAACATTCCAAACTCAACTGGTGACATTTTGCCAATGAAGCTAAAGGTTCTTGCCATGAATATAAAAAGGCTCCAAAAGGCATTTATAATTTTTTCTGGAAAAGATTTTTTTCTTTGTTTTCTTTGTAGTTGTATTGTTTTATAAGCTTGTTTAATCCTCTCTTTTTTTAATGAATCACCTTCTTTTTCAACTAATTCTTTATCACCTTTTGCTAAAGATAAAAAATTCTGGAAATTATTCACTGACTTGTTATGGTTACTCACTTCAACGCCATTAGCTGTAGCTTTTTCAAGCACAGAAATTTTTGCAGCAGCCAGTGATTGTGTGACTGCTCTATCAAAAGAGATTCTTGGCATCCAGCCAATTCTTGTTAAGTTTGGTGCTGGCTTGTGAATCTTTATAGGTGGAGCTGATGTGTCTTCGCTTCTAAATTTTATCTCTCCAGCTTGATCTTCTAACTCTTGAATTTTATAAGCAATTGACAAATGAGTATAAGTGTTTTCATACGTTAATGAATAAACTTCCCCGTTAGTATCTTTTGAGAACTGAGCTTTTATTAATCCATAAGCTGCATCTAATGTGTGTATAAACCATTCATTTTCCAAACCATCATTTCTTAAATAAAGGTCATCTCCTTCTGCTGCCGCAGATATTAGTTCATTAAATGCCGTTTTTTGATTAAAGTTTATCCCATCACCAATGATTTCTCCGAGTCTCACAATTCTGGTATTTAAATTAGCTTTTTCGTGATATTCCATTACCAAACCTTCTGAATATCTTTGCATTTCCATGTTGGAGTAAGCTTGAGTATAACTTTTTGACATGCTTAATTTATAAGCAGTATCATCAGTGGCAAACAGAACTTGATTGGCCTTAATTGAAGTAGTCAAAAGAAATCTTGCATCGAACTTAGATGATAAAGATAGTGCCGCGTCTAAATAGTTTGATATGGTTAAAAATTCTTGTGTTGAAATTTCTTCTGTGAAATCTTCACTCTCATGATTGAAGTAGAAGACATAATCCAGCCTTCTAATATCATCTTCTAGATGAGGAATAGAAGTATAGTCTAAAAAACTCACTAAATCTGTTGATTTAAAGTTGTCTAGTTTGGATATATTTTTTTCTGTTACTGCATCCACTAAAACAACATATCCTCCCTGTTTTATTAAAGAATCAGCTATTTCTATACCCAACTTGTTTAATCCCCCAATAATAATTGAAGTTGGATGTTTGATGGTATTTTTTAATTGAAACTGCTTAGGTATCATAATGTTTTGAATTTAATGCATCAGTTTATTTGAACAGGTTGTAACATTAATTTTAAATCGACATTAATAATATAATTTTGCAACTTATCTCTGTCTGACTGATCTTCTGGCAATATAGTAAATTCAAGTGACTCATACCCCTTTTTTGTTACTCTTATTGTATGTTGCATATCCAACCCAATCACTTGAGTATATTCATTTGAGTCTACAGAATGGCTCACCCCATCAATCTCAAGATTAAAATCAGTTACATCTGCCTTTAATTTCAAATTGTAGTTTTCACTTGTTTTCTCAATAGCCGTAATCACAGTACCTTCAGAGAATTCTTCTTCTGGGCCAATACCTAAAGAAATAACTGTATTTAATCCTTCTGTAAAAGTGACTATATCTCTATATTCCCAATACGCCCCACTAACTTCTGATTTTCTTTTTATAGTCACTGATTTTTCACCAGGACTAATTGCATCTACAATTAAACCACTATCTTCAGTTGCTGAGGCAACTCCTTCTTGCGCTACATCATCAATAGTTACTTCTAAATCTCCAAGAAGTGAATAAACTTCAAGTCCAGAAATTTTATCTGGCTTTTCTACATTAAATATTTTTGCAAAATCGATTTTCCATTGTAGCCAAGGAGACCAAAGCCCCAAAAGGACCAACACTAATAGAAGTATGACAATTCTTATAAACGTTTTCATTTAATTTTCTGTCTCTATTCTACATTCTACAATAAGTAAAAGTAAGTTATAAGTTAAAAGTTAAGAGATAATATTCTCCCCTCGAGGGGAGTACTCTAGCGAAAGAAAGGTGAGGTCAGAGGTAAATAAATTCGAAATCCGAATTTCAAAATTCCCTCCTTCGCTAAAAGCTGCGGAGGTCTGGCCAAACAAATTAGAAATTCTAAAAAAACACATGGTGATATTACATATTTCTATGGAGATGAAGAAATTTCTTTTGAAGGAAAAGTTGTATTCTTTCATAGATTTATTGGAGGACTAGTAATTGCTAAAAGCTAGCAGCTTGCGGCAAGTAGCTCGTGGCTATATAATAACTTTATGAACGCAAATCCAGGACGAGAGTTATATTCTGAATTCAATGGCAAAAAGTTTGCTAGAGTTCCTGTTGAAACAAAATTCGTAGAAATTGAAGACTCTTTAGTTGACGTACTTGATGAATTTGCAAGACCTAAAATTGAAAATGGTGACATAATGGCAGTTTCTTGTAAAATTGTGAGTATTACAACCCCAGGTTTAACAGTTCATAAGGACTCTGTAAAAATTTCAATGCTTGCACGGCTAATTGTAAAGTTTGTAAAGAAATGGCCAAATGATATTGGTTATTCAAGTCCAAGAAAAATGCAAGTTGCTATAAACAGAGCTGGATATGGAAGAATTATAGTAGCAATAATTGGAGGTTTAATAATGAAACTGGCGGGAAAACCTGGATATTTTTATAAAATAGCTGGAAATCAAATTAATGCTATTGATGGATTTACGGTTGGGTATACTTCAAGACCTATGTTTGAAAATTACGCATTTTTACCCCCAAGACCATACGAGGCTAAAAATATTTGCAACGAGTTAGAGGCAAGATATGGCGTTCCTGTAGCAATAATGGATGGCAATAATATAGAGAACAATGTAATGGGTATGAGCGATAAACTAGAAAAATTGTATTCTGAAGATGATTGGAAACAGATTATGGCTGGCAACCCACAAGGACAGGAAGATGATGGAAGAAACACTCCAGTTATTCTTGTTAGACCTGCCTCCACTTAAAGCGACAGCAGACAAGCAAGTTAGTGATACAATATAATAATTTGATTAATAAGCTCTAATGAAAATAAAAAGTATTTCTGCACACGAAATTTTAGCTTCAGGCGGATACCCCTCAGTTGAGTGTATTGTAGAACTTGAAGATGGAAGTATTGGCATAGCGTCTGTTCCATACGGAGCCTCAGCAGGTACACATGAAGCCAGTGTATTAAATGATGAAGATCCAAATAGATATGGAGGCAAGGGTATGTTAAAAGCTGTAGATAATATAAAGAGCATAATCGCTCCCGAATTACTAGGAAAGGATGCTAAAGACCAACAGGATATCGACACTTTAATGATAGAAATAGATGGAACAGAAGATAAATCAAAACTTGGTGGTAACGCCATTCTTGCCGTGTCATTATCAGTGGCAAAGGCCGAAGCAAATAGTAGAAAGCTTGAACTGTTTGAACATATAACAGAATTATTTGGAACAAATATTAATGCAGATAAACTTCCCAATCCAATGGTTGTAGCTATTGAAGGTGGAAAACATGCAGACAATACAACCGATCTCCAAGAATTTTGTATTACCGGAATTTCGGAGAATGGACCTACAGAAAATATTAGATACGCATTAGAGTCTTACCACTCACTAAAAACTATTTTAAAAAAGAATAATCTTTCCACAAACGTTGGTAATGAAGGAGCTTTTGCTCCAAATGGAATTGCAAACAATGAATCACCTCTTATGTATATTATGGAGGCAATTAAGGTCGCAGGTTATACACCTGGAAAAGACCTAGGTATTTCAATTGATGCTGCCGCTAGCGAATTTTACAAAGATGGAAATTACCACTTATCAATTGAAGACAGAGTTCTGAATGCAGATGAACTTAGTCAATACTATGAAAAATGGTTATCAGCCTATCCAATAGTTACTGTTGAAGATATGCATGATGAAGATGACTGGGACTCATGGGCTAAATTTAATACAATCTGTAAAAATCATAGAGTCGAATTGATTGGTGATGACTTAACAGTGACTAACGTAAAAAGACTTCAAAAAGCCATTGATATGGATGCAATTTCTGCAATCTTAATTAAACTTAACCAAATTGGTACTCTTACAGAAACTGTTAACACCTGCCTGCTTGCAAAACAGCATGGAATGGATTCTGTTCCATCTCATAGGGGTGGTGGCGAAACAAACGATACTTCAATGGTTGATTTAGCTGTTGCTGTTGGTGCTAAATTCATTAAAGTTGGACCAACAAGAGGTGAGCGAATTGCCAAATATAATAGGTTGATGGAGATAGAAAGGCAGTTAAGAGATAAGAGATAAAAGTTAATTTGACTATAATATCTACTTCCTTCTCTAGATGCTGGGGAAGAGTTATTGGTTCTTATTTATTGTTATTAATAGTAGCTTTGCACTAAATAATCCAATTACCATAAATTACTAAAGTCTGATAGTGAGTAGATAGTAGTAAGTGGAAAAATAAAAGAATACAAATTCTATAAAGCACTATCGAAGAATACAAGACCCATAGCTATACAATTTAAGACCAAAATTTATATCTATATGCTAACTTCTGAAATCTGACAGCTACTCAACCTTAATAATCTCAAACAGATTTGGGAAGAAATTCTGACTATCTATTGGTATATTTCCAATAAATAAGACTTTTTGCCCAGGTGAAACAAGTCCTTCTTCTTTTACTCTTTTCATAACAATCTTTACAGCATTGTCTCTTGTGTAGTCATCTGTATGCTGGCTTATTCCTTCAAAAACGAATGCCTTTACGATATTTTTTGTTAGTAAAGAAACTCTTTTGTAATAATCACTTGAAGTAAACAAATAAATTGGCTGTTTGATTGAATGTCTAGCAAGCAACCTGGCAGTGGCTCCTGATCTAGACACAACTATTACCGTGTCAATTTCTTCATCTGGATCAATACACACTTCTGCAGCAGCCTTTGTTAATGCATCAGTTGTTGTTTGGTACATTGCTCTACTATCTATAATAAATGGGCAAAGATTCTCTTCTGCAACTTTTACTGTGCTTGTTAAAAATTTAACAGCTTCTACTGGATATTCTCCTGCTGAACTTTCAGCAGATAGCATAACTGCATCGGTTCCTAATAGTACCGCTGTTGCCACATCAGAAGCTTCTGCTCTTGTTGGTCTTGGATTTTCTATCATAGAATCAAGCATTTGAGTTGCAGTTATAACTGGCTTACCCGCTTCATTACATTTCATTGTTAGTACTCTTTGAGCATGTGGAACATTTTCCAATCCTAGCTCAATACCTAATCCACCTCTAGCAATCATCACACCATGAACTATTTCTAAAATCTCATCAATATTATCAATTCCTTCTTGATCTTCTATCTTTGCAATAATTTTCATTTTTCCATCACCACCATTTTGTACAATAAAATCCTTGATAGTTTGTGCTGATTGTTTTGAATTTATAAATGAAGGTGAGACAAAATCCCATCCTGTTTTTATTGCATGTTTCAGATTTTCCTGATCTTTTAAAGTTAATACATCAGAAGAATAGTCTGCACCTGGTAAATTTAGAGCTTTACCCGGTTTCAATACCTCGCCATATACAACAGAAGTATACATTTTATCCCCTTCTATTCTTTCAAGTTTTAATTCAACATCCCCATCACCAATAACCATTCTCTGTCCTGGTTTTAGATAAGTATAGACATTTTCGTAGTTAGCTGGGTATATCTCAGATTGATCGTTATTACCAATAATAATTTCATCGCCTGGTTTAATTTGTTTTGCATTTTCGAATTTATTCAGTCGAATTTCTGGTCCCTTAACATCTACCATTAAAGACACGTCATCTGAAATACTTCTTACCAATTCTCGTACTTTGTCTAATTCTAAAGGATCAGCAAAGGCACCATTTACTCGTGCACAATTCATGCCTGCCTCTATCATTTGTCTCATAACCTCTTTATCCCAACTTGCTGGGCCAATTGTACAAACTATTTTTGTCTTCTTCTCCATTCTAATTCAAATAAAATTTACAACTATACATTGTATATTAACATTTTGATTATGTCAGGTGAATTATCAAACTTTCTACTGACAACTTAGAAAGTGCGTAGTATAATGCAACGCTTGACTTGAATTTATGGACCAAGAATCTCGAGAACTACATACCAGATTAGCAAAAAAAGCATACACATTAGTTATTCTGTTTGCATTGGCGTTTGGTCTTCCAGCAGTTATCGCTGGTTTACTTGGAAAGTATTTTGATGAACAGTATGGAGTAAATGGACTTAGAACCTTGTCATTCCTTGGCGTTTCATATATAGTCGGCTGGTTTGTTGTTGTTTTAATTTATAAATATTACAAAAAGAAGATTAGAAAAGATGAATAACCTATTAAGTGTTGATGCCGGATTACCAAGTGTACCATCTGATATATTATTTAATATAGGAGGATTTCCTATATCTAATTCAATGCTGTCTGGAATTTTATTAACAATACTTTTGATACTTTTCTGTGGAATTGTTGTACTAAAAACAAAATCTGAAGGAACTCCCGGTAAATTTCAGATAATTCTAGAAACTTTATATGAATTATTTTTTAGTTTTATAGAAAGTGTTGTAGGAAATAGAAAAGTTGCAGA
This sequence comes from Candidatus Dojkabacteria bacterium, assembly GCA_020429545.1. Classification (GTDB taxonomy): domain Bacteria; phylum Patescibacteriota; class Dojkabacteria; order J137; family J137; genus JAGQLF01. The sequence continues at coordinate 17,238 of JAGQLF010000008.1, forward strand.
AAAGATATTTCCAATTATTGGAACAATTTTCATATATATTGGGATATCTAATATTCTTACATTAATTCCTGGGATAGATTCTTTAACATATAGAGTTGGCGATAACATTGTTCCACTATTCAGAACACATACCAGTGACATAAACACAACATTTGGAATTGCTGCAGCAATGATATTGTGGACACAGATTTACAGCATAAAAGAGACTAGTATATTGGTTCATTTAAACAAGTACTTCAAAGTTTGGGGAGTTATTCAAGGTTTTAGAAAGTCTGTTGGAGATGGATTTATAGCAATAATTGAATTTTTTGTTGGATTATTAGACATTATTTCTGAATTTGCAAAATCTGTTTCATTATCTTTACGATTATTTGGAAACATGTTTGCAGGTTTGATGTTAAGTGGTATTATTCTCGGTGCACTAGCAATAATTGCACCAATTCCATTAATTCTTTTTGGATTTTTCTCTGGAACACTTCAAGCGCTGGTGTTTGGAGCATTAACTGCATCCTACTTTGGAAGCGCAGCAGAGATAGATTCAGATGAAAGATAATTTTATTTTTTAAGATTTTAAAATATGAGTCCAGAAGCAGCACAAGCAATTGCAAAAGGAATGATGATTCTATCTATGATGGGGTCCGCTATTGGAGAAGCGTTAGTTATATCAAGTGCATTTAGAGCAATTGGAAGAAATCCAAAGCTTGAAGAAACACTTTTTAGCAAAGTAATAATTGCAGTTGCTCTTGTTGAATCAACAGCTATTTATGCGTTCGTTGCATTCTTCTTAACATAAGCAAAGTAAATCGTATTTTTTAAACGTTTGATTAAATGGATCAGGTTATAGAAAAACTTGGCATAGATTCTAAAATGCTTGTTTTTAGCGCTATAAACTTTCTAATTGTTATTGTATTGCTCAATAAGTTTCTATTTAGCAGAATAGGTAAGTTTGTTGAAGATAGAAAACAAATAATTAGCCAGAGTTTAGAAAATGCAAAAAAAATACAAGAATCTTTACTGCAGACTGATGAAGAGAAAGAAAAAATAATAAAACAAGCAAGTGCAGAGGCCAACAGTATTATATCTGGAGCAAAAGCAAAAGCTTTGTTAGAAACTAATGAATTAAGAGAAAAAGCTACAAATAATATAAAAGAACAAGAAGAACAGTCTCAGATGAAGATTGAGGCTGAAAGACAACAGATGATTAATGAATTAAAAGAAAAGGTTGCAGATTTGGCTATAATTGCTACAGAAAAAATCATAGATGAAAAATTAGATGAAACAAGAGACAAAGAAATTATAAATAAATATTTGGATAAGTTAGGTTAAAAATGAAAAAAATAGGAAAAATAGGTTCTAACAAAATCATTGAAGTTCGTACAGCTCATGAAATAAATGATGAATCACTTCTTAAAAGAATTGAAAAAAGATTAGGTAATGAGTACGAAGTACGAATGATTTTAGATCCATCAATAAAAGGAGGAATCATTGTAAAGGATATTCCACAGAATAAATTATTTGATGCATCTGTGTCTGATCAACTTAAGCAACTAAAGCAACAGATTTTGAACTAGAAGCTAGAAATATTATGTTTCAGCATGTCAATTGATTCAAGCAAATATAAATTATTATAAACTGAATAGTTATGAGTGATTCAAAACAAGATGTAAAGAAAATCTCTGAAGAAATCAAAAGTGAAATAAAATCATTTTCACCCAAAGCAAATATTGAAGAGATTGGAACAGTTATAGAAGTTAAGGATGGTATAGCTAAATTGGCTGGATTAGACAAATGCAAATCTCAAGAAATGCTTGAATTTCCAAATGGAGTTTATGGGCTTGCTCTAAACTTAGAAGAAGACACAGTTGGAGCAATTATCCTTGGAGAGTTTAGAAAGATAAAGGCTGGGGATATTGTTAGAAGAACTGGAAAAATTATGTCTATCCCTGTTGGTGAAGATATGATTGGTAGAGTAATAAATGCACTTGGTGAAGAAATTGATGGTAAAGGAGCAATTAAAAGTGCAGAAGAAAGACCAATAGAAAAGGTTGCTCCTGGTGTTATGACAAGACAGCCAGTCACAAAGCCACTTCAAACTGGAATTAAAGCAATTGATGCGTTGATTCCAATTGGAAGAGGTCAAAGAGAATTAATTTTAGGAGATAGACAAACAGGAAAAACTGCAATTGCTATTGATACAATTCTCAATCAAGCAGATCAAAATATAAAATGTATTTATGTAGCAATTGGGCAGAAGGAATCTAAAGTTGCAAGGTTAGTGAACATTTTAAGAGAGAAAGGTGCAATGAAATATACAACTGTTGTTTCTGCTTCAGCATCAGATCCAGCACCAATGCTTTACCTGGCACCTTATGCAGGAGTAACTTTAGCAGAATATTTTGCAGACAAGGGAGAAGATGTTTTGATTATTTATGATGATCTCTCAAAACAAGCGGCAGCTTATAGAGAAATGTCCTTACTTTTAAGAAGGCCTCCAGGAAGAGAAGCTTACCCAGGGGATGTGTTCTACCTACACTCAAGACTTTTAGAAAGAGCCGCGAATTTAAATGAAAAATATGGTGGTGGATCAATTACTGCTCTACCAATTATTGAAACTCAAGCAGGAGATATTTCTGCATATGTTCCAACAAATGTAATTTCAATTACTGATGGACAAATTTTCTTAGAATCTAACCTTTTCTATAAAGGACAAAGACCAGCTGTAAATGTTGGGTTATCTGTGTCTAGAGTTGGAAGTTCAGCACAAACAAAACCAATGAAGAAGAATGCAGGAAAAATGAAACTTGAACATGCTCAATTTAGAGAGTTAGAAGCTTTTGCACAATTTTCTAGCGATTTAGACCCAGAAACAAAAAATAAAATTGAAAGAGGACGAAGAGTAAACGAAATATTGAAGCAAGATCAATATCAACCATTAAAGGTTGCTGAACAAGTTGTTTCAATGTTCGCTGTAAATTCAGGGTTTTTTGATGATGTTGAAATTGAAAAGGTAGCAGAAAATGAAAGTGAATTAATTAAATTTATGAATAATCTACATAAAGATTTAATGAAGGAAATAACTCAAGGCAAATGGGAAGATGAGACAATTGAAAAATTAAAGAAAGCCTTGAAGGCGTTTGAGAAGAAAATGAATTAATAGTTAAGAGCTAAAAATTAAGAATTCGGTGATCTGCGAGGAATGAGCGAAGCGAAAGACGTGGCAGTCCCATATAATCGTCAGATAAAACCCATTAATAGAAGACTTGAAACTAGTAACTATCAACTATGGTAAATACCAAGGAAATAAAAAAAAGAATTAATTCTGTAAAGAACACAAAAAAAATTACAAAGGCAATGGAAATGATTGCAGCTGTAAAGATGAGAAAAGCGATTCAAGCTGCAGTTAATACTCGTGACTACTCTGCACTTGCAAATAATTTAATGGATAATTTAAGCGGCAAGAAAATAGATCATCCTCTAGCAAGAAATAAATCTATTGAAGAGTTTGATAATTCATTTGAAAACCAAGTTAAATCAGATAAACCAGAGTTTACTGGAAAACATTTATTAATAGTAATTACATCAAATAGAGGTCTTTGTGGAAGTTATAATGCCAAGATAATTAAAAAAGCTTATGAATTTATTTCTAAAGAAAAAAAGACTGAAGAAGTATTTGACGTTTTAGCAATAGGAAGTAAAGCAGCGCTTTTTGCAAAAAGAAATAAGCTAAACCTAATCAGTTTATTTGATTCAATTGGAGATACGCCAACATACGATGAGCTTTTACCTGTTTCCAATCTTGTCCAAGAAAAATTTTTAAATGGAACTTACGATAAAGTAACACTATTCTTTACGAATTATATCTCAGGCCTTTCTCAAGAAGTAATACAAAGACAACTGCTACCTATTTCTAGAGAAAGTATTATCGAGTCATTTGAGCAAGTTGGTGATGAAAGAACAAAAAAAGATCACAATAAAAATAAATTTGATAGCATTGAAATTTCAGAATATGAGTATGAGCCAAACAAGAAAAGAGTTTTGAACTATCTTTTACCAATGTTAGTTGAAGTTTTGATTTATCAGGCAGTTTTAGAATCAAGCGCAAGTGAGCATTCAAGCAGAATGATGGCAATGAAAAATGCATCTGATTCGGCAAGCGAAATGATAGATAATTTAACCTTAGAATTTAATAAAGGAAGACAGGCAGCAATTACACAAGAAATTAGTGAGATTGTTGGAGGTGCGGTAGCACTTGAGTAGATTAGATAATTAGTTTATTAGTTAATTGGTAATTACAAATGGAAGGAAATGAATTTGAAAATATGAAAACACCTGATGATAGAACTCACTTATTAGAAGAATCAATGCAAGGGTTAGGAGATGATACGATAAACCTACGTAATGATGAAATGATGAGAATGGCAAACGCTGTGCTCGATTTTAGAAAATCAGGATATACTAATTTTGATGAATTTATCAGCACGAAAGTAGCTTGGACAG
>JAGQLF010000090.1 GCA_020429545.1 Candidatus Dojkabacteria bacterium
ATTCTTCTCTCTCGCCTCAGGAACCATTTGATTAATTCTATCTATTACAACATCTAAATTATCTTCAAGCTTTTTCATTCTCCACTTTTTTTGATCCATTAAAAATTTTAATTTTTCAGGATCTTCAGCTACAACCATTCTTCTTTCTCCAAAATTTGTCTGGCTTATTAGCCCCTTCTTTATTAGTTCTTCAACATTATTGTGTGTAGTTGATCTTTTAATGCCAGTTTCTCTAGCCAAATTCATAATAGTGTTTGGCCCTGTTTTTAAAAGAGTTAAGTATATTGAGACTTCTCTATCTCCTAAATTGAATTCCTCTAAGAATTCTTGTATGTGTCTATCAAGCTTTACTTTCATAAATTAAAATATTCTAATATAAAATTTTGTCAGTTTATTTCGGATTGGAATATATTATATCATTAATTTACTTAATACAAAAGGTTTTTTAGAATAAGGATGTGATATTTCTGGTTGACATCGTCAAAAATATTTGAGATTAAGATCCAATAAGAAGATTTTTTTGGTCAGGTGACAATTAAAGTTGACAAATCATCAAATAAATAATCTATACTGTTATTAGCAAATAACATCGATTCGTTAACAGTGTTGATGACAATCAACAATAACAAATCAAATTATACCTTAGATGTTGAACTGATTATATAGATAGTGTATAATATTAGTATACCTAAAGTGTTAACAAAAAGTAATGACATACTCTGATTACTCTTTAACTCCCGATGAATACGAAGTTTTTCTTGCTGCAAAAAAAAGCAAGAAGCTTGATCAAATATGGGAAGATCTACTAAACAGAGTGCAGGAAGACTCTCTTAAAAGTGAAGCCAAAACAAAAGGATATCAGTTAGTTGATAATCCAGATCTTGAAGATGATGTAATTGCTTCATATAAAATGTTTATAATTCCTAATGCATCAACAGAGCTGGATCACTTCATTAGAGAGAATCTATATCCATTTGTTGTATGTATGAAGATATAACAATCAGTGATCAGTTTTCAGTTGTCAGAACTTAATCTTAAACTAATTCCTTCTTCTCAATCTTAAATTGTATAAAGCTGTGGGCTTTGAGCATTGTACTATGTGCTACCCACTACTTACTACTCTCTACTTTCTACTTTCTACTTTCTCTTATCAAGGCAGAGGTATACGCCAAGTAGAAGGATAAGCGAAAAGCACCTGCAGATAACCCAATCGACCGCCGATCTTGATTATTGACCTATAACTCTTTATAATCCAAGAAGTTCGGGTACTACAAATTTTTAAGAATATATATTATTTTTTACGCACTATTTTGTATGGCAAAAAAAGATAGAAATAGGCCACAAAATAATGCCGAGAACTCTGAAAACAAAAAGAAAAGAAAAACACGGATGGATCGAATTCGTGAGAACAAGCCTCTTTTTGGACTAGTTGTTCTTGTAGGCTTAATAATTCTTGCCGCTATTGGAGTTGGAGCATACTATGCTATCGATAGCCTAACATCTGATAATGGCGAGCAAACAGAAGAATCAAGCAACAATGATGCAGACGCATCTGATTCTGAGAATGCAGATGATAATTCAGAAGACTCTGACTCTGAAAATTCAGACTCAAACTCAGAAGATAACAATAATTCAGATGATTCTGAGTCTTCTAACAGTTCTAATGACGACTCTGGAAATACATCTTCTGACAGTGATAACTCAAACGAAAACGGTGAAGCTGAAGCTACTGGACACTCTGCAGGTGGACTAGCAAAAAGCCTAGCAGTTCAAGATGAGATTGCTCGAACTGGCGTATGGAGAGCTACAGACTATATCTTTGGTGATATTGTTTCTAGTGAATACACAGTTCAAAGCGGAGATACTCTTTGGGAGATTGCTGATGGATATTATGGAGACGCATTTAAATGGGTTGTAATTAAGGACAATAATTCTGGTGCAATTGATGTACTACCAAATGGTGAAGAAGCTCTAATTTACCCTGGTACACAATTAAATCTTCCTGAATAATTGTACATGTTTTCCAAAAAACAGCACCGCAATGACGGTGCTGTTTTGTTTTATTAATAGCATATTAGTCTACACGCACAATAGCCGTTATGTAATTAAGCATGAAACTTATAATAAAAGCTCAAGACTAGTAAAGTACTAAGTCTTTTTCGTCTCCTTCAACTCTTCTATCAACAACCTTAGGCATATTAATGTCATTTTTGTTAGAGCTATATTGGTTTTGAATATCTGTTAATGATTGATCGAAATCATTTATGCTAGATATTACTCTTATATTTTTTTTATCTTCAGCAGTTAGTTCAGTGAGAGTTGCTATCTGCTCAATTATACTATTCCATTCATCTCCAACGCATACTATTGGTTTGGAACTATTCTTATATATTTTTTGCAGATCTAATACTGTAGAAAACATTGAAAGCACTTCTATGTCCGAAAGCGAGAAAAATACAAACACTCGAGATTCCTTAATAAAATGTTTAAGTTTTTCTAAATAGTTTGAATATATTACCGAAATTTCTGCATCAGATGAATTAGCCTGTTCTTCATCTTGATTTAAAAATGATTTTAAGTAAACGGTTGTGACCTTACTTGATGATTCTTTTGCCGCCTCAACTGCTGATTTTCCTAAACCTTCAGCTGAATCTAGAATCAAACTGTACTTTTTGCCTAGTAGTGTTTTTGTTACATTTTTAAATTCAATTGTATCAATATTTGATTTTTTTAATCCAATCAACCCAATTTTAGAGAAGAGCATTTTAGTTTCTTTGTCTATTGAAACATTAGTAGAAGCTTCAATGTTCTTATTGGTATTTATGTCTAAAACGTTACTTGTATTTTCTGCAGCTACCTCTTCAGGATTATTATCTTCCTCACTTTTTTTATCTATTATCTCTGATATTGTTTGAGGGGAATTTAAATCACTATCAGTGCCAATCGCAGTGTCCTCAGTTGGCACAGAATTTTGAAGCTCAGAAATAGTTGTAGGCTCAGA
>JAGQLF010000091.1 GCA_020429545.1 Candidatus Dojkabacteria bacterium
ATTCTCACCTGTTATTCTGCCCGTTTTTACGGAAGAAGAGGCGGAAGAAAGAAGAAAAATACGACTGAAAATGAATCTAACGAATCTAATGGAATTTGAAAAGGAGGTATTTTTATGCGGATGTGGATGATTAATCCTATTTTACTATGTAATCAGCATTTAATAGGAGAACATGGTGAAATACACAAACACAGACATAATTTTGTTAAAGGTCACTCTATTAAAAAACGAGTAGAACTTAATCAAATAGAACCCCTTTCTATGGAAACCCGGCACAACGAATTAGCGGCTGAAATGCTACGTAGAGACATGACGCATCAATCTCCTTATACACTACCTGATTTATCTAAAATACCTATACACCACAGAAACTACAAAGTAAACGTGGAATCAGCAATGGTTGAGTTACATAGTAGATGCGCAAAATGTAAACATAGATACGATTTATACATTAAAGGAGAATTATTTTGATTATTGATGTAATAGTAAGATCAGATAACTATGGTAATACTAACTACTACGTAGTATTAGACAGGTATCCTGAATTTAAATTTAAGAGGATACAAAAAGGGTACCTATTAGCAGAAGATAATGGTATATTTCAAGCGTATAAGTATGGAGCACCTTATGGTAGTTTTAAAGCTTTTGCTGGACGTAAATTCAATATAAATATGGAAGACGGTTCGATAATTGAAGCATGGGGTCAATGGTGGGATACTGGCGTAATAGGTATCTATGAAGAACTTGCGCAAGTAGGATATTCTACGATTGATCGTCTTAAAGAATGCTACGTATTCACTGGTGGTACAATGCGCTTATCTGAAATAAAAAACTGGTTAGATAATAATCCTTATTCAATTGATTACTATAAATATGATAATAGGAAAAAAGTTTATGAGTTTTAATTATCCGTATACTTGCGGCGAAATTGATAGTGCGCAAGATAACGTAAGAAAAGAAATTAAAAGTAACTTGATGGAACTCTTAGAGTTTTTCTTAGAAGATACTAAAATGAATATTAGCGACCTATCCCAAGAATACATGGAGCGTATTTACGATGCTATAGTGGATGAATACGAAAATGTCAGACAAACAAATAAAGATATGCGTAAAGAAGCAGAAAATGTAATTGATAGGTTAGAATCAGAATTAGATGAACTCAATAGCGATCTAAAATCTAAAAATGATGAAATAGAATATCTTGAAGATCAAATTAGTGATCTAAATAAAGAAGTGGACGACCTTATTGAACGCTTAAAAGAGCATGAAATAGTATGTTAATGAAAATATATGCGCTTTACCAAGATGACGGACCTACAGGTATTGTTCCTCAATCATGTAATAATACTTGTCCATATTTTCAACTTCACATATTTGATTCTCAATATAAATTTGAGGAATGGAAGAAATCTGTTTTAAAGGGTTCTTCGAGACGGAAGCCTCGCATTGTATTTGTTTTAGAAGATTTTGAAGATAGTATGGAAGTATTTCATCATTACGAATTGGAAACTGACCTCAAAAAAGATTTCTTAGATTTAATACTCCTTTTCAATAAGTGCATTAAAAAAACGCCTCAAAGCGTTGACAATTTAGAAGAAATTTTAGATAACTATATTAAAAAATATATCAACAAGGAATAGTATGGAATCTATTGAAGATGTTGTAAGTATTGTAGAAACAGCATTAGTATGCCAACTTATTAGAGCCAGTTTTACTGAAAAAAGTGTGACTATAGAAGTATGTGCGCTCGACGGTAACATGAAAGGGTCTCTTACATTTCGTAGCGAAAAAGAATTAATAAACTACTGTGATATGGTCAGAATGTATCATAAGAAAGCGTTAGGATTATGAACTCAGAACAAAAAGTTGCATTTGCAAAAGAATTGATTACAGAAATAGATACTAAAAGAGCTTTAAAGAAAGTTGATAATAAAAAATTAGTATGGTTACTAATAAATACAAAACTTTACGGTGATTCTTACGGTATCGGAACTGAGTCATCTATTTTGGATGAGATATGCGACCGTCTGTTTCCTGAATGGTGTGAAGATGATAATATACGTATCACCGATACTGGTTGGGAAATAAACGGTGAAAGGATAAATTATCTATGAAAAAGCAATTTACTATGAGTATGTACTTCAAACAAGAAGATATGTACGCGGACATGATGAAATACATCCGAGAACTTGAAGAAAGATTAGATGGTTCTCTTGTTTTCAACTATCAAGAAGGACTTGATCTATATAGTTTTATAGTTATGGTTTATGCTTCGTTGGATAAGCAAGCTCAAGAGGATTTTTTAGAGATTTATAAATCTATAACTGATAACATAGACAGTCAATTAAATATTACAGAGTCAGCATTAAATTTCATGCTTGGGAAGTAGGTTAAATTATGTTTGTGATTAGTTGGATAATAGCAGCAGTAGCTTTTATTTTAAGGTTACTAACGTTTGATTATTTTTATAGTAGGAAACAATCGGAAAAACAAGATAAACGCCCGCCAAATGAGAGATAAATTTTGTATTTCATTTATTCGAGCAATTATAAAATTTTCCACTTGACTTTCTTAATGCGATTTACTATATTAGAGAAACAATAAAAGAGCAGGTAAAAATGTATACAGATTTTAATGATTACATGGATTATCTTGAAGGTCTCCAAGAAATGGAAGAAAAAAAGGTGGAGTACGAAGAATCTTTAGATTTTAACGACGACTACATTTCAGCACTTCTTATAGACTATGGGAAAGTCCCCCTATACGCTGTGTTTTCGGAATCTAATAACAATACTACAGACCTCTACGTA
>JAGQLF010000092.1 GCA_020429545.1 Candidatus Dojkabacteria bacterium
CTCTGAGTGGATTGATCAGGATATAAATTTCATTAAGTTCTTTAGTTTCAATATTTGTTAGTCTTACTCTAACTCCGTTAGATTTAGATCTTAGACTGATAAAATGAGAGTCTTGATATTTGATTAGATTGTGGACAACTTTTTTTCTATTTGCTTTTGATAAGTGTTGTAGTTGAGTATGTTGGAAAAAATTCTTAACTCTTTTAGTTATTCTTTTATTGTTTTTCTTATGCCATGCTTCAGAAAAAGTACCTTGTTGTGACTTTTGCTTATTATAACCTTTTTCATCTTTATCTGATTCGTAATACTCAATCCAATAATCCTCTCTCTGGTCTAGTTGTTTTTTGAGAGTTTCTTTATCAGAAGCCTCTATTATTTCAAGAGTTCTAAATGCAAATTCATTTTCTCCGTATTTATTCCAAGCATTTTGTAAGTGGGTGTTACTATGTTTATTAGCGTTTAAATAATGACGATGTTGCCTCCATCTAGTCATAATATCAATACTTTGTCCTATATAACATTTATTATTGGACAAATTAATTACTTGATAAATACCAATTTTTCTAATTCGTTTCATTTTTTATCAAATTTTAATTTAAAAAGATTTAATAACTCAACGGGACAAAGATACAAAAAACTATAAATATTCAAAAGAATTTTTAACTCTTTTTCACGCATGCGTTAAAGTAACTTCCACCTCCATCCAAAGCCCCCAACCTTATTTTGGTATGATCCCCCCTATGTTTTCATAGGGTTGAGATATTTTCGGGATTATATTATCCAACAAGATTAAAGTAATGTTTGGAACTAATTGCTTAGTCAATCAAGACTAAAGTTAGGGTTCAAAGGTTATGAGTCTGTTTCAAGGTATGCAGGAGCCGTTTGGTAAAGTAAACCTTATCTTGTTGGATTGTTTGAAACGTTTATCTTAAATTCATAGATCTATGAAAAATGTAACACTTCCAGTCATCCGCAAATTCTTTGCTGAAAAGATTGGCAAAACAGCCATAGAATGTACCTATGGTGATACAGTACTCACTGTCTTCGTTCCTGGTGATAAAAGCAATGATCCTTCTTTACTTTGCAATATCACCATCAATGAGGTTGGCGATACTTTTACTGCTACCAAAGATTCCAGCACAATGGCTGCTGATGGCAAAACTCCTGTCTACAAGAAAGGAGATATTGTTGTACGCCAAAAACAGTCTGTGGAATATAAATCCTTTGCTGGTGATAATCAGGCCGCACAATTTGCACAGGCTGCTAATGCATTTGGATTGCAACTCATAGTTCAGATGTGATTAGTTAGCAAAGTTAGCACACCTTAGAGAGATCTTTGGTGTGCTTTCTTTTATTATTAAAGCATGAGATTGTTATTTCGATAAAGAACCCTGTTGATAAATGAATCAGCAGGGTTTATTTTTGTTTCATCTTTAAATGATATTTTATGTGGAAAGAAAAATGGATTGCCAACATTCTTAGTGGTTATTGGAATTATGGTTATGAAAATGCACATCAAAGGATTATGGCATCTGGTGTCATTTTAGAATCACCTACTATCGATAATGCTATTTGGAGCCTTAATGATAAGTTTGAATCCACTGGTGATGATTTCTATCTTTGGGCTGCTTCACAAGCAAGACCTGAAGATGCGGAACCTTACGAAAAGGTAGTTTCATAACTACCTTTTTTATTTCTTACACCTATAATATATATACAGCCAGTTCAAAGTCTGGATAAATGGTGATGACTATTGTACCAATAGTAAACCAACCTGTATATATTATGAAAACAGTACAATTTATTGCAATCTGGATTTGTTTCTGGTTACTCTGCGCTCTGTTAACTTGGATTGTTTCACCAGGAACAGACTTCAGAGTAGTTGCTGGTTATGATGGAGTTGTTGCTGCTGGTATATTTCTTGGCTGGATTCCTGCTGTTCTTGTTCAAGCAGAGCAGGATGATATGGTTTGATCAATAACCAAACACACTATATCATGGTACTTATTCAATTTCCTGATGGCACAGTCAACAAACCCACTAATGGTTGGGACAAGAAGTGACTGAACTTTTACCAAAACCCTTTGACAGTTGGGGTTGATTTAGTGAGAAACTGTTTTTACTCTTTTTTACCAAGTGGTAAAACTGAACTTGTTTTCTTATTAATCTTATCTATTTGATAAGGTCAGTGGGAAAACTGTACTGGATTTTGTTAGTTTTGGTGTGAAAATTGAGTGTATGTGGTAAATATCGCCACCATAAGACATCAACCTATTCTAAAACCTTTAATTTGCAACCATTCAGTTGCATATTAGAGAACTATTAACTATTAACTATTAATGCTACTTAACTGGTCACAAGTCCAGTAATATCTTTTAACAAAGGTATAAGCAGAGTGGTAGTTTTAAATTAAAATCTTGAAATCTTAAAATCTTGAAGGTGGTACAGAAAAACCTAAAACATTATGGGCACCAACATATATGCTCGTAAAATTCCAACTCAACAAGAACTTCAAAGTATTAGCCAAATAGTTCTTGAAGGAAATTTATTTGCTGCAAAACAGCAACTAAACCAATATGCACAAATACATATTGGTAAACGTAGCGCGGGATGGAAATTTCTTTTCAATCACAATAATTGGAAGTATTATGAGTCAATCCAAGAACTAAAGGATTGGACTAAAACTGCCCAGTTAGAGACTGAATATGGACAATCTTTAACATGGGAAGAATTTTGGGAAGATGTAGAAATACGTCAACAAA
>JAGQLF010000093.1 GCA_020429545.1 Candidatus Dojkabacteria bacterium
GCTTTGCTGGGGAGAGTGTAAAAACAATTAATCTTTTTAATAATTCTTATCCAATAATTGGGTTAAGATTTATTTATAAAATTATAAAACTCTTAAGAAATAATCCTGATGCAACAGTTCTGATTCACGATAGGCATGTGCTAAGTAGCGTTGTAGCTAGTTTTATTTGCTTTGTTTTAAACAAACCATACATTCTTATCTCTCACACAACAAATTCAAACTATTTTAAAAATAAGTTGTTTAATAAGATTGGTGAGATTTTTGAATCAATATTCTCGCAGTTTGTTGTGGGCAAAGCAGATAGAATTATTGCTGTTTCTAAAACTAATGCTAAATATTTAGAAGATAATTTTAAATTTGATTCTGAAAAATTAGAGATAATCACAAATGGATTTGATGTAAAGAAAATCCTAACACTTGATATATCTAGAAAAGAAAAACTGATTGTTTTTAATACAAAATGGATTCCAGTAAAAAATCCAGATATAACTGCACTTGCATTTAGAAAATTGGCAAAAAAATATCCTAAATGGACATTTTTATTTACAGGTAGAGGAGAATCTATTGTACAAACATTTGATAACCATCCAAAAAATTTTGAAGTAATCGAAAGATTTTTGACTCAAGAAGAACTATTCAATTTGCTTTCAAGATCTTCAATTTATGTAAACTCTTCTCATAACGAAGGATTATCTCTAGGTATTGTTGAAGCAACTGGGCTTGGAAATATTCCAGTTTTATCTGATGTTCCTGGCAATATTCAAGTTGCAACAAAACTATTAACTAAAAGATTTATATTTGAAAGAAATAATTACAGTTCTTTAATTACATCTATAGAAAAAGCAATTAAAGCTTGTGAGCATAAAAAAATAAGACAAACAAGAATTCATATTGCAAATAGATCAAGAAAATATTTTGCAAATACAAAAACATTCAAAAAATATAGAAATTTTCTTTCTAGATATAGATTAATTAAGAGTTTTAAAGGAGCAAAGACCACTAAAATAGAGTATAGTTATACATAATCATGACTAGAGCTCAAAAATTATTATCTAAATTTTTTCTTATTTTTACAGCGTTACTAGCGCTTTTTTCTTTATCTGATTATATAAGGTATATAAACTATTCAGAATATACAATAGATTACGTTGATTTAAGCTATGTATTATTCCTATCTCCTGGTAGGTATTTATCATTTAGTTCGCAATACGATTCAATAGAGAATATAAATGTATCTACAGAAAGACCATTTGAATTTGTTATTGAGCCAGATACTAAACTTACTGAGCATGGAGTTGATTTTCTGATTTTCAATAAAACTAAGGTAGAAGAAGTTAACAAGAACGGCATAAAGCGAATTACAACAGTTCATAGGAATAATGGAAATACTACTAAAATAAACATTAAAGCCTCATCTGATGAGTACAATAATAATTCAGTGTATAGGGTAGTTTTTGATTATTCAGATATTTCAGGATATGAATTAAAGGATAAGAAATTCATTTTCAAAGATAAAGAGTGTGAAATTACAATAGAATCAAAAGACGACGAATACTTATTTGATAAGGTTGATGTGACTAGCTCATATTTTTCAATAGCACAGCCATTTGATAAAGAAATACAATTTAAGTTATTAGCTAAAGTTGTATGCGAATAAACATTAAACAAATGGCATTCTTTGTACAAGTATTATCTCTCTTGCTGATTGGCTACTATCTAAAAACATTTGGATTTGATTCACTAAGAGAAAACACTCTTTGGATTGCGTATTCAGTTGTATTAGTTCTTACACTGCCAAGTCTGATTGCAAAAGGATTTTTTGGCGCACCGTTTGTGAGTTTTACCTCTGCAATGTCCTATTTATACTATCCACTTAGCTATATTGTGTTGTATGGGCTATCTCATCTATTTGGGCTTTCCTTTGCAACTTTATCAGCAATATTTGGCTTATTTACAATTTTCTACTGGAATTATTTACTAATGTTTCTTTTGTTTAAGCTTAAGAAAGATTACATTGGATCCTTATCTCGAAATGGCTTATTCGCATTGATTCCTATTTTTATTTTTCTACTATTTGTAGGGTTACTAATTAGACAACCAGGTTCAGTTCTTGCAACTGACTATATACAGCATCAAACGGTTTCAAATGTAATAAACGAAGGAGAAAAATTTTGTATTATTCCAAATGATTGTTCTAATCTTTTTTTACAAGTAGGCTACACAACTTTTTATCATTTTATTCTAGGTACAATTGGTATTTTTAATGGTAATGATCTTGTGAAAGTTTTATATATATTAGATTTTTCTTGGTCGGTAGTAATTGGAATAGCAATTTATAAATTAGCAATATCAAGACTTAACAGTCGTGTTTATTCGTCAATAGCTGTGCTAGCATCATTATTAATATTTATAAATGGTGCTTATGATACTAGTTTCTTTTTGCCTCAAACATTAAGTCTTTTATTATTTTTGCATATCATTTCTTCAAAAAAATTAAATTTTATAAAGACAGTTCTTGCAGCAATGCTATTAATAGCATCACACTTTGTGATTGGAACATATCTAAGTGTAATTTTATTTATTTACTATGTACTAATATATTTATTTCTGGATAGTCAGAAGACATTAAAGATGCAGAGACTAATATTACTGATTTCACTGGTAATTACTATTTTTTTCTTTTTATTACACACATTAGGCTTTAGTTTTGAAAATAATTTTCAAAGAGAATCGTTAAAGGTTATTGGAGATTATA
>JAGQLF010000094.1 GCA_020429545.1 Candidatus Dojkabacteria bacterium
TCATTAAGAACATTAACAACTCCTCCAAGAGCAGAGTCAATAATTCCTAGAATCATAGCGATGCTTTCTTCCTTAGATGGCATATCTGCAAGGCTAATTGCTTGATCTACTGTTAATTGTGCCCCATCTAAGTATCCTCCTACCACTGTTACTCTTTGTGTTTTCTCTTTATCTTCTAGTTTTGTATCATCTATAAGTTTCTTTAGTCCTTTTGACGGACTTACAATATCTTCTTTAGTGAATAAAACAGCGTGTTCTCCAAAGTTTAGACTATCTATAACTTCATATTCGCTGTCTTTTAAAGCAATTTTGAATAAGTTGTTTTTTACAACATGGAATTTTGAGCCTGTTTCAAAAACATCATTTCTAAAAGCATTTACTTCGTTAGGAGTAATTTTATTCGCCTTTACGATAATGATACCTTTTGCTTCACTAATTAGATCCTTGTATCTATTTACTAGATCTTTTTTTTGTGATTTTGTCTTTGCCATAAAATAAAAAAACTCGCACAGGCGAGTCGATTAAATAATAAATATTATTCTATTCGTCTCGGCTGGATTTTATACCATGAATAATTCTATTCATGGAACCCGCTGTCTTTGACAATAAATTTTTAAATTAGATACGAGACATTATATCATTAATGTCTAGTTTTATGCCAGATCCCATTGTTGTAGTTAGAATTACCTTCTTTAGTGGAGAAGCAGATAGCTTTCTAGCTTCATTAACTACACCTTTAAGATATGCCATTATATTTGCAACAAGCTCTTCAGATTTCATATCAACAGTTCCAACTTTGCCCCGGATTGTTGCTTGGCCTTGTTCCATTTTAAAACTTATTTTTCCTCCTTTAAAAGCTTCCACCATTTTCTTTACGTCTTCACCAACGGAACCATTCTTAGGATTAGGCATTAAACCTTTTGGACCTAGTACTTTTCCAAGTTTTACAATCTTAGGCATTACATCTGGAGTTGCAACAACAACATCAAATTCAATTTTACCTTCCATTAGTCCTTCTACAACATCATCTAATCCAGCTGCAACTGCTCCTACTTTCTTTGCATCAGCTATTTTTGCAGTATCAGCGCACAGAACAACAACTTTTTTATCTGATCCAAATGTATGAGGTAATTCGATACTTCCTCTTACACTTTCTTTCATTTGTTTTTCCTTTAGATTAAGAACAATATCGATATCAACACTACTTGTGAATTTTGTTTTCTTAAACGTTGGAATAAGTTCTACTGCTTGTTCTACAGTTCTTACTTCAGTTTTATTTACATTATCATTACTCATATGTTTATTAAAATAATACTTGAAAATTAATATTAGTCTGTTACTTCTATTCCCATACTTTTTGCAACTCCAGCCACTATGTTTATTGCTGAGTCAACATTATTTGTATTAAAATCAGGAAGTTTCTTTTCTGCTATTTCTTTTAAATCAGCTTTTTTGACTTTCTTTACAATAACTTTATTAGGTGTTGCTGAACCTTTTTGAATACCTAATTTACTCTTTAATAGACTAGTTACAGTAGGTTGTTTGATTTCCATTCTAAAACTTCTATCTTTAAAGATGGTTACATTTACAGGAACTTCAACATTACCCATCTGCTGAGTTTTTCCATTAAATTCATTACAAAAATCCGGAATAGGTATTCCGTTTTGACCTAAAATAGGTCCAAGTGGTGGAGCAGGGCTTGCCTTTCCAGCTTGAATAACTAATTTTACTTTTCCGATAACTTCTTTCTTTGGTGCTGCCATTTTATATGTGAGTAACTTTTAAGAAATCTAATTGTACAGGAGTTTCTCTCCCGAATATTGATAATAAAACTGTTACTTGTCCTTTTGCCTCGTTTACCTCTTGTACAGTTCCAATGAACTCTTTAAACGGACCATCGTTGACTTTTACAGTATCATTTATATTGAATTTTGATTGATAAGTAGGGGCTTGCTTTACCTTTGTAAACTCAAGAATTCCCTTTACCTCATGTTCTTTTAGAGGTGTTGGTTTTCTTGTTCTTTGATTATATCCAATAAATCCCTGAACTCCATCTGTATTCCTTACTAAATGAAGTGCCTCTTCAGTTGGGTTCATGTGTACGAGAATATATCCAGGAAAAATTCTTTCATTCTTTGTCTCTTTCTTTCCTTTCTTAATTACAATTTTATCTTGAGTTGGTACAACCACCTCAGAAATAATGTCATCAAGTCCAGTAGCGCTAATTCTTTGCTTTAATAATAGTGCAGTACTATTTTCTTTTCCAGATATTGCCTTAACTATGTACCATTTTGCATCTTTATTCTCCTTTTTTGCTTTTTCTGGTTCCATTTTTTTTGTATTTTCTTTATCTTCAGCCATGTTTATTATCCTCTAACAAGTAGATTTCTTATTGCTAAGAATAGTTCATCTACAGCTAGAATAAAAAATATAAAAAAGATTAATACTCCAAAAGTAATAAGAGAGTATTGATATGTCATTTTTCTGCTTAACCATTCAACTTTTCTGAGTTCGTTCCAAGAATCTCTTAGAAAGTTAGTTCCTTTTCTAAAATTTCTAACAGTATAAATTAATAGACCTATTACTAAAATAATTCCAACCCAAGTACTTATTAGCTCAAAAATTCCATTTCCATTTCCCCAGTTCACATTTCCAGGGTTCATATTAAATATTATGTCTGTTATAAATTGTTGCATTTTCTATTAATTTAATTTTTTAAATTTCCCG
>JAGQLF010000095.1 GCA_020429545.1 Candidatus Dojkabacteria bacterium
TGAAAAATCTAAATAAGTTTGTGATTTGAAAATTAGATATTGTTTAGAATTTAGAAATTATAATTTAGAATTTGAACTTAATAATTTAAATATATTAATCATAATATTTATGAAAAATAACGATAAATATGAGGAATCATCCCTCTACAAAATCCGCCATACTTGTGAGCATGTATTCAACCAAGCGGTTGAAGAACTTTACCCAGGAAAAGTCATGCGAGCAATGGGTCCACCAATCGAAAATGGTTGGTATAACGACTCAAGATGGGACACAGAAATTAGTGAGCAAGATTTTGGAAAGATTGAAAAAAGAATGCAAAAAATTATTAGTGCAAATCTTCCGCTGATTAGAAAGGATATAACTGCTGATGAAGCTAAAAAAATGTTTGGACATAATCCATTTAAAATGGAGTTTATTGAAGAATATGTAAAGGAGGGAAAAGATTTAACAGTTTACTATACTGGTGACCCTGAAGCTGAGGCGGGTAGCTACAAGAGAAAGGTTGCAGGAGAAGTTGCAGCAGAGTTACCTGGAGACGCTGTATTTGTAGATTTGTGTAAAGGACCACATGCAAATTCTACTGGTGAGATTAAAGCTTTCAAACTTTTATCAGTAGCTGGAGCATATTGGAGAGGGGATGAGAAAAACGAAATGCTAACAAGAGTTTATGGGACTGCTTTTGAAAGTAAAGAAGAGTTAGATGAATATATAAATATGATTGAAGAAGCTAAAAAGAGAGATCACAGAAAACTAGCTAAAGATTTAGATTTAATTGTATTTTCCGATTTAGTTGGAGCAGGGCTACCAATGTACACACCTAGAGGGTCAATACTTCGAAATGCAGTTTATAACTTTAGTAGAGAATTGAATCAAAAAATTGGTTATCACGAAGTTAACACACCAAACTTTAATCGAGCTGAACTATTTAAGATTTCAGGTCACTATGACAAATATAAGGATGATATGCTAAAAGTTATTTCTAATTATTCTGATGAAGAAATGTATTTTAAGCCAATGAACTGTCCTCAGCATACTCAGTTATATGCTTCACAGATGAGATCATATAAAGATTTACCATATAGAGTTGCAGACTTTTCAAATTTAGCAAGAGATGAAAGACCAGGTGAGCTGCATGGAATTTTAAGATCTAGAGTATTTACTCAAGATGATGGACACGCGTTTGTAAGACCAGATCAGATTGCAGATGAATTTAAAAATGTTCAATCTGCAATTAATGAAGCTCTTGAAGTTTATGGACTGGATTATTATGTAAGACTTTCTCTAAGAGACGTTAAAGAAAAAGAAAAATACTTGGGTGAAGATGAAGTTTGGGAAAAGGCTGAAGCAAAACTTAAAGACTTAGTTAAAGATCTTGGTGTTGAATATATTGAAGCTCCTGGAGAGGCAGCAATATATGGTCCAAAGATGGATTTTATTGCAAAAGATAGTCTAAAAAGAGAATGGCAAATTTCTACAATCCAGATAGATATGAACATGCCGCATAGATTTGGCTTAAAATATATAGATCAAGATGGATCAGAACAAGAACCAGTTATGATTCATAGAGCAATTGTTGGGTCGGAAAGATTTATAGGAATAATTATTGAACATTTTGCAGGTGCATTTCCAGTTTGGATGAGTCCTGATCAAGTAACAGTTCTACCAGTTTCAGAAAAACATGCTGAATATACAGATGCCATAAATAAAAAACTAAAAGAAGCAGGAATTAGAATTCTAGAAGCGGAGGTGAATGAAACTCTTGGCAATAAGATCAGAAAAGCTCAGTCAATGAAAGTTCCATATATGTTAATTGTTGGAGATAAAGAGAAAGATAAAAAGACAGTAAACGTAAGGTTAAGATCTGGAGAAGAATTGGGTGAAATGCCATTAGAAGTTCTAATTGAGAGAGTTAAAGGAAAGATTGAATCTAAATCGCTAGATTTATAAAGAATAAAAAAATGTAGAGATGCGATTTATCGCATCTCTCTCTCATAAATAAATCAATTAAGCTGCATAAATATTTGAATTTCCCCATTATTAATAATGTGTGGAAAAATTTCGAAATAAATATAAAGTCGATTCCAATAGATTAAAAGGATATGATTATTCATCAAGTGGTGCATATTTCATAAATATATGCACAAAAAATATGTATCATCATTTTGGATCAGTTGATAATAGTGAAATGCATTTGAATGAATATGGAAGAATTGTGCATGATATATGGAAAGAAATCCCAAAGAAGTTTCATAACGTTCAATTGGATGAATTTATTATAATGCCAAATCATATGCATGGAATTATAATTATTATTAATGAATTTGGGGATATGATTCATCGTGTTCCAGAGGAAAATGCCAGTAGAGATGCGATTCATCGCATCTCAGAAAAATCAATTGAAGAATTAGACGCGATGAATCGCGTCTCGCATGAATTAATAATGGATCATTCAGACACGATAAATCGCGCCTGTACAAATGAAGGTGGTGTCACAGGGCAGGATAATCCAATGGGGAGCGGATCTGTTGGAGAGGTTGTTAGATGGTTTAAAGGAAGATCATCATATGAAATTAATAAAATTAATCCTAAAATTTTTGCATGGCAAAGTAATTATTATGAGCATATTATTAGAAATCAAAGTGCATTTGAAAATATTCAGAATTATATTATAAATAATCCAA
>JAGQLF010000096.1 GCA_020429545.1 Candidatus Dojkabacteria bacterium
TAAAAGGACAACAAAATGGAACTAGAGAAGTTTTAGATATAAAAGGTAAGATTACTACCAGTGGATTAAGATATAAGTATTTTCCTTATCACAATGTTAACTTTGTAGAATTAGAGAAGTTGGATCCAGTTCAATTCGGATTAATGAAAGGACGAAACAGAGTGCATTCTCCAGATACAGAACTGGAAGCATATAGAATTATATCTGAGTTTTTTTCAGAATTAGAACTAGAGGGATTGGGTATTCGTGAAAAAGTAGAAGAATTAAACCACGAACCTAAAGAGTTAACTTTTAAATAATGAGAAATTTTTTTAAGGAGGGATACAAAATAACAAATAATATTATTAGGACTCTTGAATCATTAAATCTAAATACAGGATTATATGTAGGTGGAGGATATTCATACGATTCAACTAAGTATCATAATAATGGCAAAGTTGGTGATCTAGACTATGTATGTGTTGTAAAAAAAGTGGAGGATATTAGAACCATCACTGATCCAGTAAATCTCAATAAAATCGGATATGATCTAAATAAGATAGATTCTTTGTATAAAGTAGATTTGGATTTAATGGAGAAACATCTTATTTCTGTAATACGATTTTCAGGATGGATAGATGATATTAAAACAACTCTGAGCTTTATTTTAAATGAAGAGTTAAAGTTTGCAGTATCAGCTAAACACGTGTATAGACTAATTCCAAAAGTAACACATAACAAAAGTCAAAACATTATCGTATCCAAAGGTAGTGATGGTTCCGATATTATTTTATGTATGGCTTCACCAGAGATTTCCTCCGATTACAATGATGACTTAAAGCATTACATTGTTCCTGATAAAAATTACTATTTGGGCAATGGATATATACACACTGGTACTTTGACAGATTTAATTGGGAAAGGCCAAATAGGTTTAGATAATAAATTGGGCGATTTAAAGAAATATCAAGGAGAAATCATTCGTACACTGGTGAGGTACTCTTCCAAATCAATAAGATTAAAAAAAGAGTGGCATAAAATGTTTTCAAGCTCGCACTTCTTCTCTCAAGATTATGTTCTAAAGCTCAACAACTCTATAGATAGGCAGTTAAAGAATATAAAATTTGTTAAAAATCAAAGCAAAAAAGAAAATTCTAAATTCCTTTTTGTTTCCTTTCTTGATGAAAGCTTTTATACACGAGGTAAATTATCGAAATACTCCATGAGATTTGAAAGCAATCTTACTTCTTCAGAACAGAATGCAGTAGTAGATTTGTTTACTAAGGATATAAATAACAAACTCTCTTACGAAAATCAGCTGCACATTATTAATGCCGAATGTAAAAGATTGACGACTTTGTTACACCATACAATTAATGATCCTAATGGACTATATCCTACTTTGGCAGATGAGAATCTTTGTTTTACTAACAACGATGAGGTATTGTACTATGATCGAAGTCTCACACGTACAAAGGTACTCGATGATTTATTGAAAAAAACGATAGAATCACATAATAAATATGCAAAGATTTCAGAATTAGCAAGCTATATGTTTGAGGTAAGGGTTCAATTTATAATCAAAATACATGAGTTCTTACAACAAGATATTGATTTATTTTTAAGTAGTATCAATTTTAAATATCAAAATTTATTTAAGGAGATAAATGAAAGAGTTCAAAACTTTATTTCAAAAAACAATTCATAAAGAAATTGATATAATCTCTACCGTAGATCATGTATATGGGAGTCCTCCGATAAGATTGGTCGATAGTCATAATACTCTATCAGCACTTGATGCAAATGTCATGGTTCTACTATGGGATACCATAATACCAAACATTCATAAGTATAAATCAGAATTAATTTTGGATAGTTCAATTTTTTCTGCTAATGAAGTAGATTACTTTCTTTTTGATCCTGAACGCTATTATTTTGAAGATTTTGTAAAATTACCTGAATTCAGTAAACAAATAAGTGAAACCGAAACAACACTCAAAAGATTATCTTTCAAAGGCTCTATAATAGATCTATATATAGAGAGACTAATCGAATTAGTAAATTTATTTAGGTGCAACATCCAGAATAATAAAACTAGTAGTGAGTTTTATATATCCAATCTGGTAGATTTATATACTAAGTTTTCGCTTCCAAAAGCTTTGATAGATCTAGTTAGCAGCCGAATGCAAAGTTTATTTTATTCACCAATACTTTCAGAATTCTTACCTGAAATAATCCTACTGACTGATAATGAGCCATTTGGACTAAAGAACCTAATAAGCAAAACATCTTTATTTAAAGATCCCTTATTCCGTAATATAAAAAGTAAGGAAAAAATAACAAAGGAGGAGTTCTTAACTGATTCAAAGAGAATAATAGATGCATTAAAAGAACAATTCATTTTGCCGAGTCATGAAATTGTGTTATGGAGTCTTGCATTAAGTGATATTAAGCACTATGGAAATGATTTTGGATTCTTTTGTAATTTTCAGAGTATCTTGGATAATTTAGCAATCAAAAATAATCTTCATAAACTTCAACTAACGTTACCGAAGCAAGATGGTAAGAACTTTATAGAATTTGAAAATAGTTACAGTTTTATACTGATAGGTAATAAATTGATTCGTACTAATACCAAAATTAGTAGAGTCACTAATTTAATAAGCATTTACTTAC
>JAGQLF010000097.1 GCA_020429545.1 Candidatus Dojkabacteria bacterium
AACTATTCAGTTATTAATATTAATTTTTCAACTTTAATTTGTCATTCTGTATTCTTGTTGTATCTAAAATAATTATACTTTTTACTTGACATCTACTACCAAGGTAGTAGATTATAGGAGAGTAAGATACTTTATAAATTTATTTCTTAATTATTTCTTTTATGGCTCAAGAATTATCTTCAAAAAAAATTGAAGAAAAATCAAAAGCAGTACAAGCAAAAAAATCAACAGACTCAGATACAATTGAGATCGATTTAAAATTGTTTCTAATGCCTGTTGCAATTGTTATTGCGGGAGTGTTTATGTCTTTATCTTTATTGATAGGATTAAATCAAATAGCATCTAATTTGGATCAAATAACAGTCGGAACCTCAACCGCAACTGGTGCTGTAGATACAACTGGAACACAGGCTGGTGCAGTTACAGCTGTTACATATGATCAAATTGAGGAAATCTTTACCGATGATGCATTAGCATTTGGTGATACTGATACTGGATTGCTTTTAGTAGAGTTTTCAGATCCAAGCTGTCCTTACTGCCACATTGCTAGCGGAAAAAACCCTGAGCTAAATCAATCTGCAGGATCTCAATTTACTCTTGTATCCGATGGAGGAACATATGTAGCTCCAGTACAGGAATTTAAAAATCTTGTTGATAATGGAGAAGCTGCGTTTATCCAAATTTATACAAATGGACATGGAAATGGAAGATTGGCAGCACAGGCACAATATTGTGCAGACGAGAAAGGAAAATTCTGGGAAGTTCATGATTTACTTATGAGCAACGCTGGATATTCAATTATAAATGACGTAGTTCAAAATGATGTTTCAAAGGCTGGTGATTTAGCAGATTTTTTGTCTAGTGCAGTTGATAAGAGCTTTATGCAAGACTGCTTAGAAAATGGAAAATACGAAGCTAGAATTACTCAAGATGAGCAAATAGCAGCTTCATTCGGAGTACAAGGAACTCCAGGATTCTTTGTTAATGAAACCAATTTCCCTGGAGCATATAGCTACACCGATATGGCTTCAACTGTAGAATCTTATCTATAAGACATAGTTTAAAATAAAGGTAAAATCCCCTCTTCAACAGAGGGGATTTTTAACTGAATATCCTGTTTCTATAGTTCAATTGTAATTGAATCATCCAATTCTGGTAGGTCCGCTGCATTATCTGCCATCAAAATTAGTTTATAACCTGATAGATTGTTAACAGCACAATTTATAGTTGCATCAAAATCTACAAACCCTTCTGTTGTCCATTCACTTGTTGCAGTTGCAAAAGTCTGTTCAACTATTTCTCCATTGCTATCAACTAATTTTAGAGGGAATGTTGCTTCAAAAAACCATCCTTTATTTTCCATCTGTCCTTTAATATTAATTGGACATTTTGTTCTACTTATATCTGATGGTTCTATCAAAACTAATTCTGCTCCTTTATCTGATATATATTTCCAAGTCTTCTCATTACTTTCACTTGATTGATTATCATTATTATTAATAACCTCTTGACTATTATCAGTGTCATTTGAAATGCTTGATTGATATTTGGTAAATAAAAAAAGTAATGCAACCAAAGTCACTAATATGACAGGAATAAATATCATGTTTGGAAGATTAGATCTCTGCTTCATTTCATTTTATGTAAAAAGTAATGTAAGAAATCATGAATATACATTTATATCACTTATTATATTTGTAGTAAAGGAGATTCGGAGATTGATGAAAGCGAATGACCCTACCGGGAATCGCCACCTTCATTGCATTACGGCGAGCTAAATACTATTCTTTATTGTCATTAACTTCTACCAAATTGCCAATCAATCTTTTTCTCATAAAAACTCTTCCGTTACCTGTTTTTAAGTATTTCTCGAATTTTTCTGCAAGCTCTTTCGATCGAAATGAGGCATACCAAACCAATTTCCAGTCATCAGCTCTTGCCGTGGTTCGTGTAGGATTATTATGATGATCAACCAACCTTTGTTTTAAATTAGAAGTATAACCAACATATGATTGATTTAATTTTGAGCTATAGAGTATATAGCAATAGAAGAATTTTTGTTTCAAGAAATTTCGCTGTAACTAAATTGACTTCTTGAAAAGAAGGCAATTTGGTGAAAGCGAATGACCCTACCGGGAATCGAACCCGGATTTACAGATTGAGAATCTGCCGTCCTAACCGTTAGACGATAGGGCCAATACATTTCATACCGTTATCCCGATATCACTTCGTTCATCGAGACTAAGATCTTCTAGCATCGCTACGCTCTGCAAGAATCTCTTAAGGACGATAGGGCCATTTGGCTTGGTAATTATACTATATATCTTATATTCAAAACAGCCATTTACAATTCAATAGCCCTCAAGTTTTATCATAAGAAAAGCCCATCTAGATGGGCTTTTCTTGCTTACTATTGGCAGTTAGAACTATGATATACATCAATTGAACTAATTGATGAAGCAATTAAGCTTGAACTATAGTCATACTTATCAATTCCAAGATTCCACATAGTCCAACCTATACATCTCGACAATCCTCCTCTATTTGTGTTTGAATATACACGAACCGACCAACCTGGCTGTACATAAATTGA
>JAGQLF010000098.1 GCA_020429545.1 Candidatus Dojkabacteria bacterium
GTTATGTCAAGGAAAATATCATCTGTTAGGCCGTCTTGGATTGCATCTGGTTTTATTAAGATAATTCCCAGGGTACTCATAAATTACTTATAAATAATAGCGTACGCATTGTGTGTATGAATTGATTCGTAATTCTCACAATCCACCAAGATATAATTCAATTTATTTTGATCAAATACTACTGCTAGGTCTCTTGCTATGTCTTCAACAAATTTAGGGTTTTCGTAGGCTTTTTCAGTTATATATGCTTCATCATCAAGTTTCACTATTGGGTATACAAGTGAACTTAATGAGCCTTCAGTCAAATCAACATATTTTTTTAAATCTATATTATTTGTAAATTCAGTCCTTACATTTACAACAGACCTCTGATTATGAGCTCCATAATTACTATTTGTTTTTGAAGCTGGACAGAGAGATGTGCCTATTAGTTGGATATTAATATCGCATATAAAATCCTTACCATCATACTTTACATAAAAATCTAGTTTGAAACTCTCATATCCAACTAAATCAGAAATTGGAGATTTTTTTTGTCTAATAACTGTTGTATAAATATTTATGAATATCTCAGACGTTTCAAGATTGTTAAACATTTCTTTTGTTGCATCTTCTAACGTTTGATCGGAAATCTCTCTATCTATTAAGGATGCAAGACCTCGAGACATTCGGGACATGTGTGTACCTTTTTTATCTTTAGCTAAAAATACAAAACAATCAGAATAACCTTGAAAAGGTAATAATTCGTCTCCGTATTTTATTTTGCCTCTAAAAGCGGAACCCTTTATGCCAACTTTGTTTATATCTATTTCTCGAGAATCTTCCGAACCTTGGACATCGACTATTTTTTTCATATAAGTAAATAAGAATTAAGATTTAATAGCTTTGATTATTAGCCTCTTACTGTCAGGTTGATTGTAGTCAGTTCCATCATAGGAACCCCATCCCTGAATTACTTTAAACTCTGAATACACTAGCTTCATTGTGATCTCATTGTACGTATATAACTTTTGTTTAAATGAAATACTTCTTTTTACCCCATCTCGAAGAACATACCGGAATGTGGTTTTTTCATAATTATCATTATCAAATAACTTTCTTTCTCTGATTAATTCTTTAAAATCGGTTTTACTTAAGTCCATTTTTTCCGACATGTCTTTTATACCTTGAGTTTTTCTTGACCACTCTTTATTTAACAAATCCAGAATTAAGATTCCTCCAAGTGATAAATTCTTGTTTACATTTTGCAGCAATTTAACATTTTCCCTATCATTACCATATCCAAAACTCGAGTATATGAAGATTGCAGCATCGTATTTTGTCGGACTATAATAGTTTAAATAATTGGTGCAAATAAATTCAGTATTCTTATTGTTAGAATTTTGCTCAGCTAAGCTTATTTCGTCATTATCGGAATCTATGCCTAGAACCTTGAATCCTTTCTCAGACAATGGTATTGCTAATCTTCCGGAGCCACATCCGTAATCTATTACTGTTGAACATCCATGCAAGTTGTTTAACAAAAATTTGAATTCAACATCACTCCTATTTTTATTAAGGTACAACGCCTTATCAAAATTTTTATAAAATTCCCAAAAATTCATAAAGATGTAATTATTTGCGAATTAACTCCTAGTAAGTCAAATTATACCTAAGTTCGTAAATAATGCATTGTATTGCAATACAAATTATTTGTTTAAATTATTTTAGTGTAATCTCTATATAACACATTTATGTTGAATTGATAGTCCCTTACAGTAGTATAGTTACTGTAGAAAGATAATATTCTAGAGAAATAGTGAACAATGAGGTAGGGGAAATTCTTAATACTGAACATTCACTACAGAAAGCAGCTTAACTCCTTGCTGTATAAAACAGGGTACTTGATAATATTAAGCCAAGGGGAAGTTCGAAAATCGTCCCATGATTCCAGCCAGACTACGCTAAAGCTTCGTCTGGCTAGATATATGTCCTAATATAATATAAAATTAAAAATGGCAATCTCATCGGGCACAGTACACACATTACCTACAGATTTAAAGAAAGCACTAACTTCTGATAAAAAAGCATTAGGGCTCTGGGAAAGCTTGACGCCACTTGCTCGTAATGAATGGATTTGCTGGACAATATCAGTTAAGAAAAAAGAAACTCGAGATGAGCACGTTGAAAGAGTTGTTTCAGAACTAAAAGATGGCATGCGACGCCCATGTTGCTGGATTGGATGTATTCATAGAAAAGATAAAGAAGTTAGCAAGTCAGTAAAGTGGATTTTGAATAAACGTAGTAGAAAGTAGAAGGTAGATAGTAGATGGGGGAAGTAGTTGATTAGGAGATATTTCAATT
>JAGQLF010000099.1 GCA_020429545.1 Candidatus Dojkabacteria bacterium
GCCCGTTATGAATGGAGTTGATTTACTGAAAACAATGAGATCGACTGAAGAAGGAATGAGAACAAAAGTTATAATTATTTCAAATCTGGACAAAGAGAATATTGTTCAAACTAACTTTGATGATCTTGATATTTCTGAATATATAGTTAAAGCGGATCTTGATATAGATGTACTTTTAGAAAAAGTGCAAAGCCATCTTGGAGTCTAGTTATTGATAATGTATTTGATAGTATCAGAAATATACTTTAATGAAGATATAACTTTACCATAGTCCATTCTGTTTGGACCAACAACAGCAATAAATCCTTTGGAGTTATTAAACTGCACTTCTGAGAATATAACAGAGTAATTTTTAAAAATTTCTTTTCCAGTTTCCTCTTCACCAATCAAAATATTAATGTTTTCTGAACTTTTGCCCTTATGGAATACATCAGATAATGTATAGTAGTCTTCTAAAATTCTTAAAATTCTCTTTAAATTGTCTTCTTCACGCATTTCTGGAAGTTGAGTAATGGTTGAAAGCCCAGCATAGTAGATACTATTTTCTAAAAGCGCTACAACTGCATTATCGGCCATCCCACTCAAGAACTCTAGTCCCTGTCTAATCAAATGAGTTTTATCGTCCTTTAGCTTGACCAAATTGTTAACAACTTCATCTTGGGTATTGGCGTCTATATAGTTAATCTTGTCTGAGTTTATTTTATCTACAAAAAATCTCCATCCTTTAGTTGTAGGAATTCGTCCCGCGCTTGAGTGTTTCTTATATAAATATCCCCTAAACACTAATTCAGCCATTTCATTTCTAATTGTTGCTGAACTTAATTTAAATTGGTATTTATCCAGAAGACTAATCGAACCAACCGCTTCCGCAGTTTCAATAAATTCCTCAATTATTGCCTGTAAGAGTTGTTGTTGTCGATCGGTAATACTCATAGGCTATTATACCGTATTTTGAGCATTTATCGAAGTTAGATTACATTCTTACATACATTGTGTATGGACCGTTTTTTTCAAAATACTCCACAATATCGTGCTTAGGACAAGAGCATTTAATATAGTATCTTTGACTTGCAGAGAACTCATCAATATTTTGATCCTTTTCAAAATAAAACTCTATCTCAGACTCACTACAAATATATTCTCTTCTAATTAAATTCAAGATATGTTCTAAATATTCTTTGATTTTTAATCCACCTACTCCTTCTTTATATTCAATGAATTCTTCTTCTGTGACCAATACATTATTCATAAAATTATTCTTTTTAAAAAATATTTGTTATTCTCTTTTGGAAAACGGATAAAGTCATCATAAAATATCGACAATTAGATATCAATACATAAATATGAAAAAAACAATCTATAAACCAAAGTACGAATCTGTTGTAAAAAAACTTAAAGAGGTAAGGCTTCAGCTTGGTATGAAACAAGAAACGGTTGCTGAGGCTTTGGGTAAATACCAATCTTACGTCTCAAAAGTAGAAAGTGGAGATAGAAGAATTGATGTGATCGAGCTTTTGGAGTTTGCAAAATTGTATAAAAAAGATATAAAGTTTTTTATAAACGAGGCAATATAAATATGTAGAATAGGACCGCTATCCTATTCTACAGCAGGTTTATCTGTTCCGGATGAATCTTCTTCGGTTGTACCGTCTTCTTTTTATTTCTACTCTCTGTCTTTTTAATATCATTATTTTCAAAATTACCAAGTATTTCATTTGCTCGTTTTACAATTTCTTCAGGTATCCCTGCAATTTTTGCTACATGTACTCCATAACTCCTATCAGTTCCACCATCTTCAATTTTATATTGAAATATTACCTCACCTTTTTCTTCTACAACAGATACATGGTAATTTTTAACCGATTTGTATCTTTTATCCAGTTCTATTAGCTCGTGGTAATGAGTAGCGAATAAGGTTTTTGCACCGATATTATCTACAATATATTCAATAATTGCCCATGCAATTGCTACTCCATCATATGTGCTTGTTCCTCTACCAACTTCATCTAGAATTATTAGGCTTTTGTTTGTTGCATTATTTATGATATTCGAAGTCTCAATCATTTCTAACATAAAGGTTGACTCTCCCTTTGCTAAATTATCAGAAGCACCAACTCTTGTAAAAATTCTGTCTACCAAACTAAATTTCATTTTGCTAGCTGGAACAAAACTGCCTATTTGAGCTAAAAGTGTGACCAATGCTACCTGTCTTATATATGTAGATTTACCTGACATATTTGGCCCAGTCAAAATATGAAAAATGCCATTCTTAGAATTAAATGAAACATCATTAGTAATAAAATT
>JAGQLF010000009.1 GCA_020429545.1 Candidatus Dojkabacteria bacterium
AGCACTTTATTATAATGACTTCTAACTTGGCAAATATCTCCATTACTAAAACCTTCGGGAAATTTTTTTACTGCGCCAGAAAAAATCCAATGGTGTCGTCTCAAAATTGGTTTTTCTTTATCTTTTTTTAGATATACAACCGGATAGCTCATATATTTAATATTTCTTTTAACTTTGATATTGTAGGTTCAATTAAAATTTCGTTCACTCCTTCTATTTCAATAACAGGTACTGATTGATTTCCTTCAGGATTCACATTAACTACGTATTTCCTTGCTGCATCATCTTTTTCAATGTTAATGTATTCGAAAGGAATATTATTAAAATTAAAAAATACTTTAGTTCTTAAACAATCTGAACACCAAGTAGTACCGTACATCTTAATTTTTTTACTCATCATAGTTTATGTCTAGGCTTTCGAAATCGGTATTAGTGTTAAGGTCTTCAAAAAAAGTATCTAGGTCGCTAATTGTATCATCTATTGACTCTTTTGACGATTTTTCTGAATCATCAATTGTTATTGTATCGTCAGTTTCAAGCCTAAAGTTGTCACTTTCTAAGTTTTCATCTTTATTTTCATTCAAAACTTCAGGTGCCTGAGTCGCTTTTGGAAGACTAATAAAAATCACAAATAATGCTATTATAATTCCTACAATTGCAAGTAGCATAATTGCAAAGATAAGAAGCTTACTATTCCTTTTGGGATCATCAACTTTAGGTTGTTTAATTTCTACAACATCAGGCTTTGGGATAGCTTCTTCTGCTGCAGAGTTTAGTTTGTCTTGAAGTGCATAATCCTCTACTTCGGAGTTATCCATCTGGTTACTATTCATAACTGTTTTTTAAAATTTAATTTTTTAATGATTCTAAATCAGACTTGATTTGAATTGTTACTAACTCTCTTATTTCTTGAGATGTGTTTTTAAGATCTTTGACTAGACTTTCTAGATTTGTTTTAGACACATTGAATGCATCTCTATCACCATCACATGCAGATTGTTTTAATGAGTTTGTAGACTCAGTAATGTTATTTACTGTGTCTTGAAAATCTCCAATTAGTAAATTCAACTCGTCAACATCTTGCTGTAAAGCTGTAGTGTCAAATTCGTCTTCGGTCAACTGGTCAATAAGTGTATTTATACGATTATAAATTGCTCTATATCTAACAGAATATTTTTCCTTTGCCTGCTCATATCTTGAGTTTACAGTTTGCAATCTAGTTGTAACTCGCTCACACCGAGTTTGTTTGCTTTGTTCTGTTAATTGGTTGTTATCTCTAGATTCTAACGATTTTGTCACTTGAGCAGAAACAGGAGCTAAGAAAAAAGAAAAAACTAGTATTGAAGAACTTAATATAAGAAAATGCTTCTTCATAAATAAATTTTAAAATGTAGTCTACACTATTATGGTCTGAAGAGGATATTTATGCAAGGATGTAAACTTGTCAGAAACTATAAACGTTATTTAATTGAAATTCAAAATCGAAGTTTTCGACGTTAACTTTAAATTGACTTAGGTAGTCGGTTAACTCATTAGTGCTATCTAGAGTTCTGAACATAAATGTATTCTGACTTACCTTCTTGAGATCTGTTTGTTTTTTTCTGACTTCAATCTTTAGAGAATCGGGCATTGACTTTAATATGTAAAGCCAGAACAATCTGATTTTATTCTCTCTTGATGATGTGAATCTATATTCTAGTAGATCCTTTTTTGTTACATTTATAGCTTTCATATTTTGCTGTAAAATGTAGGATATCCATTTTGAATTGTGGGTTGACTGATAAATCAGCCAACCCTAGCTACACAGATCTACTTCCCCATGCAGATCTTCACGTTTATACCAAAAATGGATATCCTATTTCATTGTATTGCAATACAAATTTTGCAAAAAACATACCAAATTCACCTAATTTCCGATCTAAAGATCTGAAAATTACCTGCTGATAATAGAAAACTGCTATAATGGAACATGAAATTTAAAGACTCAATAAGATTAGAATGCAAAGCAGGTGATGGTGGAGACGGAATTGCCTCAATGGGGCCATTTAGAAAATCTGATGGTGGGGATGGAGGTGTTGGCGGAAATTTCTACCTAAGAGGATCAAGAAGTAGATATGATTTAGGACATATACGTCAAGATAACATATACAAAGCAGAAAATGGCGAGAGAGGTGGCAAAAATCAGTTAACTGGTGCTGGTGGAGACCATTATTATCTGGATGTCCCATTAGCTACAGTTGTTTATAATGATCTTGGGGAAAAAGTTACTGAAGTAACAGAAGATGAAGAAATAGTACTACTTTTAAAAGGAGGAAGAGGTGGAAGAGGTAACTATAGTTTTAGAGGCAGCAAAGAATATGGTAACTGGGAAAAATGGACACCAGGTGAAAAAATGCCAGTTACTCAGTTTAAATTTGAATTAGAATTACAAAGCGATTTTATTTTCATTGGTTATCCAAATGCAGGTAAATCAACAATTCTAAACGAGTTAACAAATGCAAACGCTAAAGTTGCGCCCTACGAATTTACAACAATTGACCCACAAAAAGGAAGGTTAGATGATATTACTCTACTGGATTTACCAGGTTTAATAGAAGGAACTTTTGAAGGAAAAGGACTTGGAACTGGTTTTGTTAAACATACAAAAAGATCAAAATTTGTAGCTCATTTTGTGAGTTTTGAAAATGAAGATATGATTGGTAAATATAAATCAATGAGAGCAGAACTAAAAAATATTGATGAAGAATTAATTAATAAGCCTGAAATTATAATCTTGAGTAAGTCTGACGAGGTATCTGAAAATATAGAAAAAGATATGATAAAGAAATTTGAGAAAGAAACTAACAGAGATGTTGTGTCAGTTTCTATTATTAAAGAAGACTCAATTCAGAAGCTTAAAAAACTATTAAAATCAACTTCAAAATAAATCCTGCATAAAAATTGTGTTTTTTGTATAATTCAGAACACAATTTTTAATAATCCAAAATGCAAATAGTTACAGAATCAAAAGTAGAATCTTCCAATGAGATAACACTAAATAAATATGAGCAGCTTCAAGATGAAATTTTTACACTACCAAATAGTGTTGCTGAAATTAAGGTATTAATCTCTCAAATTCCTTTTAGTGAAATTATAGAAGACGAGTTAGTAATTAGTTGTTCTGACGATTTAATACATGTATTAGCATTGATGTGCAGAGAAAATACTTCTATAGGTGAGTTGTTTAAAGATGATAATTTAAATTTATTTATAGATGCATTGGGAAAACTCTCAACTGAAGATAAATTTTATGAAGATGTTTTTATACTGGAGTCACTAAAAGATTATTACAATGATAATCCATTTAATGTTCTACTACACATATATATGCCTAAGATATTCTCTACTTCAGGAAAATTGGCTAAAGGACATAACAGACTCTTAGTTGAGTTATTTTATGAGTCTAATAGCATATTAGCTGAATGCCTAAAAGCTTATGATTTCCGAAGAATTCCAGTTGAAAAGCAAGAATTTGTAGATAGTCAGGAAAATTTGTTTTTTGTTGAGTTTACAACATACTTTTTTAGCTCTTTAAAAACTCTATATGTAAATAGATTTAACATACTAAATGAATCAAGCTTCTCATTAAGAGATATAAAAAGATTTAATGTATATTGGGAACACATTAATACTGTCATAGGCTTTGAAGAAAATGCTATTGAATCACAGGTACAATTTATGCAACAAGCTTTCCCAAACTATCGATGGACATCGGCAATAATATATAAATTCTTAAATATTATTGATTCTTATCAAATAGTGCTGCCCGATCCTAATAAACTTAATACTAAGATGATAGATCGAGAAAAAGATGACCAAGAATTAATTCATAGTATTACTTTATCTTCAGACTTCGATGAATTTTTACAATCACTTAATAGGCAAGAACAACGTTTTTTTAACTTCTTTTATCGCCAAAATTTAACTATTGTGCAAATGGCTAGAGAGGGAGTTGTTCCAGGAAAAAGAAGCGATGGAATAACATCAAGAGACTATTATTATAAAATCAAAGAAAAGGTAGAAAATAAGTTGAGAAAATTTTTGTCTGGTATAGAACTATGAATTAATTTTACAAACCCAAAATCTATTTTTACCATTCAAATCAGTAAATATTTCTATTTCCCAGCCTATAAATTCTTCAGAGAATTTGTGTGTATGAGTATCATCAACTTCTAAAATTAAAACTCCATCTTTTTCTAAGTATTCGCTTGTTGAATAGATTAATTTTCTAATTAAATCTAGACCATCTTCACCTCCGTCAAGTGCAGATACAGGCTCAAAGTCTTTTACGGAAGAAGCGAGAGTCGAGATGCGAGAGGTAGGAATGTAAGGGAGGTTTGCGAAGATTGTGTTGAATTTCTGTTTTGATACAGATGTGAATAAGTTGCTGGTTACCGGCTCTAAGCTGTAGGCTTTAAGCTTTTTTATATTTGATCTTGCAATATTTAGTGCTTCATCTAAACTATCGCTCAGAATTCCTCTGTACTCTATTCTCTTTCTCTCTAACTCTTTTGCAAATGTTATTCCTATTGCTCCACTACCTGTGCCAACATCTATAAAATCTACTTTGCCTTCAGGTAAATTTTCGAAAGCTAAGTCAATAATACGCTCAGTTTCAATTCTTGGAATTAAAGTATTTTCATTAACAATAAAATCTCTTCCATAAAATTCTGCAAAGCCTGTTATGTACTCAACTGGTTTGTTATCAATACTATTTAGATCAAGAAAATAGGGATCTATATTATGTTTGTTTAGTTGATTTATTTCGTATGCAGAAAGCTTTCTCATACGTAATTATAACGCTAAAAACCCCTGAAGAATAAATCTTCAGGGTTTTTACTACTCTATTATTGGTTAACTGTATCAAACCAAGATTGCATCGTTTTGATTACTTCATCTGCTTTAGCTATATTATTCATATTACCCTTATAATATACTGGTCCAGTTGATAAGAAGTTTCTTAGAATACTATTATGATCTAGTGCCTCAAAAGAAGTGCTAAACCAGAATCCATAATCAGCACAGTAATCAGTTCCGTAGAATTCAGGTCTTTGAGATTCAATACTATAGTCTATTTCATCGCTGTACTTCAATACAAACGGGCTGTATGTCCAATTATTTGTGGTGTGATTTAGATATCTACCAGTTGACCTTGATTCACCATCAAATACATTTGGTAGTTCTTTATATTCACCATACTGGCAAACCGCTTGACCATCTCCATAGAAAAAGGGTTTTAGATCAAAAATTAACGTATCATTGTCATTAGATAATGTTAGTTTTAGATCCTTTACCTGTGTTGGTTCTTTTGAATCATTAGAAATTCTATTTGTTAGAACCTCTGAAACTTCCCAGTAACAAGAATCATAATCAAATGTTAAATCAGTATAATATTGATTTGAATATGTCTTTGTACATTCTTGATTATTTTGTGATTCTTCTGTTGCAGTTTCACTGTTATCAATGACTTCTTCATTATCTGTGTCTTCCTTGTCAACCATAACACCAGTTTCATCTTTCTCCATCTCAGTGTCTCCACTATCTCTTATATCGTCTCCCAAAAGCACAAATGCAACTCCAGCAAATAGAACAACTAAAATAGTTACTAAAACTATTCTAATTAGCTTTCTCTTATTTCCGGAATCCATAGATGATTCTGGTAATTGTTTCTCCATTTCAACATCTGCATCTCTAGGTGGAGTACCCAGTTCTGGAGATGTATTTTGCATGTCTTGATTTTGCTCCATATATCTTAATTAATAAATATCTATGATATATGACTCAAGTATGCATAAAAAAGGGACAAAAAGCAAAGGGTAAAGCATTATGCTTCACCCTTTAAATAGCAATTAATATTTAATTATATATACACTTCAACACTAGGTGTACTTGGGTTAACGGCTGATCCACCTGCAGAATATGTCATATAGATTAAATTTCCTTCCTTTTCAAACAATCTAACTCCACCTCTGTTATAGGACTCTTCCATACATATAGAATAACCTTGGCTTTCTAAGTAATCAGTTACAGATTTAGTTGTATTTTCAGCAATTACGGTTTCAGTTTTCAATTTTGTAGCAAGTATTTTTGAGAACACTAGACCGCTATCTGTACATGTAGGAATGTTTTCTCCATAAATACTATTTCCTTCATTGTCAGTTAACCAAAATTGTTCTTCTTTATCCCAACTACCTAAAGATTCAAGTCCAGATATAATAGAATCGTTATGAGCTTTTGTTCTACTAGAAAAATCGTATTTCATAGTGCTGATAATAAGTTCCATAATTTCCCGTTGTTCATTAACTTGATCTATAGATTCTAGATTTTGGTACATTAAGGTAATTGTATTGCTTACTCCAACATCAGGTCCCGAGTTTTGGATCATTAAGCCAAATTTATCTTTGTTAACGCCTTGTATCCAAGAACAAACCCAATATTGTTGATTACTTATAAAGATATTTTCTGAAATCACTTCACAACCTGATCCACCTTCAAAATGAGGGTAACTTATAGATAAACCTGAATTAGTAAATCCAATAGACTCACTATTAAAATATTCAGGATGAAACCCTATTGATGTTTCACCTAATAGTTTAGGGTAATCAAAGCTTAAATTATATCTATCACTTGAGTAAGCTTTGACTTCAGCATCATTTACCTCTGAATTATTTTCTGAAGTAGTATTATTTTGCCCCACAATCTCATTTTCAGGTTGATTTGGTACATTTGACTGTATTGCAACAGCACCAATACCAACACCTGCACCAGCTACTAATACTGCACTTCCAGCAATAAGCTTAGCTGCTGTGGTTGCTAAAATACCAGTGCCTGCAACAGTTGCAGATCCAGCTATATTTGTATTAACCATATTAGTTAAAGTAAAACCTAAAGTAGAACCAACCGCTGTTGCAACTGCTACAGAACTTGCAGCTGTAAATGCATAAGCTGGCTGGGTTGAAATTCCTAATATCCCTGCTAATAATATTGGTATAGTAATAGCTTTAATATTAGATCCTTTCGTATTAACACTATCTTTCAATTCATCAACTCCTCTATAGAATCGCATTTTTACAGCACTTTCTTTTAAGTCAGTTGCTTGAGCAATTTCATTAAAAGACATATCACCCCAAACTTTCATTGAGATAATATCAGCTGTTGTATCGTCAAGATTCTTAAGCTCAATTTTCACTATTTCTATAGTTTCTGAGTCAATAGCATCTTTTTCTAAAGATTTTAATGAATTGTTGATTGTTTCTTCGTTTGCATTCATGTCAGTAAATTCGACAAGATTTTTAGCCACAGGTCTAACAAACCCATCATAGATTAAGTTTCTAGACACTTTATAGAGCCATGCTCTAACATTATTAATCTCTGCAATATTTTGTTCGTGTAACTTAATAAAAGCTTCTGAAGTAATATCTTCAGCTTCTTCTCTATTGTTAAGCTTGAACATGCAAAACCTAAAAATCTCAGGTGCATAGTCACTATAACTTTTTGTTAGTAAATCTTTATTGTCCATAAATAACATTAACTACACTAACTTTACGCGTAAAATAAAGTAACCTCAAGGTGTGGTTACTATATAAGACTGAATTAAATGAAAAAAGTCACAAAAACTCCTTTAGGTGAAATTCGAAGCACGTAGTAAGAAATTCGAAAACATACACACAGTAACCATTTTTATAATTATTCAAATAAGTATTGTTCGGTATTAAATTTATCAGAATGTATAAGCGTGAGGCAAATCATGCGTACTGATTTAGTAACTTTAGCACTATTAATAGATTCTTATTTCTGATTTGTTTCAGATTTCGATATTAGAATTTCGTATTTTTATATTTTATATCTTATCTATCTTCTTCTTTTCCTTCTTTCAAAACATAAACAAGTTTTAGAACTTTTCCATCTTTTTTTACTTCAATTTCAGCATTTTCAATTAAATCAATTCTAATCATTTCTTTCATTAGTTCAATTCTCTCTTTTACTTGTTTTGTCTTCTCTTCAAGCTCTCTTATCTCATCATCTTCTTTAATTTCGTCTCTAATTTCTTTTGCTTTTTTATTTATTTGCTGAAGCTCATTCCATTTTTCATGCTGAGTCTTCAAATCTTTTATATCACCTCTTAAATTTTTTAAAATTCTTTTTTGCTCAAAATACTCTTCTGTTTTATCAGAGCTAACCTCTACAGTCTTTGTTGATTCATCATCCATAAAATTTAAATAAAAGTTAATATTTGTATTTGATATAATAAAATAATGTCTTCATACATTACTTCTTACCAATTTCCATATGCATATCAATATAACTGCGCCCTCACTTACCAAACCAACTTATCAGACTCTAGAAGAATACGCAACTAAGAGATTTCAAAAAATTGAAAAACTATTACGTAAGAAAGCACAAACAGATCATGAGTTAAGAATTGGAGTAGATAAATCAGGTGATATGTATGAGCTTAAAGCAGAAATTTTTATTCCTGTAAGTATTGTTGCAAGGGTTAAAGATAGAGATCTAAGAAAAGCTGTTGATATGGCTGTTGATCAAATAAAAAGGCAGCTGAAATCTGGTCATCAGCGACGTATAGACTTAAGAGAAAAAGGTAAAAGAGTTTTTAAAAAGATCAAAGGTTTGGCAGATGGAATTTTTGATAGAGAATAATCTTCTTGTAGGTGCAACGTCAACGTCGTGTACCTCTAAGGCGGATCATAAATTCATTTGTAGGATAGGATGGCCATCCTATCCTACAAAATAATTTATTTTGCAAATACCTCAATTAAAAAGGCAATATGTTCACCTAATTCTTTTCCAATCATTTTTGCACCATCATTTATATCTTCTCTACTTACAGCTGCGGCAAAATGACTATCTTTCAATTTTTTTGTGATTGACTTTGGTTTCATTCCTATAAATCCCTCAGGTCTGACCAAACTGGCTGCATTCATGAATCCGGAAATCTCATCACATGCAAATAAATACCTCTCTATTTCTGTTTCTGGTTGCTTTCCTGTTCTCTCTGGCGCATGTGCTGCAATTGCATCTAAAATCTCTTCTTCATAGCCAATTTCAGGTAAAATTTCATTTATTGCTTTATTTGGATGCTCATCTGGGTACATTTCCCAATCTAGGTCGTGAAGTAAACCTGTAGTCCACCATTTATCAATTTCTTCGGAAGACTTGCCCAAATCTTTAGCATAAGCTTCCATTGCACTTGCTACCATTTCACAGTGATTAATTAGTGCTGGACTTTTTATATACTCTTTTAATAGCTCTTGTGATTCTTGTCGTGACTTCATAAAATTAGATAATATGTAGACTATTCCCTCCTTGAGGAGGGTGATTCCAACTTCAGTTGGAATCGGGAGGTGTTACTGTAACACCCCTCGGTATAAAGTTTCGCTCTGCTCACTTTATACCACTCGCCTCAAGGGGAGAAATTATTGTATTGAATCTAAAATAACATTTACCATTCTATCTGCATGCTTGTTCTGCTCTCTTGGCACATGATGAATAGCAATTTTTTCGAAAAGAAATACTAGATCTTGAACTTCAGCCTTTAGTTTTTGTAAGTGCTCTTGCTTAACTAGGTACTGTCCGTTTAGCTGCTTCACTACCAATTCGCTATCCAAAAAACAATCAATTTCTTTTATTCCTTCTTTATTTGCCAACGTAAGTCCTAAAATTAAGGCATTGTATTCTGCTTCGTTATTGGTTGCTTCTCCTAAGTATTTACCATCAAACGCGGCTAAATTGTCTTCATTATCAAAGATGAAAGCTCCTATTGCAGCTGGGCCGGGATTCCCCCTTGCTCCACCGTCTGTAAAAAGTTTATACATTATTAATCTGTGTAACTTCGATCAGTTTAACATATTTGTCAGTTCGAGTGATTCTACGAAGCTTTAGCGTAGTAGATTGTATCGAGAACAAATTAAAAATTAAATCTTTATTACACCTCCCGTCTTCCAGCTTCGCAGGAATCCACCCTCCTCAAAGGAGGGAACTAACATCTGAAAGCTATTAGCTTGAGGCTTGCAGCTAACAGCTCTTATTTACACTGCCATAAATATTCTAATCCCTCTGAGAACATTCTAGTCGTTACATGAATCTGTGAGTATGGATCAAATACTGAGGCACCAGGAATTCCATATCTTTGTGCACGTATAATCCAATAATATTGATCGTGTTGGAATAAACCTAAGTATCTACCATTAGTTGCTAGTGCATTTCCCTTGCTTTCGCAATACATTACTCTAATTACTTGTTCTGCATTGCAACCAACTGCAGCACATTGCTCTCTAATTAGTGCTTCGTATGCTCCAGGAGAAGTTGATTGCCACAGTAAAAATTGTTGATTCCGTATCTGTTGAGTTTTCTCTATCTTTAAGTCCTCAATATCTTGGATTATAAAATCAAAAGTTTCACCGGCTACTTCAACATAGTCATTTACTCTAAGTTGTTGTACGGCATCTTTTCTACCACCTGGATCAACAATGTTCACAAGAATCGAAATACCTAGAAAAAATAGAAAAACAAGAAAAATATATTTTTGTTTTGAATCTCTCATGTAAGTCACCTTACTGGGCGAAGGGTCGTCTGTTTGTTCCATTGTATCAGGCTTTTAAAACGTTTTGAAGCATAACAATTATTCTGAAATTTTTTGCACTCCACATAATACATCAAGAACCTTAAACTTTCCACCACTTAAGAAGTTGAGCATCATGCCACCTCCTATTGATACGTGATTGAAACGTTTAGGTTTGATTCGGAGCTTTAACATTGCGTATGTAGTGTCTGCACCACCAGCAATTTTGTAAGCATCTTTAGGTGTTGAAAGAGCTATATATTCACCAATAGCTTCAGTTCCTTTATTAAAATTTTCCCATTCAAAAACTCCCATAGGTCCATTCCATAGAATTGTTTTGGCAGACTCAATCACTTCTCTGAACTGACTCATTGTTTTTGGACCAATATCTAAACCATAATGTCCTTTTGGAATTTGTTGTGTTGTTATTTCTATAGGTTTTGTGTTCTCCTTAAATTCTTTACCCGCTATATGATCAACAGGTAAAAGTATTTCACATTTATTCTTTTCAGCAGACTTTAATATTTCTTCAGCGGTTTTTAGATTTTCTTTTTCAAATTTAGAATCACCAATACTAACTCCTTGAGCCTTTAAAAATGTGTATGCCATAGCACCTCCGATGAGCATTGTATCTACTTGTTTTACTAATGATTTTAAGATTGGAATTTTTGTATCCATCTTTACACCTCCAATTACTGCAATATATGGGCTTTCTGGGCTTTCATCAATTTTACTTAATGCTTCAATCTCTTTTACCATTGCAAACCCTGCATAACTAGGTAATAGTTGAGGTAATTCTAGAACCGATGCATGTTCTCTATAAACTCCAAATGAGTCGTTTACATATATATCGCACAAAGCTGCAAGTGGTTTTATAAATTCTTCTCTTTCTTTTGCTTTTTTACTTTCTTCTCCCTTATGGAATCTTAGATTTTCTAGTAAAAGAATTTCTCCTTGTTCCATAAATTTAATTGAATTTTCGCAGGCTTCTATATGAGCAAACTTTATTGGTTTATTTAGAAGTTTACCTAGTTCAAATCTGGCTGGCATTAGTGATAAATCGTCCACTGCCTCACCTTCTGGCCGTCCCATGTGTGAAATTAAAACAACTTTACAGTTATTTTCTACAAGGTATTCAATTGTTTTGACTGAAGATGCGATTCTAGTGTTATCGGTAATTTCACCATTATTGATTGGTACATCGAAGTTAACACGAACAACAACAGTTTTGTTTTTTATGTTCGCATCCGAAAGTTTACGAATGTTGTGATACATTTTTAAGTGATGTTACTGTGCCAATTATACCATAAAATCAAGGTTTGAGGGTAAATTAGCACAAGTTTTATTTACTAATAACCTCCTTACCCATATATTTTTGAAGCACTTCTGGGATTTTAATAGAACCATCTGCTTGTTGATAGTTTTCAATTATTGCAATTGGAAATCTTGATAGTGCAATGGCAGTTCCATTTAGCATATGTGCATACTTATTATTGCCATTAATATCTTTATATCTGATGTTTAGATTCCTTGCTTGATAGTCTGTGCAGTTTGATGTTGAAGTAATTTCTCCATAATCTCTTCTGCCAGGCATCCAAGCTTCTAAATCAAACTTTTTTGCAGCAATTGCACCAAGATCTGCAGTACATTGTTGAATTACTTTAAATGGAATTCCAAGTTCTGTTGCTATCTCTTTTTCAATTTCTAACATTTCTTTATGAATTGCTTCAGACTGCTCTTCTGTACAATACGCAAACATTTCCATTTTTGTGAATTGGTGAATTCTATAAAGTCCTTTTGAATATTTTCCATATGCACCTGCTTCTTTTCTGTAACAATGAGAAATTGCTACATATTTTTTAGGTAGATCTTTTGCATCAAAAATTTCATCTGCATGGTAGCCTGCCATTGTTACTTCTGCTGTTGCAATTAGTCCTAAATCCTCACCTTCAATTTCGTAAGTTTGAGCTTCATCTCCTTTTGGTGCGTACCCTGTTCCCAAATAGTATCTAGATTTTGCTAAATCTGGAGTTTGAAATAATTGGTAACCTTTTTCTATAAATTTATGCAACCCAAATTGAATTAGTGCATATTCTAAAAGTACTGCATCTCCTTTTAAGTAATAAAATTGAGACCCGCTAACTTTTGCTCCTATTTCAAAGTCGATAATTCCTAAATCAGTCATTAAATCTAAATGGCTTTTTGGTTCAAAATCAAACTCTGGTTTTTCACCAATGAACTCTATATCAACATTATCATCTTCACTTTTACCTTTTGGAACATCATCAAAATGTATATTTGGAATTTGATTAATTTCAGCATTCCATTTTTCTTCTACTGAAGCTAGTTCAGATTCTAGTTTATCA
Organism: Candidatus Dojkabacteria bacterium; assembly: GCA_020429545.1. Lineage (GTDB taxonomy): Bacteria > Patescibacteriota > Dojkabacteria > J137 > J137 > JAGQLF01. The sequence goes on from JAGQLF010000009.1 coordinate 12,985, forward strand.
ATCTCTTCTTTTAGCGCCTTTACTTTATCTATAGTTTCTTGATCTGGTTTTCCCTGAACATTTTTACTTAGACTATTTCTTTCTTCTCTCTTTTCATCTTTAGCTTGGATTAGCTCGTTTCTTTTTCTATCTGTTTCTAGCCATGCATCAACTACATCTGGATTATTTCCTCTTTCAGTTGTATTTGTTTTAACTTTCTCTGGATTTTGTCTTATAAAATTTGGATCGATCATTGTTAGCTTTTAGCTTCTAGCTACTTGCTACAAGCTGTATAAAATGTACTGTTATAGTGGATTATACACTGTTAGTTGGGTTATGTTGAGTTTTTTTATAATTCACCAAGCTCTGTTAATTTAGCTCTTGTTTGTTCAATAAAATTGACTAAAAATTGCTTTATATCGTCTCTGACACTAACTTCAATAAAATCTAGTTGTCTATAGCCTTTCCTTACAAACCATTTGTAAGAATATATATTTTGCATAACTCTTCTGATTGAATCGAACTGTTCAGAGACTGTAGCAGATGACAATCCTGATGTAAGTGCAAGTAAATTAATGAGGATATTCATATCATAGCCTTGAATGTAATATTCAAGAAAAAGTCCAATAGTATATGGAAACTTTTTATCAAATAAATCAGGTGTGTAAACAGTAGACTCATCAAAAATTGGAGTAATAGAATACTGAGTTCTAAAAAATATTTCTGATAAAACCATATCGTAGTTATGAATATATTTAGATAACGAAGCAAACATTCTAACTCTCTGTTTGTAATTATCGATGGTACCGTTTGCAACATAAAGCTTTATTTGTGTTTGAGTTAAGACAATGGAACTAGGATCATTTAAGTGTCTTAAAGATTCAATAATGAAGGCTAATTGTTCTCCAGTAGTTAGTAGTTCACCTTTAACGATTTGATCTCGCCATCTATGTATAAAATTATTGGTGCCAGTAATGATATTATCAGGTACTTCATCTAATATAGTTTGAGCAAATGTAGTAGGGTAAATTCCATTAGATATTAAAGTTAGGAAATTTAGGTAATGATCTGGTATGTCTGGATTTAAGCCGATGCTAACTTTAAGTTCTTTTGCTGAAAAGACGTGTACTCTTTTATATAAAGTTGATTTATCTTTTCTTGGTTGAATACCTATAGTTTCTAACTCAGACGAAAGCATTGAGATTTGTAAAACATTAGTCACTGTTTTTGTAAGTTGCTTTATTTGATCTCCATTTATGTTCAAATTAATGGAGATATATGAGTTAGGTTTACCAAGATATATATATTCAATAAACTCAACTAGTTGTGAAGTACTCAATACTCCCTTACTTACTTGTGAATTCAAATGAACTCTTATTGCTATTTCTAAGTTATCTAAATCAAAATACTGAGATTCTATGTATCTCAATATGCACTCTCTTCTTGCTGAGATATTGCTACTTTGTTCAGATATAGTAATGTACACAGGATTTTCAGTATAGTTTTGAGCATTAGTTTCCAATCTTATCTTTTAATCTGCCGATAATAACACAAACTATTGTCTAAGTAGAATTAGAGTGGTATTATACTTTTATTAATGTAGCCCTTTGGCAAGGCAATATAAAAACATTAATACCTAAAAGAGGCTATTTATTTATAGCAAAAAGGGTGGAACCGCGGTGAAAATCGTCCCTAGCAAATATTTTATTTGTTAAGGACGATTTTTTTATGGACACAAAATTAACTTCCTTAGATCAATTCAAGTCCTGGGCTAAAGAAAATGGTTTTATATTTCCTTCATCAGAAATTTATGGAGGGTTTCAAGCTGTTTACGATTTTGGTCATTATGGATATTTGCTAAAAGAAAATATTAAAAATCTTTGGCAAAAAGCAATGTGGCAAGAAAGAGATGACGTAGTATCTCTAGATTCTGGAATATTTATGCACCCAAAAACTTGGGAAGCAAGTGGTCATGTTGGTGGATTTTCTGATGTTTTAGTCGAAGATAAAAAGACTCATAAGAGATACAGAGCTGATCATCTAATCGAGGAGTTCCTCGATTCAAATTCGGAATTTGAAATTCAAAATTCGAAATTTGACGAGGAAATAGTTACTGCACTTGAAAAGAAAGACATGGACAAAATTGCTCCAGAAAAACTAGCAATTATTATTCAAGAACTCGGAGTTAAAAGTCCAGATGGAAACGATTTAGCAGAGCCTAGAAACTTTAACTTGTTAGTTAAATCTAATTTAGGAACCACTGATGCAACTTTTAACGAAGAAAATGTAACTTACTTAAGAGGAGAAACTTGCCAAGGTATTTATCTAAATTATAAAAATGTTTTGGATAATTTAAGAGTAAAAGTTCCTTTTGGAATTGCACAAGTTGGTAAAGCTTTTAGAAACGAAATTGTTGCAAGGCAGTTTGTTTTTAGAACAAGAGAATTTGAACAAATGGAATTGCAATACTTTATTCATCCAGACATGAATGATGAAGTTTATGCAATGTGGAAAGAAGAACGAATTAACTGGTATACAAATGTACTTGGAATAGATAAAGCTAGCCTAAAGTTTAGACCTCATGAAAAATTAATTTTCTATGCAAAAGCTGCAGAAGATGTAACTTACAACTTTAACTCAATGGGAAAATTTGATGAAATTGAAGGGATTCATGCAAGATCAGATTATGATTTGAGTCAGCATGCTAAGTTCTCTGGGCAGAAATTAGACTACTTTGATCAAGAAAAGGGTGAGAGATACACTCCATGGATTGTTGAAGCATCTTGCGGTCTTAATAGACTGGTAATGATGGTTATTGATCACTTCTGGGAGAATGAAAAAATAGATGACTCAGGAGATGAAAAAAGAGATTATAGAACAGTTTTAAGATTGCCTAAGAACTTAGCACCAATCAAAGTTGCAATTTTGCCTTTATCTAAAAAAGAAGATTTACAAAATAAAGCACATGAAGTTAAAAAAATGCTTCAATCTGATTATATGACTGAATACGATGAAACTGCATCAATTGGAAAAAGATACAGAAGACAAGATGAAATTGGAACACCTTATTGTGTAACTATCGATTTTGAAACATTAGAAGATAATGCTGTAACAATTAGAGATAGAGACAGTATGCAGCAAGAAAGAGTTAAGGTTGATGAACTTAAAGATTATTTTAGTGAGAAATTTAGTTAGTTCATTTGTAGGGGCCAATAATTATTGGTCCCTACAAAGATATTGGTTTATAAATCTGAAATTGTAAGGTTTTCTACTTCTTCCAAACCTTTTTCTACAATAGCTCGTTGAGACTCTTCGTTATAGTGTTTATAGAGTAATATTGTCTTATGTACTGCTTCGGGGTCAACAATTTCTAAGCAAGAAATTGGATAAAATCCAATAATTCTTTGATCAGGTTTTAACTCTGTTGGTATAACACTAAGATCTGCATGACCAGGATATACATAAATATCTTTTCCAGTATAAATCTTGTTATTGGAATTTCTGTTAACTTTTTCTAGTAGTTCTAAATCAGCTAAATTGGGTAGATCAATTTTTTCGTCACCTTTAAAAAAATAGAAGTTTGTTACATCAGCTTTTATAAAACAAAAATCTCTATTTCTAGTTACTGGTTCTATAACTAGATTAGGTGTATTGTTAAGTTCAAGTGTCGCCTTTTTATCAACTAAATTGCCATCTAGATCATAGAATTCAATAGTCGCATTTGAGGGTAGGTTTCTAATCTTCATGTTTTTAATTTGCATAATTCCAAGTTCAATCTCCTTATCTTGAACTTTTGCTACTAAGTCCTTTCCATAAAAATTTAGAAGTACTATATTTGTATAACTGCCTTGAACAAAATATATAATGAACCAAAAAATGCAGAGGAATAAAAGAACAAAAGTTGTGATTCCAAGTACAATAATAGATGTAATCTTGATTTTGTCAGTTAGGGGAAAACCTTTCATATAACTTTAGAGTATATCAGTAGGGTCAACTAATCAAGCAGAAAAAAGTAAAATTAGACACTTGTATTCTATTTTAGATAGAGTATAATTCTTGCAATTATGATTACACTATTATCACCTACAGAAATAAATCCATATAAAGATGCGTTTAATGAGGCATCTGATTATGGTACAGATTCATTACTAAAACGAGAGCTTGCGGATATATTCAGAGAAATGCATTTTGAATCTAATGGATCTATTCCAGACCTATGGGCAGACATGGATGAGAAGTCAAGAGAATATTGTGTAGGGAAGTATCTTTGCAAATCCTATGAATTAGAATCATTAAAATTAATTAGGGATTCTAAGAACGATACAACGAATAGTGGTCTTGATCTTGATTTGCAAATAAGACGGTTAGCTAAGGTACATGTGGTATTCGAAGTTTTTAAAAGAACTTATAATAGACAAGAGGGTTTACTTAATTTACTCCTAAGTTATGTACCACTTCCCGAATATCATCAGGAGCTGTAATACAATTAACCTCTTCACCACACTTTTCACACTTAAATACTATCTGCTCTTTTCTATTCGTATTTTTAATTCCGATAGGTTTTAAAATTCCTTTGCACTTATTTGCTCTATCTCCAGGATTTATATCCACATGCAGCCCATATAAACAGAATGGACAATGGTCTCTAGAGCTTGAAGGATGAGGAGAGACCTCTTGCTCACAGTTTATGCAAGTAAAACTTTCATTTCTTTTAGTAAACTTTCTCACTTAATTTCTGTATTATTAAATATGTTTGTCACCCTGAGCAAGCCTGTCCTGAGCTTGCCGAAGGAAAGGGGCCAATCAACAGATAATGTTCATGGTTTGCCAATCTCACCATGACAACTTATATATTATACTACTCTATTATGAATATACCTATAGTATCGTTCTTAAGAAAACTTAGATTTATAAGAGAAGCACAAATATTAATTGGATTTTCAATTCTGATTTTCATTCTGCATGTTTTTCTTCAAGGATGGACACCTTTAAACAAACCATATAGTATTTTTTATCTTGATGAAGAATATACTATTGCAACAATGTTTACTTCAGCAATTGCATTAATTACAGGAGTTTTTTTCTTATCCCAAACAAAGACAATGGTAAAGTTTAGGGATTTATTTGCAATGCTTGCTTCTGGAACATTTTTTGTACTTCTTGCTTTGGATGAATATTTAAGCTTACATGAAAATTTTAACACTTATATTAAGGAACAATTACATGGTCCAGAATCCTTAACAAGTGCAGCAAACAGTTCTTGGATTTATTCCCTAGGAATAATTATTCTACTTGTTTTAATCTTTCTTATTTACATGATTTTTAGAGAAAAAGAACAGAGTATACAGAATTCATACATTATAGGGATTTCTCTGTTTCTTGCAGTATTAATTTTAGAAATAATTGGAAGCAATTTATTCGGTAATCAACTCTACTCTCTTGTGATAGGAATTGAAGAATTATCTGAAATGGTTGGAATATGTTTCTTTCTAAATGGTATTATGCTTAAACGATTTAAGGATTAAGCATTAATGAAACAAAAGATAATTGTAATTGGCGGTCCAACAGGTTCAGGTAAAACAGCGCTTGCTCTACAAGTAGCAAAAGAGTTTAATGGAGAACTGATAAATGCTGATTCAAGGCAGATATATAAATATTTAGATATTGGAACTAACAAAGAAGTTAAAACCGTCCGACGATCTGCGAGGAGTGAGCAAAGCGAGCGACGTGGCAGTCCCCTAAAATTGTCCAATTTGTCTACTTACAATATCAACAATATTCCAATCCATCTACTCTCTTTCCTTGAACCAGACGAACGTTTTGATGTTTACTCTTATCAGAAACTTGCTTCAGAAAAAATTATAGATATTCACTCAAGAGGAAAACTTCCAATTTTAGTTGGCGGAACAGGGCTATATATAGATTCAATTTTAAAAGGATATGAATTTGAAATCACAGAAGAGTTTGACCATTCATTAGATAGTCTTTCAATAGATGAGCTTCAATTGCAATTGGATTATGAAGCTTTAGAAAATTTAAATAACAGTGATAAAAATAATCCTAGAAGATTAATTAGACTGATTCAGAAGCAAAATTCTAATAACAAAACTAAGCCAGTTTTAGATATATCTAAATACGAAGTTATATTTCTGTACCCAGAATTTAGCTGGGATGAATTAAAAGAAAAAATAAGAAATCGTGTAAGTCAAATGTTATCTGACGGATTAATTAAAGAAGTTAAAGATGTGCTAGATTTAGGTTATAAAGAAGACTCAATTGCACTGCAAGGTATAGGTTATAGAGAGGTACTTGAATTTTTAGATGGAAAGATTGGAGTTGTAGAGATGGAAGGAGACATTGCTCTATCCCATATACAATACGCAAAAAGACAAAAAACTTGGTTTGAAGGGAAAGGTAGAAACTACAAATTAATAAAGGTGAATAAGGATAATGTTATTCAAACTTTGAAAGAAAAAATACTGTGATATAATCCCGAAGTTTAATATTACAATATGTCTTCAGCAGAATTAAATGATAACTCTAATCCACTTGAAGATTCTGAAAGTGATTTGAGCAAACCAATAGAAGGTGCATCAGTTAATAGCATACTATCTGATATCCAGAATAAAAATGGACATTATATTGTAGAGAAAGAAGAAGGAATTGATTGGATAAAGTTAATGATGCAAAACTCAGGTATGGCTTTAGAGAATATAAAGCAAGATCGCAGGTTAGGAATACCAAACAAATATGATTGGATATTAGATTTAGGTAAGAAAAACAGTGAAGAATATAATGACATAGAAACAAATCATAGTGAGTATGGCCCCGAAACATTTTTTTCATATATAGAAAAAGTAGAAGATCTTTTTGATGTTTTCTGCACATATCTATTAGACCATTTGCTCATTGGGTCTGATATACTAACTGACCCCAGAGATAGCATAACTTTAACGGATTTTTTTAATAATATAGGAATATTTAAAGGACAGGTGTTATCTGAAATATCTAATCCTTCAGGGTATTTTCAATCACAACTTGAACAAGGCTATCCGCTTAAAGTCTTTTATCCACCTCAATGGAAGGTGGCTACTTTTAATCCAAACCTTGGGGCTGAAATCTCTAGGTATTACTATGAATTCAAAGAAAAACTAGCTTCACTTATTTACAAACAAGTAGCTAATGAATCTGAAAAGTAATGATTCTCAGTTCTTTATATCTTCTAAATCAACTTCAGGGTAAATCTTTTTAGTAGTATCACTAACTGAATATTTTAACTGTGGAAATGGAACTCCTTCTCTTGCAGTTACATCTTCCAAAAACCAGAATACTCTTTCACTATGGCCATAACCAAAAGTTGGTGGCATACCGTATTCAAGCATTTCAACATAATCAATATCTAACCATTGTGCTTCGTCATCACCAGAATCTCTTAATTCTTGTTGCTCAATAAATCTATTGTATTGATCAATTGCATCGTTAACTTCGCTCCATCCATTTCCTAACTCACTCCCTGCAATAATTGGCTGAAATCGCTCAACCATATTAGGATTTTCTAAACTTGGTTTTTGAAGTGGCGATAAGTATTTTGGATGATTAACTAAAAATGCAGGTCCTGCAATTGTCTTTCTTACTTGCTTCCATAATGAATCTACACCTCTTGGTACACTTATAGTTTTTTCATCAAAATCGATATTGTTTTCTTTCAGTAGTTTTACAACTTCTTCTAACGAAACACTGTAAACATCTTCGATTCCAAACCTTTCTCTCATAATGTTATTAAAATCAATTTCTTCCCAGTCTTTTGAAAAATCTACCTCAAATCCTCTTATGTTAAAAATATGGTTTCCTTCATAAACTTTTTCAATTATATGATTGAATAAATCTCTAATCATATTCATTCCATCTCTCCAGTCCGCATATGCCCAATAAAACTCCATTGCAACATGTTCTGGAAGATGTTCGTCTGACAGACCTTCATTTCTAAATCTTGCTCCAATATCATAAACTTTTTCAAAGCCACCACCAATTAATCTTTTTAGTGGAAGCTCGTGAGAGATTCTTAAATAAAAATCTTCGCTAATTGCATTCATATGTGTTTTAAAAGGTACAGCATCTCCTCCACCTGGAATATGTTCTAGAATAGGGATATTTACTTCAAAGAATCCTCGTTCATTAAAGAAATCTCTATGTGCTTGCCAAAATGCTGCTCTTCTCTCAAATCTGGCTCTTACTTCTGGATGAATAGTCATGTCTAAATATCTTCTTCTAAATCGTTCTTCTTTGTCTTCTATCTCTGTAGGTACTGGTCGAATTGACTTTTCCAGAATTTTGATTTGTTTAGGACAAACAGAAATTTCGCCTCTTTGTGTTTTTGTTACATATCCTGTTACTTCAACAAAATCTCCAATGTCTAAAAGATTTAGGTTATCAAACCCTAAGTTGCCATTTTCCACATTAGTAGGTTCAATTTCGTCTTGTTTAATATATAACTGAATGTTTCCAGATTGCTCTCTTAAATCTCCAAAAATTAGCGCTCCATGTTCTCTCCAACCCATCAGTCTTCCGTCAATTGTTACAGTTTCATTTTCTAAATTTTCAAAATTACTTTTTATATCACCTGCTAAGTGTGTTCGATTAGATTTTGCTGGATATGGATCAAAACCAAGTTCTCTCAATTTTTCTGCTTTTTCGATACGAATTTTTCGCTGACCAATAAGATCAGAAGATTCCTCATTATTCATAATTATATTGTAATTGAATACGATGG